>CACOMK010000006.1 GCA_902628305.1 uncultured Pelagibacteraceae bacterium | reverse complement strand
CTATTTTATTTAATACCATTTCAATATTAACTGGCACAGGTTATGTAAATGCTGAATATGATAGCTGGGGAAGCTTTCCCATAACTATATTTCTTGTTCTCATGTTTATAGGTGGTTGTGCTGGATCAACTACTTGTGGAGTAAAAATTTTTAGAATTCAAATATTATATTTATTTATATTAAATCAATTAAAAAAAATCATTTATCCTAAGGGAGTATTTTTAATTAAATATGATCAAGGATCAGTAGATGATAAATTTATTGCATCAATTATTTCATTTATTTATTTTTATTTTGTTATATTTTTTATTTTAGCTGCATTATTATCGTTAACTGGTTTAGATTTTATTACAGCTATTTCTGGAGCCGCAACATCAATATCAAATGTTGGTCCAGGATTAGGTACTATTATTGGGCCTAATGGAGATTTTTCAGCATTGCCGGACATTTCAAAATGGATCTTAACTATAGGTATGATTTTAGGTAGACTTGAGTTATTTGCGATATTAGTATTGTTCTTACCATCTTTTTGGAGAAATTAATTATGGATCAAATAAAAAAACAATCATGGCTTGATTCTCTATCGGTTTATAAAGATATTCGTATGGTAAGAATTCTTTTATTAGGTTCAATAAGTGGATTCCCTTGGGTATTAATCGCAAGTAGCTTGAGTCTGTGGCTTAAAGAAGAAGGTCTTAGTAGATCAACAATTGGATGGGCGGGACTAATTTTTGGAGTATATGCCTTCAATTATTTGTGGGCTCCTATTATAGATAGAATTCAAATTCCAATACTAACGAAAAAACTAGGTCATAGAAGAGGCTGGATAGTTTTGATGCAGCTGATTATTTTAGTAAGTTTAATAGTTTGGAGCATAATAAATCCTACTGAAAATTTAGCGTTATTAATTACAGTTGGATTAATTATTGCTATCGCATCAGCTACACAGGATATAACTGTAGATGCTTTAAGAATTGAACAAATAAATGAAAATGAAGGAAAATCTATGGCTGCTGGTGCAGCTATGGCTGTTGTTGGATGGTGGACAGGCTATAAGTTAGGAGGAGTAGTCGCTTTGTTTACAGCTGAATATTTTGAAAATCTAGGTGTTACAGATTATTGGCAAGCTACCTTTTTAATTCTAGGTATTTTAATAATCTTAATGAACATAGGGTTAATGTTTGTTCATGAACCAATTGAGACGGATAGACAAGCAAAACAAAGAGAGACTGACAAATTGATAGAGGGAAAACTTGGTGCTAGAAATATAATTACAAACTTTATTGCTTATATTACCGGAACTATTGGTGGGCCTATTATTAGTTTTTTTAAAAAAAATGGTTTTGCTATTGCTCTAGGAATTTTGGGCTTTGTCTTCTTATTCAAAATAGGTGAAGCCTTTATGGGAAGAATGTCTATTGTCTTTTATAAAGAAATTGGATTTTCCAAAGGCCAAATTGCGATTTATTCAAAAGGACTTGGTTGGATAACAACAGTTGTGTTTACATTGTTAGGTGGAATAATGGCTATGAGAGCTGGAACAATTAAAACAATGTTCTTTGCTGGAGGACTAATGGCTTTAACAAATCTTTTATTTGCAGTTTTAGCATGGACTGGAAAATCAGAAATTTTATTTGCTATTGCTGTAATAGCTGATGATATTACAGCTGCTTTTGCAACTGTGGCTTTTGTTGCTTTTATATCATTACTAGTTGATAGAACTTATACAGCTACACAATATGCATTACTTGCTTCAATTGGTACTGCTGGTCGAACCACTTTAGCATCATCGTCTGGGGCTTTGGTTGACTGGTTAAATGGAGATTGGGGAACATTTTTTGTTTTAACAACTATAATGGTAATACCTTCATTAATTTGTTTATGGATGATAAAAAATAAGATTAAAATTGGTGCAAAATAATTTTTATTTCGTAGGAAATTTTTCAAATATCTATAAAAATCCTTCTAAAAAAGCTGAAGTTATTTCACAAATTATCTATGGAGAGAAATTCAAAATTTTATCAAAAAATAAAAGTTGGATTAAAATAAAAACTAAATTTGATAACTATGAAGGTTTTATAAAAAATTCAAAGTATTTGGAAAAATTTAAACCTTTGTATAAAGTTAGCACTCTCAAAGCTAAAATTTTTAAAAAACCAGGAATCGCATCAAAAAGCTGGCTTCCACTTGCATCTAAATTATGTGTTTTAGCACATAATAAAAATTATATAAAAATTGAAAAAAATAAATGGATTAAAAAAAAAGATATTAAAAAATTAAACTATAAAGATTTCAACTTTATAAAAATATTTAAAAAATTTTTAAACGTAAAATATGTGTGGGGTGGAAAAACATTTAGAGGTATTGACTGTTCTGCTTTGTTGCAAATATTTTATATGTATAATAATTCTTTCTACCCAAGGGATACTAAGGATCAGATTAAATACGCAAAAAAAAAATCAAAAAAAAGAAAATTGAAAAAAGGAGATATTATTTTTTGGAAAGGTCATGTTGCTATGTGTTTAAATTCCAGACAACTAATTCATGCCTATGGACCAGAAAAAAAAGTAATTATTATGCCAATTATAGAAACAATTAATAGGATTCAAAAAACAGCCAAGCTAGAAGTAAAAAAATTATCTAGAATAAAATATTAGTTTCTTCCAAAGTCAGGCTTATCAACATCTTGTTTCAATTTAATAATTTTTGATCTCACTTTTTTGGTCTGAATAAGTTTTTTGATAATCGACTTATTGTTTTTTGAATTAATATCTTTTTTAAATTGATTTAAATTTTTTATAAATAAATCAATCGCTCTTGAAATATTATTTTTATTGTTAAAGAAAATGTCCCGCCACATGATTTCATTTGATGCAGCAATTCTAGAAAAATCTCTTAATCCACCGGCACTATATTTGATGAGCTCATAACTTTGTTTTTTCTCAAAATCTTGAGCGGATTTCACCAGATTATATGCAACTAAGTGTGGTAAATGACTAGTTATAGAAAAAATTTTGTCATGTTTTTCAGCACTCATCACAACTATTTTTGCTCCAATTTTTTTCCAAAACTTGGTTAGAATATTTATGGTATTTTTTTTGTCTTTTTTTTCTTTTATGATTATGCACCACCTATTATTGAACAAATTTTCTTTACCATGTTCTGGTCCACTTACCTCTGATCCAGCTATTGGATGACTTTGAATCCAGGAAACTCCTTTCTTTAAATATTTTTTTATAATTTTGGATGTTTGAATTTTTGAAGAACCAATATCTGTAATCAATGTTTTTGATGATATAAAGCTATTAATTTTCAATATAATATTTTTATATTCACTCATAGGTGTACAAAAAATAATTAGGTCTGAATCGTCTATACCTTCTTTTAATGATTTTACAATTCTTCCTGGTAATTTTAATCTTTTTATTTTAGCAATATTTGATTTTGACTTTTCATAAATAAATATTTTTTTTGCTATTTTTTTTTTACTAATACGCCTTAATAAAGATGAACCTAACAATCCACAACCTATAATTAAAATTTTTTTCATTTTTGCAATACTTGTTTAATAGTATTAATAAATTTTAAGTTTTCTTTTTTTGATCCAATAGTTAATCTTAATTTATTCTTTATATGATAACCATCCTCTGTTGATCTTAATATAATCCCCTTATTTTTAAGTTTTTCATACAAGAATCTTGCTGAATACTTGCATTTTTCAAAACTCAGTAACAAAAAATTTGCTGAAACTGGATTTGAAAAAATATTATATGTTTCGAGAAATTTCTTAATTTTATTAGAATACAACAAATTATGTTTGACCGATTTATTTATAAATTTTTTATCCTTTAGCGACTCGGAAGCGGCTAATTGAGCAATACCATTTATATTAAATGGAGGTTTAATAACATTTAGAGCATTCACAATTTTTTTTGATCCATATCCCCAACCTACTCTTAAAGAGGCTAATCCAAACATTTTAGAAAATGTTCTAAGTATAAAAACATTATCTTTATTCTTAAACAAATCCAGGCCCGAGGTATAATCTTTATTTTTCATATATTCTGCATAAGCATCATCGATAACTAATAAAATTTTTTTATTTAATTTTTTTCTTAATTCTACAATCTCTTTTTTAGTTAAATAAGTTCCTGTTGGATTATTTGGGTTAGCTATAAAGACAATTTTAGTTTTTTTTGAAATTTTTTTTAAAATTTCTTTTACTGAAACTTTAAAATTAATTTCTTTAGCAAATATAACTTTTGCACCAACAATTTTTGAATAAATTCTATACATTAAAAAACTATATTCCGGTACCACAACCTCATCTTTTGGGTTTAAAAATAATTGGCAGATCATTTGAATAACTTCATCTGAACCTGCTCCACAAATAATTTTCTCAGAATTACACTTATAAGCTTTAGATATTGCTTTTCTTAAATTTTGAGATTTTCCATCTGGATATTTATCTAAACTTAGATTTTTATTTGATATTATTCTCTTTGCTTTAGGACTCATGCCTAAAGCAGACTCATTTGCAGATAGCTTTATTACCCTTTTAAGTTTCTTAACTTTTGATTTACCAGGCTTATAGGCCTCTATATCAAATTTTTTGAAATTTGGAGTTATCATTTTTTTAATTTATGGGTTCTTTATAGATAAAATTACAAAATTTTATAGAGAATAAGAGATTTTTTTAAAAAATTGACATAATAAATAAGTTCTAGTAAAAAATTCATGCGCTGATTTAACTGAATTGCGAGCGCTTAAAAAAAACCGCTAAAATAGTTTTTTTTCTCTCAATTCAAAATAGGCCTAAAATATGAATACTGAGAAGATTATAAAAACATTAATTGTTAAAAAACCACTAAAGTTAGACTGTGGAAAAACTATTCAAAATTTTCCCATTGCGTACGAAACTTATGGTTCTCTAAATTCAAAAAAGGATAACGCAATATTAGTTTTTCACGCTTTAACGGGTGATCAGTTTGTAACTGGAATAAACCCTGTAACTAAAAAAGATGGCTGGTGGAGTTATGCAGTAGGTCCTGGAAAAGCTATTAATACAAATAAATATTTTGTTATTTGCTCTAACGTAATTGGTGGATGTATGGGTTCATATGGTCCAAGTCACAAAGATTCTAATCAAAATATTTTTGGAACAAATTTTCCAGTTATCACTATTAATGATATGGTAAATGCGCAATATAATTTGCTTAATCATTTTGGGATCAAAAAACTTTTCTCTGTAGCTGGAGGTTCAATGGGAGGAATGCAGGTCCTTCAGTTTATTAGTAACTTTCCTGATAAATCTAAAACTGTGATACCTATAGCAACCACATCCAGTCATTCAGCACAAAATATTGCTTTTAACGAACTAGGTAGACAAGCTATTACAGCTGATAACAACTGGAAAGATGGAAACTACATATCAAATGAAACTAATCCTGGAAAAGGATTGGCTGTTGCTAGAATGGCGGCTCATATAACTTATTTATCTAAAAAAGGTTTGCAGGAAAAATTTGGAAGAAAGTTACAAGAAAGAGAAGATCTTAAATTTGGATTTGACGCTGATTTTCAAATAGAAAGTTATTTAAGATATCAGGGTTCAGTTTTTGTAGATAGATTTGATGCTAATAGCTATCTTTATATAACAAGAGCTATGGATTATTTTGATTTAGCAAAACAATTCAAAGGCAATCTTTCAGATGCATTTACAAATACTAAAGCGAAATTTTTTATAATCTCATTTACATCAGATTGGCTTTATCCAACGCAGGAGAATAAAGACATTGTAATTGCTTTAAACTCAATAGGAGCTGATGTTGGATTTGTGGAAATTGAGTCAGATAAAGGTCACGACTCCTTTTTACTAGACGTTCCAGATTTCTTAAATGCACTTAAAAACTTTTTAGATAAAGCTTATGAGGAAAATTAATTATGAAAAATGAATTTCAGGTAATAGCAGATTTAGTCGAAAAAGATAAGAAAGTCTTAGATGTAGGTTGTGCAGATGGAACTTTGATGAAATTTTTAAGAGATAATAAAAACATAAATATAAGAGGATTAGAGATTTCAAAAGAAAAAGTTCAAGAATGTATTGCAAAAGGTTTAACTGTAATTGAAGGAAATGCTGAGAAAGATTTAAAGCAATTTCCAGACAAATCATTTGATTATGTTATTTTAAGTCAAACACTTCAAGCTTTTCTTAATCCTGAATTAGTTTTAGATGAACTTTTAAGAGTTGGAAAAAAGGCAATAGTTACTATTCCTAATTTTGGATATTGGAAAGTAAGACTTCATCTATTACTTAAAGGCACAATGCCAATTACGAAAACATTACCAGATGAATGGTATAATACTCCGAATTTACACATGTGCACAATCAAAGATTTTTTTCATTTTGTAAAATCAAAAGATATAAAGATTTTTAAATCACTAGGTCTAAATAATCTTAATTCATCAATAATAAATGAGAGTAATTTAGGGGTTAAAAATTTGTTTGCAGATCTTGGCATATTTTTGATAGAAAAATAAAATGCGTATTGAAATTATACCTTGTCTTCAAGATAATTATAGCTATTTGATCATAGACGACACTAACAGTTTTGCGTGTGTTGTAGATCCTGGCGATTCTGAACCAGTAATAAATTTCCTAAAAAATAAAAATATAAAATTAAAATATATTTTAAATACTCATCATCATTATGATCATATCGGAGGAAATCAAAAATTAAAAAAAAAATATGGATCACTTGTTGCAGGTTTTAAAGGAGACTCAAAAAGAATACCTGGGATAGACATATTGTTAGAAGACAATCAAATATGGAAAGCGGAAAACTTTGAAGCTAAAATTATGCATATCCCTGGACACACTTCAGGCCATATTTGTTTTAATTTTTTTAATGAAAAATTAGTTTTTACTGGAGATACGCTTTTTTCACTTGGTTGTGGCAGAATATTTGAAGGCTCTTATATGGATATGTTTGAATCTTTGAGAAAAATTAAGATATTGCCAGAAGATACAAGAATTTATTGTGGTCATGAATACACTCTTAACAATGCAAAATTTTGCAAAAAATATGATCCTGATAATAAGGATTTACAAAAAAAAATAGAAAAAATAGAAAAATTAAGAGAAAATGGAATTCCTACCATACCCTCAACTTTAAAAGAGGAAATGGATTGTAATATATTTTTAAGAGCAAAAGATGTAGAAACTTTTTCAAAATTAAGAGATTTTAAGGATAATTTCTAATTAATTCAACTTGACTAAAAGCTGACTACAACTATATTGCGGTAACTTTAAATTAAATCATACTATGTCATACGCAGTAATAAAAACAGGTGGAAAACAGTATAAAGTAAAATCTGGAGAAATACTAAAGATTGAAAAACTACCAGACTCTAAACCTGAGACCAAAATAGAGTTTAATGAAATTTTGGCATACGGTGATAACAAATCAATTGAAATTGGAACTCCGAATGTTGAGGGTGCAAAAGTAGAAGCTGATTTAATTAAAAATAGTAAAAATAGAACTATTTTAATTTTTAAAAAAAGAAGAAGACAAAATTCAAGAAGAAAAAATGGGCATAGACAAGAATATTCTATGATAAGAATTAACAAAATTTTTTCAAAAGATGGTAAAGTGTTATCAGAGGCTGAAAAAATTTCTAAAACTTCAAAAAAAGAAGAAGTTAAGGAAGCAGTAAGTAAATAGTTATTAGGTAAATTATGGCAACAAAAAAAGCAGGTGGATCATCACGAAACGGACGAGATAGTGCCGGTAGAAGACTTGGTGTAAAAAAGTATGGTGGTGAAACAGTAATTCCTGGAAACATAATTGTTAGACAAAGAGGAACTAAGATTTTTCCGGGTGAAAATGTTGGTATGGGTAAAGATCATTCAATATTTTCAGTTGTTAAAGGGAAAGTTGTCTTCAAAAAATCTAAATCAGATAGAACTTTCGTTTCTGTAAAGCCCAATTAATAGTACAACCAATTAAAATAGATGTTGTATTATGAAATTTCTCGATCAAGTTAAAATTTATATTAAAGCTGGAAACGGTGGAGACGGATCTCCTAGTTTTAGAAGAGAGAAATATGTTGAGTTTGGTGGACCAGATGGTGGGGACGGAGGAAAAGGTGGATCAATTATTTTAAAATCAGAAGAAAATTTAAATACTCTCATAGATTACAGATATCAACAACACCACAAAGCGGAACGTGGAGAAAATGGTTCTGGTCAAAACCGAACAGGAAAAAGTGGTGAAGATTTAATTTTAAAAGTTCCTCTAGGTACACAGGTATTTGAGGAAGATAACAAAACTCTTCTTTTTGATTTTAACAAAAAAGGTGAAGAATATGTTGTAGCTGCTGGTGGAAAAGGCGGTTTGGGAAACACAAGATTTAAAAGTTCTACAAATAGAGCTCCAAGAAAATTTACCAAAGGCACTATCGGGGAGGAATTTACAATATGGCTTCAATTAAAAACAATTGCTGATATCGGTATTATTGGATTACCAAATGCAGGAAAATCCAGTTTGTTAGCAGCATTAACAAACGCAAGTCCAAAAATTGCAAATTACAAATTTACAACTATTAATCCAAACCTTGGCGTGGCTTCTTACGATGATAAAGAAATTACCATTGCAGATATTCCAGGATTAGTTGAAGGGGCTCACGAAGGTGTTGGGTTAGGTATACAATTTTTAAAACATATAGAGAGATGTAAGTCTTTACTGCACTTAATTGATGTCACCAACTTAGATTTGAATGAGTCTTATAATCAAGTAAAAAATGAATTAAAAAGCTACAGTGCAAAGTTATTAGAAAAAAAAGAACTAATTGTGCTTAATAAAATTGATTTGATTGATGAAGAAACAGCAAATGAAGTCATAGATCATTTTTCAAAAGGTAAAAATTGTGAGATTATGACAATGACGACTCTTGAAAAAAAATCTGTATCAAAAATTAAAGCAAAGCTTTTGTCTTATGTATCTTAAAAACTCCAAAATAATTATTATCAAAATTGGATCATCTCTACTGGTTGATCAAAATAAAAAAATTAGGAAACAATGGTTATCTAGTTTTGCAAAAGATATTAAAAAATTAAGAGATAAAAATCAAAAAGTAGTTATTGTTAGCTCTGGTGCTATAGCTTTGGGTTGCAAGAAAATGAATTATAATAAAAAAAATATCAAATTAGATAAGAGTCAAGCTATTGCTTCTATTGGTCAAATAGAACTGATGAATTTATTTTCACAAACTTTCGCGAAATATAAATTAAATATTTCTCAGATTTTGCTTACATTAGAAGATACTGAGGAAAGAAGAAGATCTCTTAATGCAAAAAGAACTTTTGATAATCTTTTTGAACTTGGTTTTATTCCTGTAGTCAACGAAAACGACACTATTGCAACGAGTGAAATAAAATATGGAGATAATGATAGATTGGCATCTAGGGTAGCGCAAATTACAAACGCAGATACCTTAATTTTATTATCTGATGTTGATGGTTTGTATACAAAAAATCCTAAAATTTTTAAGGATGCTAAACTAATAAAGAAAATTGATGATCTAAAAAAAGATCTAAAAAATATTTATATTAAAGGTGTAAATGAATATGGAAGTGGTGGTATGCACACAAAAATTGAAGCAGCAAAAATATGTCAGCTTGCTGGTACTAATATGGTTATTGCCAATGGACTATATTTAAATCCTATTTCTAAAATAATTGAAAAAAATAATTGTACCTGGTTTAGTCCAAAAATTTCAAAGTTAGATGCTAGAAAAAAATGGATAATAAGTTCTGTAGCACCTAAAGGGGCTTTAATAATTGATGATGGCGCTAAAAAAGCATTAAAATCTGGAAAAAGTTTGTTGGCAGCAGGAATTAGAAAAGTTTCAGGTAGATTCAACAAAGGTGATCACATTAAAGTATTAGATAAAAAAAATAATGAATGTGCTAGGGGGTTAAGTTCCTTTACTTCTGATGAGGTGACTAAAATTATGGGTCATCACTCTAATGAAATTGAAAAATTATTAGGCTATGTTGCAAAATCAGAAGTTATTCATAAAGATGATATGGTGGAAATTTAAATGATTAAATATATGAATTTAATTGGAATAAAAGCTCGAAAGGCTAGTGAGTATAAAGTTGCAACTGAAGTAAAAAATAAAGTCTTAAATGATTACGCAAAATTAATTAAGAATGAAAAAAAATTTATTATTAATGAAAATTCAAAAGATATTAATTACGCAAGAAAAAAAGGGTTAAAAGAGAACTTAATCAAAAGACTTCATTTAAATGAAAATAAATTAGATGGAATTATAAATTCTATTTTAAAAATAGCTAAATTAAGGGACCCTGTAGATAGCACTTTAGAAAAATGGAAAAGACCAAATGGTTTGAATATTAAAAGAGTGTCAATACCAATTGGAGTTATTGGAGTTATTTATGAAAGTAGACCAAATGTAACATCTGATGTTGCTAGTCTTTGTTTTAAATCTGGAAATGTAGTGATTTTGAAAGGGGGCTCTGAAGCCATAAATTCAAATAAAGCTTTAGCTAAGTTGTTTAGAAAAGCACTTAAAAAAAATAAAGTTGATGAAAACTTTATACAATTTATCGATTCAAAACAAAGGAGGCTTGTTGATATTATGCTTTCTAAAATGAAAAAATATATCGATGTCATCATACCTCGTGGAGGAAAAAATTTAGTTAAAAAAGTTTTAGAATTATCCAAAGTACCTATAATTGGGCACTTAGAGGGACTTTGTCATACTTATATAGATAAAGATGCAGAATTAAAAATGGCTAAAGAAGTTGTCTATAACGCTAAATTAAGAAATACCAGTATTTGTGGTGCGACTGAAACTATTCTTATTCATAAAAATATAGTAAAAAAATTTAGCAATCCTATTTTGCAAGTACTTGAAAATAAAGGTTGCAAAATAATTGGTGATAAGATTTTGAAGAGTTATTACAAAGGTCAAGTATATCCTGCAAAAGAAAAAGATTGGTCAACAGAATATTTAGCATCAATTGTATCTGTTAAAGTTGTTAAAAATTCTGAAGATGCAATTAAACATATCAACAAATACGGAACTATGCACACCGACTCCATCATTACAAAAAATAAAAAGACAGCAAATTATTTCTTAAAAAATGTTAAAAGCTCAATTGCAATGCATAATACCTCAACTCAATTTGCTGATGGCGGTGAATTTGGATTTGGTGGTGAAGTTGGAATTTCTACTAATACACTACCACCAAGAGGTCCTGTAGGTTTAAATCAATTGATTTCATATAAATATGAAATCACTAGTAATGGTAAAACAAGAAATTAAATTGAATAACTCAAAAATAAAAATTGGTGTATTGGGTGGATCGTTTGATCCTGCTCACAAAGGACATTTGGCAATTTCTAAAGAAGCAAAAAAAAGATTTAAACTCAAAAAAGTTATTTGGGCAATAACAAAAAAAAATCCATTTAAAAAAGAGAGCAAGACATCTGTTGCTGACAGAATTAAATATTGTAAAAAAATAATTGGTACAAATTCATTTATTAAGGTTAAATTTTATGAAAAAATTATTAAATCAAATAAAACTATAAATTTAATCAATCATTTAAAAAAAGATATAAGCACTGAAATTTATTTTTTAATGGGTGCTGACAACCTTATTAATTTTCATAAATGGCATAAATCTAAATTAATTTCACAAAAATGTAATATTCTAGTTTTCGACCGACATGGGTATAAAAAAAATTCTTTAAAATCAAAGACATTTAAACAACTTAGTAAGGCCAATCTAGAGTTTATTGAGTTTAATAAAGTCAACATTTCATCTTCTCAATTAAGGAAAATTTGATAATCTAAAATCAATTAATGGACAAAATTTCAGACTTAAAAGAAATTGTAATCAACACACTAGATCTCAATAAAGCTCAAGACATTGTAACTATTGATCTTAAAGATAAAAGTTCAATGGCTGATTACATGATCATTGCAAGTGGAACTTCATCTAGACATATCCAATCTTTATCAGAACAAGTTTTAGAAAAACTTAAAAATAACGGTGTAAAAGACTCAAAAATTGAAGGCAAAGAAAGTGGAGAATGGAAGCTTGTTGATGGGATTGATTTGATTGTTCATATTTTTCACCCAGAAAAAAGAAAATTTTATGAATTAGAGAAAATCTGGTCAGAACTAATTCCAAAAGAAAAAGTGATGATATGAAAAAAATTAAATTTTTATTAATAATTTTTTTTTCTATTTTTTATTTAAATAAAACAGTTATTTCAGCTGAAATTGATATTTATAAAAAAATTGATCTTTTTGGTGAAGTTTTAGAAAAAATAAATAAAGAATATGTTGATGAGATCGATCAATCTGAAAGCATGGACTCTGCAATTAATGGTCTATTGCAATCATTAGACCCTTATTCGGTGTATATGCCTCCTAAAATTTTTGAGGAAATGCAAACTGAGACTAAAGGAGAGTTTGGAGGACTTGGAATAGAAGTAAGTATGGAAGCTGGTGTAGTGAAGGTTATTTCTCCTATAGATGACACTCCAGCATCTAGAGCTGGATTGAAAGCTGGAGACTACATTGTAAAAATTGACAATATTCAAGTTCAAGGAAAGTCATTAAGCGAAGCTGTTGATATTATGAGAGGTCCAGTAGGAACTTCCATTGAGCTTATTGTAAGAAGAAGGGGTGTTAAAAAAGCATTGACATTTAATATTGTAAGAGAAGTTATTCAGGTGCAATCAGTAAAATCTGAAATTTTAGATGAAAGTATCGGATATATAAGGCTTACCTCATTTAATGATAATAGTAGTGATCAAATTGAGAAACAAATAAAAGATTTAAAAAAAAACAAAATGATAAATTCATTTATTTTAGATCTAAGAAACAATCCTGGTGGACTTTTATCACAAGCTATCAAAATCTCTGATTTTTTTCTAGATAACGGAGAAATAGTTTCAACAAAGAGCAGAAAAAAATCTGAAAATAGAAAGTGGTTTGCAAGAAAAGGTGACATTACTGACGGAAAGACTTTATTAGTTTTAATTAATTATGGATCAGCGTCAGCATCTGAAATAGTGGCTGGAGCGTTAAAGGATCATAAGAGGGCTATTATTGTTGGTGAAAATAGCTTTGGAAAAGGTTCAGTTCAATCAATAATTCCACTTAAAAATCGAGGAGCGATACGTCTTACTGTATCAAAATACTATCTACCTTCAGGAAAATCTATTTCTGAAGTAGGTGTTAGACCTGATATTGAAGTTAATGAGGAAGGTGATGATTTTAGAATAAAAACTGATACTGATAATCAACTGAATTACGCTATTAGATTACTCAACGGATAATATGAAAAAAAAATTTCAAGATTTACCACTGAGAAGTGGAGTCGGAATAGTGTTATTGAATAACCAAAATAAAGTATTTGTAGCAAAAAGAATAGATAATCCTAAAAACTTCTGGCAAATGCCCCAAGGAGGTGTTGATGAGGGAGAGGATAATTTAAAAGCTGCATTTAGAGAATTAGAGGAAGAAACAAGTATCAAAAGTGTAGAACTTATAAAAGAATTAGATGGTACATTAACCTATGATTTACCTGATAGATTACTAGGTATTATTTGGAAAGGTAAGTACAGAGGTCAGAAGCAAAAATGGTTTTTAATGCGATTTATTGGAAATGATAATGAAATAAATATTAAAACCTCTAATCCAGAATTTTTAGATTGGAAGTGGATTGACCTAGATTTAATTACTGATGTTGTGGTTGATTTTAAACATCATGTTTACAAAGAACTTAAAGAAAAAGTAAAAAAATTAATTTAGAGTTTTTAAAACTTCAACTTTTTGATCTGCTAAATATTTAGATTGATCGTTAATATCAGTTTTATTAGCCTCTTCTTCTGCCTGTTTAAGTAAATCTTGTTGCTTTGATTTATCCATATCAGCAAGATTAAAAATTGTACTTGTTAAAATAGATAGATTGTTATTTTTAAATTCAACGATTCCATCTTCAACATAGTAGTTTTCATCTCCTGATTTAGATAAAATCTTAATTATCCCAGGTTTCAAAAAAGAAATAATAGAAATGTGATCCTTCAGTATTCCCATTTCTCCTTCAAAAGCAGGGACCACTACTTCAGAAACATCGTCTTTTACTAAAAAAGATTTTTCAGGATTTACTATTTCAACTTTGAACTCTTCACTCATTAAGCAGCAGCTTCTTGTTCCATTTTTTTAGCTTTTTCTATAGCTTCTTCAATTGTACCAACCATATAAAAAGCAGCTTCAGGTAAGTGATCATACTCACCTTTACAGATTGCATCAAAACCTTTAATAGTTGAGTCAAGATCAACAAGTTTTCCTGGAGAACCAGTAAATACCTCTGCAACAAAGAATGGTTGAGATAAAAATCTCTGAATTTTTCTTGCTCTTGCTACAACTAGCTTGTCTTCTTCAGATAACTCGTCCATACCAAGAATAGCTATAATATCTTGTAGTGATTTATATGATTGTAATATTCTTTGAACATCTCTTGCTACTCTATAATGCTCATCTCCAACAATTCTTGGATCCAAAATTCTTGATGTGGAGTCAAGCGGATCTACTGCAGGATAAATACCAATTTCTGCAATTTGTCTTGAAAGTACAGTCGTTGCATCTAAGTGAGCAAACGATGTGGCTGGAGCAGGGTCTGTTAAATCATCAGCAGGTACATAAATTGCTTGTACAGATGTAATTGAACCTTTGTTTGTAGTCGTAATTCTTTCTTGTAAGTTACCCATGTCAGTAGCCAATGTCGGTTGATATCCAACAGCAGATGGAATTCTTCCTAACAAAGCTGAAACTTCTGATCCTGCCTGAGTAAACCTAAAGATATTGTCTACAAAGAAAAGTACATCTTGGCCTTCTTGATCTCTAAAGTATTCAGCCACAGTTAATCCTGTAAGCGCAACTCTTGCTCTTGCTCCAGGAGGTTCATTCATCTGTCCATAAACTAAAGCAGCTTTTGAACCAGTTCCTTCTTTTTTAATTACTCCAGACTCAATCATTTCATGATAAAGATCGTTACCTTCTCTTGTTCTCTCTCCAACTCCTGCAAAAACTGAAAAACCACCATGAGCTTTTGCAACGTTATTAATTAATTCCATAATTAAAACTGTTTTTCCTACTCCTGCTCCACCAAATAATCCAATCTTTCCACCTTTTGCATAAGGTGCAAGCAAATCAATTACTTTAATGCCTGTTACAAGAATTTCAGTTTCTGTTGATTGGTCATTAAATTCAGGTGCAGCTCTATGAATTGGCCAACTTTCTTTAGTTTTAACTTCGCCTCTTTCATCAATTGGTTCACCAATTACATTGATAATTCTTCCAAGGGTTTCAGGCCCAACCGGAACTTGAATAGGAGCATTTGTGTTAGTAACTTCATCACCTCTTTTTAGTCCTTCAGTAGCATCCATGGCAATTGTTCTAACAGTAGTTTCACCTAAGTGTTGTGCTACCTCTAAAACTAGTCTGTTATCACCGTTTTTACATTCTAATGCTGTTAAAATTTCTGGTAGTTCACCATCAAATTTCACATCTACTACTGCTCCAATAACTTGTGTAATTATTCCTTTGCTCATAATTATAAACTTTCTGCTCCTGATATGATTTCTATTAGTTCTTTTGTAATTGCTGCCTGACGACTTCTATTATATTCGATAGTAAGCTTGTCAACCATTTCACCTGCGTTTCGGGTTGCATTATCCATTGCGCTCATTCTAGAACCTTGTTCGCTAGCTGAATTCTCTAACATTGCTTTAAATATTTGCGTAGAAATATTCTTTGGCAATAAATTGCTTAAAATTTCATCTTCATCTGGTTCAAATTCGTAACTTTCTTCTGAACCTTTTTCTTCTCCTTCATTATTTAAAGGGATAATTTGTTGTGCTTGAGGAATTTGGGTAATCACATTTTTAAATTGGTTATAAAAAATTGTACAAACATCAAATTCTTCTGCTTCAAATTTTTCAATTACCATTTTTCCAACTTTATCAGCATCAAAATAATTTGCATTTTTAGATTCCTTGAAAGAAATATTTTCAATTATTTTGTCACCATAAACTCTTTTTAATTGATCATTTCCCTTTGAGCCTACTGTAATAATTTTAAGTTCTTTACCTTCATCTAAAATTTTTCCAAAATAACTTTTAGCTTTTTTAATAATATTAGAATTAAATCCACCACATAAACCTCTATCAGAAGTCATCACCACACAAAGATGAGTTTTTTCCTGACCAGTACCTGATAATAGCTTTGGTGCATTTTCTTTGTCAGATATACCGTTTGATAAATTTAAAATAACATTATTCATTTTTTCAGAATAAGGCCTTCCTTTCTCAGCACTTTCCTGGGCTCTTCTTAACTTAGCTGCTGCAACCATTTTCATAGCCTTAGTAATTTTTTGTGTAGATTTTACACTAGCTATTCTTTTTTTTAGGTCGTCTAAACTTGCCATAAATTATTAAGATTTAAAATTTCCTTTTAATTGAGTGATTACCTCAATAAGTAATTTTTCTTTATCTTCCTCAAGTTTTCCTGAAGTTAAAATTGACTCTATAATTTCTGGCTTTTCTGATTTACATTTTTCTAAGATCTTGCTCTCAAATTCAGCAACATCTTTTAAATCAATATCGTCCAGATAACCTTTCACTCCGCAAAATACTGAAATAACTTGTTCTGCAACAGTCATAGGTGAATATTGTTTTTGTTTTAAAAGTTCGGTTAGCTTAGAGCCTCTATTCAAAAGTTGCTGAGTAGATGCATCTAGATCAGATCCAAATTGCGCAAAAGCCGCCATTTCTCTGTATTGTGCTAACTCCAATTTCATCGAACCTGAAACCTTTTTCATCGCTTTTGTTTGAGCTGATGATCCAACCCTAGATACTGACAAACCTACGTTAATTGCAGGTCTTATACCTTGGTTAAATAATTCTGTTTCAAGGAAAATTTGCCCATCTGTGATTGAAATAACGTTAGTTGGAATAAACGCAGATACGTCTCCACCTTGTGTTTCAATAATTGGAAGTGCAGTAAGTGATCCACCACCATGTTCGTCACTTAATTTTGCCGCTCTCTCAAGCAATCTACTATGAAGATAAAATACATCTCCAGGATAAGCTTCACGTCCTGGGGGTCTTCTTAATAGCAATGACATTTGTCTATAAGCAACTGCTTGTTTAGACAAATCATCATAAATTATTAAAGCGTGCATTCCATTATCTCTAAAGTACTCACCCATAGTACAACCTGTATATGGTGCTAAAAATTGAAGAGGAGCAGAGTCAGATGCAGTAGCAGCAACGATTGTTGTGTACTCCATAGCTCCAGCTTCCTCTAATGTTTTTTGAATTTGTCTTACTGTTGATCTTTTTTGTCCAACTGCAACGTATATACAATACAGTTTTTGTTTTTCATCGCCAGTTTCATTAATTTTTTTTTGATTAATAATTGCATCTACTGCAACTGCTGTTTTACCAGTTTGTCTATCACCAATAATTAATTCCCTTTGCCCTCTTCCAATCGGAACCAAACTATCGATTGATTTAAGGCCAGTTTGCATTGGTTCACTAACAGATTGTCGAGGAATAATACCAGGTGCTTTTACCTCTACCCTACTTTTTTTAGTACCTTTATCTAATGTTCCTTTTCCATCAATAGGATTTCCTAAACCATCAACAACTCTACCTAGTAATTCTTTGCCAACTGGCGTATCAACAATATTACCTGTTCTTTTTACTACATCACCCTCTTTAACATTTTTGTCGTCACCAAAAATTACAACACCAACATTCTCACTTTCCAAGTTTAGAGCCATACCTTTTGAACCATCTGCAAATTCTACCATTTCACCAGCTTGAACATTATCCAAACCATAAATCCTGGCAATACCATCTCCAACTGATAAAACTTGACCAACTTCTGTAACTTCCGCTTTATCACCAAAATTTTTAATTTGTTCTTTTAATATTTTTGTAACTTCTGAAGGATTTATTTCCATTTATGCCTCTATCATTCTATTTTCAATTTGTTGTAATTTATTTTTAATTGAGGTATCGACCATAGTACTTCCAACTTGTACTACTAAACCTCCTATTAAACTTTCGTCATGTTTGTAGTTTAATTTTATTTTTGAGCTAAAATTTTTTGTTAACTCCTCTGTAATTTTTGTAATTTCTTCATTAGATAATTCTTTTGATGATTTTAATTCTGCTTTTAATTCACCTCTTTTTCTAGAACAAATTTCAATAAAACTTTTAAGGATACGCTCAATAAAAAAGAAACGTCTTTTTTGAATTAAAAAACATAAAAAATTTTTAAATAGGGACTCAAATTTATTATTTTCAGAGATTGTATTAATTACTTTTAATAAATCTTCTTGGCCTGTAGTTGGATCTTTAATCAAATTGGAAAAATCTTCACTTTTCTCAATCAAATTAAGTATAGATGAAGACTGATCTTCGATCTGACTTAAAAGATTGCTTTCCTCTGAAAGTTCAAAAAGCGCAAGAGAATACCTTTCAGCTGAAGTTATTGAAAATCCGGTGTCTTTACTCAACTTGGTTCCTCTATAATGTTGAAGATTATTTAAAAATCACGCTTTGAATAGCATATGACCCTAATGTCTTCAAGTAGCGGATTCCTAAAAAAGGCCTCTTTTTTGTGATTAATTGAAGTTAATTGGGTCAACATCAACTGAAAGTTTTATTCCAGAAGAAAATTTATATTTTGTAATAATTTTTGCAAGAGAACTTTGCAGTTTCATAGATTTTAAGCCTCTTATTAAAAATCTGATTCTAAATTTTCTTTTTAATCTAAATAATGGAGCATTCACTGGACCTAATATCTTTCCTTCTATTTTATTTTCAATAAAATTTTTAAAATTAATAGCTTCTTTTTCTAATTTAATTTCATTATCTCCAGTTAAGATTAAAGAAATAAATCTTTGAAATGGAGGTAGTTTATTTTTTTTTCTTATCTCCAACTCTCTATCTAAAAAAATATCAGGATTTTTACTTGTAATTTCTGAAATCATCTTGGTATTATTTTCATAGGTTTGAAAATATACCGTTGCTGGTTTTCCAGTTCTACCCGCTCGTCCTGAAAGTTGATGATAAAGCTGTAAATTTTTTTCTGCACCTCTTAAATCGTGTCCTTGAGATGAAAGATCGATATCAACAACTACAATACAATTTAAGCTTGGAAAATGAAAACCTTTCGAAATTAATTGAGTTCCAACTAAAATATCCGTTTCATTGTTAATAATTTTATCTATTTTATCTTTAGAATCTTTTTTATTCATTGTGTCACTTGAAAAAATCTCTATTTTTTTTTCAGGGAATTTTCTTTTTACCTCCTCTGAAATTCTCTCAACACCAGGGCCACTAAAAATAAATTCACAATTACCTTCTTTTGTACAATTCCTTTTAAGATCAGACTTGTACCCACAATAATGGCATAATAAATTATTTTTATTTTTATGATAAACTAAATTAATACTACAATTTGGACATGTAAAACTTGTAAAACACTTATTACATAAAGCATTTGGCGAAAAACCTCTTCTGTTTAAAAAAAACAAAACTTGATCTTTTTTTTCCAAATGTAAATTTACTTTTTCAATTATTTTGTTTGATAGCCATGATTGTTTTTCAAGTATTGTATTATTTAAATTAATAATTTCATAATTAGGTAAAGCTGCATTTTGATATCTTTCATTTAATCTAGAAACCTCATATTTACCTTTTTTAATATTTTCAAAAGTTTCTATTGAAGGGACAGCAGTAATTAAATTGATTGGAATATTTTCAAAAGATGCTCTAGAAATTGCCATATCACGCGCGTTATAAGTTATGCCTTCATCTTGTTTAAATGATTGATCATGTTCCTCATCAACAATTATCATTCCTAATTTTTTGAATGGTAAAAATAATGAAGACCTTGCGCCAATAATTATTTTTATTTTTCCATTAGAAACACCGCTCCAGATTAATTCTTTCTTTTTTTTTGAAATACCTGAGTGCCAAACTGCAGGTTTGAAACCAAAATATTCTTGAAATTTTTGCTCAAACTGACTGGTTAGACCAATTTCTGGCAACAAAATTAATCCTTGAAAACCCTTCTCTATCAAAGGTTTTATCGCCTCAAAATAAACTAAAGTTTTACCTGATCCAGTTGTGCCTTGCAAAACATGTACTCTAAATTTTTTATTTGAAACATTCATTTTTTTTAGAGATTTATTTTGATCACTAGATAGCTTGATTAAGTTTTGTTTAATTTTGCTATCGAATATTTGATAAAGTTGAGCTTCTTTATTCTCTATTGCCTTACTGCTTAAGAGCACTAACTTTAATGCCATACCCTTTGGAATAAGATTATATTCTGCAAACCAATTTAAAAAATTTATAGTATTTTTTTTTAATGGAGTAACGTCTAATTTCTTTATTACATTTTTAGTCTTAAAATTTTTATTATTATTTTTTTCAAATTCGTCCCAAACAACACCAGTAATTTTGGATTTTCCAAATGGTACCATTACATAATCACCTACTTTAAGATTTAAATTACTTTCATAGGTAAAAGGATGATTAAAAATATTTGGTACAAGAATCGGATATTTCATATTTTTATAATATGAAAAAAAATTAAGAGTGTATTGCTCTTTTATCTACTGATAATGCGGCTTCTTTAACTGCTTCTGAAAACGTTGGATGAGCATGACAAGTTCGGGCGATATCTTCTGCACTTGCGCCAAATTCCATTGCAACACCAATCTCTGCAATTAATTCTCCTGCATGAGGTCCAATTATATGTGCTCCTAATACTTTATCTGTTTGCTCGTCAGCTAAAATTTTAACAAAACCCTCTGCATCATCTATGGCTTTAGCTCTTGAATTAGCCATAAACGAAAATTTCCCTACTTTATATTTTTTATTTAATTCTTTTAATTGTTCTTCGGTTTTACCAATTGATGCTACTTCTGGTGTTGTATAAATAACACCTGGGATTGTATCATAATTTACATGTCCGGATTGGCCAACTATATTTTCTGCAACTGCTATACCTTCATCCTCTGCTTTGTGTGCAAGCATTGGACCAACAATTACATCGCCTATTGCATAAATATTTTCAACGTTTGTCTTAAAACTTTTATCAGTTTTAATTCTATTCCTTTCATCAAGATCAACACCTATGGACTCTAAATTTAAACCATCTGTATTAGGTTTTCTGCCAACAGAAATTAATACAACATCACAATCAAAATTATTTTTATTACCATCTTTATCTACTGTTGAAACCACTGCACCTACTGCATTTTTTTTAATTGTTTCAACTTTATTTTGCATATTAAATTTTATACCCTGTTTTTTTAAAATTTTCATAAACTCTGAAGAGATTTCTTTATCCATTCCAGGTGTAATATGATCTAAAAATTCAACAACTTGCACCTCTGCTCCAAGTCTTGACCATACAGATCCCATCTCCAATCCTATATAGCCTCCTCCTACTACAACCATTTTCTTAGGTACCTTTTCTAACTTTAAAGCGCCTGTTGATGAGACAATTGTTTTCTCATCTATTTCTATTCCTGGCAATGAAACTGAAACTGATCCTGTTGCAATAACTGTTTTTTCTGTTTGGATGATGGTTTCTTTATTTTTATCTTCCTTTATTAAAATTTCATTTTTAGATTTAAAACTTCCATGTCCTTTAAAGTAGGTAACTTTGTTTTTTTTCAAAAGAAACTCAACACCTTTTGTAAGAACAGTTACAGCTTTATCTTTGCTTTTCATCATTTTGTCTAAATTTAATTTTACTTCACCAACTTCAATACCTTTGTTTGCTAAACTTTTTACTTTGTGAAATTCTTCAGACAGATTAAGTAAGCTCTTTGATGGGATGCAGCCAACATTTAAACAAGTCCCTCCTAAAGATCCTCTAGATTCTATACATGCGGTTTTTAATCCTAATTGAGCAAGTCTTATTGCACAAACATAACCACCCGGCCCACCTCCAATAACTACAGCTTGAAATTTTTCTGACATTTAAATATCTAAAAACAACCTTCTAGGGTCTTCTAAGTTTTCTTTAATCATTTTAAGGAAAGATACAGACTCTTTTCCATCAATAATTCTGTGATCATATGATAATGCTAAATACATAATTGGTCTTATTTTGATTTGACCATCTACAACAACGGGTCTTTCCACTATATTATGCATACCTAACACACCGGATTGAGGTAAATTTAGTATTGGGGTTGAAAGCATAGACCCATACACACCTCCATTACTTATTGTAAATGTTCCTCCCTGAAGATCTTCAATAGTTAACTTTCCATCTCGTGCTTTTTCTGAAATTTCTTTAATATTTTTTTCTATATCAGCAAAAGATAATTCATCTGCATTTCTTAAAACTGGAACAACCAAACCCTTATCTGTGCCTACGGCAAAGCTAACATTGTAATAGTTTTTATAGATAATCTCGTCTCCATCTATTTCAGCATTAACTGCTGGAAAATTTTTTAAAGCAACTACACATGCTTTTACAAAGAAAGACATAAATCCTAATTTTATTCCATAACGAGATTGGAAATCCTCTTGATTTTCTTTCCTCATTTCCATTACGTTACTCATATCAACTTCGTTAAATGTTGTTAAAAGAGCGGCATTCTCTTGAGCTTGCTTTAATCTTTTTGCAATAGTCAGTCTCAACCTAGTCATTTTAATTCGCTCTTCTTCACCATATTGAATTTTTCTTTCAGATGGTTTTGGATTTGCACCCATCAAACTTATTAAATCTCCTTTTAAAACTCTCCCATCTTTGCCTGAACCTTGAATTGAATTAATATCGATATTATTCTCAGTAACTATTTTTCTAACGGCTGGAGACAAGGTTTGATTAACATTTATTTTTTGAGCAACATTTGATTTAACTTCCTCAGTTAAAACTAAAGGTTTCTCTTTGGGTTTTTTGATCTCTTTTTCTTCAAATACTTTTGGTTCTTTTTTAGTGGAGTCTAATTTTATCACATTGCTTTCTTTAACAACAACTTCTTCTTTATGAATTTTTTCTTCGTTTTTCGCAATAGATTTGGCTGCTCCAGTGCTCTCAGATACGGAACCTAATAATGCTCCTACCTCAACAACTGATCCATCTTGTGAATTTATCTCAGTTAATACTCCGGATATTGGCGATGGGACTTCTAAATTTACTTTGTCTGTTTCAAGTTCTACAATTGGTTCATCTGCTTCAACTGCATCACCTGCTTTTTTTAGCCATTTAGCAACAGTAGCTTCTGTTATACTTTCACCAAGAACTGGGACTACAATTTTTTCACTCATTATAGTTAATTAAATACCTCGTTAATTATTTCTTGTTGTTGAGAATTATGCCTTTTGGCATATCCTGTTGCAGGAGTTGCATCTGGGCTTCTTCCTATATAAGAAATTTTATTATTATTAACCTTTAAAGTGTCTAATGTCCATTGGATATAATCTCTAACTGAAAACCAAGCACCCATATTTTTTGGTTCTTCTTGGCACCAGAAAAATTCGGCATTTTTAGCATATGGTTTTAACTCATTAACCAAAGCTTTTACGGGAAATGGATACAGTTGCTCAATTCTATACATCACTACATCATCCCTTTTTAGTTTTTCCCTTGCATCTAATAAATCAAAATATACTTTTCCAGAACAAAGAATTACTTTTTTAATTTTAGAACTTTCTTTAAGTTTAATAAATCCTTTTGACTTAGGGTCAATTGCATGATCCCACAACACCCGATGAAAAGTATTTTTTTTGTTAAAATCTTCTAAATTTGAAACACAATATTTATTTCTTAACAACGATTTTGGTGTCATTATAATTAGTGGCTTCCTAAAACTTCTATGCATTTGTCTTCTTAAAGCATGAAAATAGTTTGCTGGAGTTGTACAATTCATTACTTGCATGTTATCGTTAGAACATAATTGCAAAAATCTTTCTAGTCTTGCTGATGAATGCTCTGGTCCTTGTCCTTCATATCCATGAGGCAACAACATTACTATACCAGATGCTCTATTCCATTTTCTTTCACCAGAGGCAATAAATTGATCAATAACTACTTGAGCTCCATTGGCAAAGTCACCAAATTGTGCTTCCCAAAGTGTTAGAGTGTTTGGTTCTACAAGACTGTAGCCATATTCAAAACCTAAAACAGCAAGCTCAGATAAAAAACTATCTACTACCTCAAATTGCTTTTGATTATCGGAAATATTGTTAAGTGGAATATATCTTGAATTATCTAGTTGATTTCTAAGTACAGAATGCCGTTGACTAAATGTACCTCTTCCTGAATCTTGTCCTACTAGTCTAACTGGATATCCCTCTTCAAGCAAAGATCCAAATGCCAGAGCCTCTGCTGAGGACCAATCAATTCCAGTGCCTTTGACAATACTTTCTTTTCTAGCATTAAATATTTTAGAAATAGTTTTGTGGATATTTTTTTCAGTTGGTATGGTGTTTATTTTATCTGAAATTAATTTTAATTTATCTTCTTGATAACCTGTTACGCCCCTTTTATCCTTGCCTTTTTCTGGCTTATATCTAGACCATGTTCCCTCAAACCATTCGATTTTAGGTTTATAGTCTTTTGCGCTCTTATATTGTTCATTTAGTAAATCTTTAAATGACTCGACATTTTGATTTAAAGTTTGCTGTGATATAGAATTTTCACTTATAAGTTTATTTCCATAAATTTTATAAACACTTGGATGTGATCTAATTTTTTTATACATTAATGGTTGAGTAAATGATGGCTCATCTCCCTCATTATGTCCAAATCTTCTGTAACAAATTAAATCTACTACAACGTCTCTATTAAATTTTAGTCGAAATTCTGTTGCTATTCTAGTCGCATAAACAACTGCTTCTGGATCATCACCATTAACATGAAGAATTGGCGCCTCGACCATTTTTGCAACATCAGACGGATAAGGTGAAGATCTCGCAAATCTCGGACTAGTGGTAAATCCTATCTGATTATTTACTATAATATGAATTGTTCCACCAGTGTTGTGTCCTGGTAGTCCAGACATTGCAAAGCATTCTGCTACAACTCCTTGGCCAGCAAATGCTGCATCACCATGAATGAGAATAGGTATAACTTTATTTCTTTCACGGTCTTTGTGGAAAAATTGTTTAGCTCTTGTCTGTCCTAAAACAACTGGGTTTACAGCCTCTAAATGAGAAGGATTATCTGTTAAGCTAACATGTACTGAGTTTCCATCAAACTCCCTATTTGAGGATGCTCCAAGATGATATTTTACATCACCAGCACTATCTTCTGTGTCAGAATTAAACTCACCAGCAAACTCATTAAAAATTCTTTTGTAAGATTTTTGTAAAACATTTGCCAAAACATTAAGTCTGCCTCTATGAGACATTCCAATTTTAACTTCTTTGATATTATTTTGACCACCAATTTTTATTATTTGTTCAAGAGCGGGTATTAAACTTTCCCCACCATCCAAACCAAATCTTTTGGTACCTACATACTTAGTAGCTAAAAATTTTTCAAATCCTTCTGCCTGCACAAGTTTATTTAAAATTGCCTCTTTTCCATTATTTGTAAACTGAAGTGCATTTTTATCTTGCTCTATTCTATCTCTAAACCACTTTCTTTCGTCTGGATTTGAAATATGCATGAACTCATAACCTATCTTTCCACAATAGGTCTTTTTCATAAATTTAAGTATTTCTTTTATATTTGCATACTTAAGATTTATTACTCCGTTAAGAAAAATTTTTTTGTTATAATTTTCTTTTTTAAATCCATAAAAATCTGGATGAAGTTCATCTAAATACTCAGACTCTCTCATTTCTAACGGATCAAGATCTGCTAATAGGTGTCCTCGTAATCTATAAGCTCTTATTAGTGCTACAGCGCTTATCGAGTCCTTGTTTGAGTCAGCAAGTAACTGAAAATTAAATTTTTCTGAATTATCTAATTTGAAATTTTCAAAATCATTTTTATCCTGTTCCTCTATTTTTTTTTGTAATTCGTCAATATCAATCTTTTTTTTAGTCGGTCCCCATGATGGACCATTAATTTCTTTTGCTATAACATTTAATTCTTCACCAATTCCCTCGAAATAATTTACCCAACTTTCTGGAAGATCAGCATCTTTATTAATAAACTTAAAATACATTTCTTCTATAAACGCACTATTAGATTTATTTAAAAATGAAGTTTTTTTGAAATCAAAATTTTTTGATGAAGACATCTATTTTATTTAATATATCCCTCTAATATTTTTTTTCAATTAGACAGTTTATCAAATAAAGTTTTTCCAATAATTGATGGTGATTTAGCAACTGTAATACCACATTCTTCCATTTTTTTTATTTTATCTTCAGCTCCACCCTTGCCACCTGATATAATAGCACCAGCATGCCCCATTCTCCTTCCCGGAGGAGCGGTAATTCCAGCTATAAATCCAACTATTGGTTTTTTAATCTTATGATTATTTATAAAGTCAGCCGCTTCTTCTTCGGCTGTTCCTCCAATCTCACCTATCATTAAAATAGATTCTGTTTCATCATCATTTAAAAATAAATCTAAACAATCTATAAAATTTGTTCCATTAATAGGATCACCACCAATACCAATACAAGTTGATTGACCAAGTCCATTTTCAGTTGTTTGGGCTACTGCTTCATATGTTAATGTTCCAGATCTAGACACAATTCCAACAGTTCCTCTTTTGTGAATGCTACCTGGCATAATTCCGATTTTACACTCATCTGGAGTGATTATTCCTGGACAATTGGGTCCAATCAACCTGCTATTAGAACCATTTAACTTTTGTCTTACTTTAAGCATATCCTGAATAGGAATTCCCTCTGTTATACAAACAATAAGTTCAACTGATGCTTCTATAGCTTCAATGATGGCTGTTGCTGCAAATTTAGCAGGCACGTAAATCATAGTCGCGTCTGCTCCTACTTCATTTTTAGCTTCTAAAACGCTGTTAAAAACTGGTCTGTCTAAATGTTTTTGTCCACCTTTTTTTGGTGTGACCCCTCCCACAAGATTAGTTCCATATTTTATAGCCTGCTCTGAGTGGAAAGTTCCGTGTGCACCAGTAAATCCCTGACAAATTAATTTAGTATTTTTATTTACTAAAACTGACATATTATTTTATTGCCTCAACAATTTTCTGAGCTGCATCATCTAAATTTTCTGCAGAAATTAATTTTAATCTAGAATTATCAAGAATTTCTTTTCCTTCTTTAAAATTTGTACCTGCTAACCTTACTACCAAAGGTACACCTATATTAATTTCTTTGGCTGCATCTACTACTCCTTGGGCGAGAATATCACATCTCATGATTCCTCCAAAAATATTTATTAAAATTCCTTTAACATTTTTGTCTGAGAGAATTATCTTTAATGCAGCAGATACTTTTTCTTTAGATGCTCCACCACCTACATCTAAAAAATTTGCTGGCTGCTCACCATATAATTTAATTATATCCATCGTTGCCATTGCCAATCCTGCACCATTCACCATACAACCAATACTTCCATCAAGTTTAATATAAGAAAGATCATGCTTGCTAGCTTCTATCTCGATAGTATCTTCCTCGTTTAAATCTCTCAATTGAACAATTTCTGGATGTCTGAATAAAGCATTTGAGTCAAAGTTAACTTTTGCATCTAAACAAATAATTTTTTCTTCTTTTGTCAAGATTAAAGGATTTACCTCAACCATATTTGCATCTGTACTCACAAACATTTTATAAATTGATTTAATTAATGATATTGCTTGTTTTTTTGTGTTTTCATTTAAATTAAAAATTTTAATTATCTTTTCACAATCTAAATCTGAAATTTCTTTAACTATATCAACTTTTGTTGTTATAATTTTTTCAGGTGAGCTGATTGCAACTTCCTCAATTTCCATTCCACCTTGATTGCTAGATATAAATGCGATTTTAGAACTTGACCTATCAACTAGACACGATAAGTAAAATTCTTCATCTATGTTTGAAGACTCTTCTACATATAATCTTTTTACCTCTCTACCTTCCGGTCCAGTTTGATGAGTTACTAATTTTTTTCCAAGCAACTCACCAGCTGCTATCTTTAATTCTTCAATAGAGTTTAAAATTTTTATACCACCAGCTTTTCCCCTGCCACCAGCATGAATTTGTGCTTTTAGAACGTATTTTTCGGTTTTTAATGTTTTTGCTTTTTCAATAAGCTCATCTACATTAAGGGCAAATACTCCCTCTGGAACTAATGCACCATATTTTTTTAATATTTGCTTAGCTTGATGCTCATGAATATTCATTATTATTTAGATAAATCAGGGTCTATTTTAGATGCAGCCTCCCATAGAGCTTTTACAGCGTCTATTGAATTCATAAATTCTTTTTGTTCTTTATCATCTAAATCAATCTGCTCGATTTTTTCCACGCCATCTTTTCCAATAACAACTGGAACACCCGCATAAACATTTTCTACACCATATTCTCCATTCAATTGAACCGCACAAGGTAATAATTTTTTCTGGTCATTCAAATAAGCCTCTGCCATTTGAACACCAGATGCTGCAGGTGCATAAAAGGCTGATCCTTTTTCTAAATACTTGACTATCTCAGCACCACCATCTCTTGTTCTTTGATTAATTTCTTCGACTCTATCTGCAGAAATTTTTCCACTCTTTACAAGATCTATCAATGGTTTACCTGAAATCTTTGTAAATCTTGGCATTGGAACCATAGTATCACCATGACCACCCATAACCATTGACTCAATTTCTCTTACAGGCACATTAAGTTCAAGTGATAAAAATAATTTAAATCTCGAGCTATCTAAAATACCTGCCATACCAACAACTTTATTTGAAGGTAAACCAGAGAATTTTTGAAATGCCATAACCATAACATCCAAGGGATTTGTGATACAAATCACAAAAGCGTTAGGAGCATTTGTCTTAACACCCTCTGCAACTTGTTTTATAATTTTCAAATTTATTCCAAGAAGATCATCTCTGCTCATTCCAGGTTTTCTTGGTACACCTGCAGTAATTATAATTACATCAGAATTTTTTATATCTTCGTATTTATCAGTTCCTGAGAATTTGACATTAAATCCGTCGACTGACGAAGATTGTGCAATATCTAAAGCTTTTCCTTTAGCAATTCCACTTGCTACGTCAAATAAAACTACTTCATTAACTAATTCTTTTGTTCCAATTAAATGCGCGAGAGTTCCACCAATTTGGCCTGCACCAATTAAAGATATTTTTGTCATTGATTTCCTTTATTTCATTGTTGGCATTACAAATTCCGCATTTGATCGGACACCTGAAGGCCATCTAGATGTTACTGTTTTTAGCTTGGTATAAAACTTTATTCCTTCCATACCATGCATTCCACTATCTCCAAATATGGATCTTTTCCAACCACCAAAGCTATGAAATGCCATCGGTACTGGAATAGGTACATTAATTCCAACCATACCTACTTGAATTTTACTTGCAAAAGTTCTGCCTGCATCACCATCTCTTGTATAAATACTAACTCCATTTCCATACTCATGGTCATTGATTAATTTTGCGGCCTCTTCAAAAGTTTTTACTCTTACAACTGATAATACTGGACCAAATATTTCTTCTTTATAAATTCTCATATCTTTATTTACATGATCAAATAAACATCCGCCTATATAGAAACCGTTTTCATAACCCTGAAGTTTTAAACCTCTTCCATCAACTACTAATTTTGCTCCTTCCTTTACACCTAAATCAACATAACTAGTAACTTTTTCCAAATGCTCTTTGGTAACTAAAGGCCCCATTTCTGATGTTTTGTCCATTCCAGGGCCTACTTTTAAAGCCTCAGCTTTTTTTGATAATCTTGATACAAGCTCATCTCCAATATCTCCAACTGCAACAGCAACTGATTGAGCCATACATCTCTCACCAGCTGAACCATATGCTGCACCCATTAAACCATTAACTGCACCATCTAAATCACAATCTGGCATTACAACTAAATGATTTTTAGCTCCACCTAAAGCTTGAACTCTTTTTTCATTTTTAGCTGAATTTTCGTATATATATTTTGCAATAGGAGTGGAACCCACAAAACTAACAGCTTTAATATCTTTATTTTCTAAAATTGCATCAACAGCTTCTTTATCCCCATTTACTACATTGAACACTCCGTCTGGAAGACCGGCTTCAGAAAGTAATTCAGCTAATCTCAAGGGGCAAGATGGATCTTTTTCTGAAGGTTTAAGAATAAAAGTATTCCCACAAGCTATAGCTATAGGAAACATCCACATTGGAACCATTGCAGGAAAATTAAATGGAGTAATTCCTGCAACCACACCTAGTGGCTGTCTCATAGAATAACTATCAACATCTGTGCCTACATTTTCTGAGTACTCACCTTTTAACAAATGCGGAATTCCACAAGCAAATTCTACTACTTCTAATCCTCTTGTAAGGGAACCTTTTGCATCCTCATAAACTTTTCCATGTTCTGAGACAATCAATTTTGTGAGCTCTTCAGAATTTTTTTCAACTAACTCTTTAAACTTGAAAATTATTCTTGCTCTTTGAAGTGGAGGCTTTAGAGACCAAGTTTCAAATGCTTTTTTAGCTATTTCAACAGCATTATCCAAATCACTCTTGCTTGCAATTCGTACTTCAGTATCTTGCTCTCCAGTAGCTGGATTAAATACTTTTCCATTCCTATTTGATGAACCTGGAATTATTTTTCCATTTACAAAGTGTTCAATTAATTTCATGAATAAGGTTTTTTAAAGCAAAATTCTTGTTTAGTCTATTTAAACATTAGCTGTTGCTAGCATTTTTTTTATTTCTGCGATAGCTTTTGCAGGATTTAAGCCTTTAGGGCATGCACTTGTACAGTTTAAAATCGTATGACACCTGTAAAGTTTTAATTCATCTGCAACTTTTTTTAATCTCTGTTTTCTATCTTCATCTCTACTGTCGATTATCCATCTATAAGCTTGTAAGAGAACCGCTGGACCTAAATATTTATCACCATTCCACCAATAACTTGGGCATGATGTAGAACAACATGCACACATAATACATTCGTATGCACCATCTAATTTTGCTCTATCATCTTTAGATTGATAAATTTCATTTGTTTGTCTCGTTGAATTATTTTTAAGCCAAGGCTCAATCGATTGATATTGTTTATATAGGCCGTCTAAATCTCCTATTAAATCTTTTTTAACTTTTAAATGTGGTAAAGGATAAATGTCAATGTCACCGTCAATTTCTGCATGGGATGTTGTACAAGCAAGCCCATTTTTTCCTCCCATATTCATAGCACATGAGCCACAAACTCCATGAGCGCAAGATCGTCTATAAGCTAAAGTTGGATCAATTTCGTTTTTAATTTTATTTAAAATATCTAATACCTTAGATGGACAATTATCCATATCAACTTCATATGTATCAATTCTTGGATTTTCTTCTGTTGATGGATCCCATCTATATACGTTAACTTTTCTTAAATTTTTAGAACCAGTTTTATCTTGAAAGTATTTGCCTTTTTTAACTTCTGAATTCTTAGGCAAACTAATTTGAACCATTAATATACTCTCTCTTGAGGTGGAAAATATTGAACTTCGTTTGTTAATGTTGACTTGTGTACATCTCTGTAACTAATTTTTGTATTTTTTCCATCACACCATGCTAGCGTATGTTGCATATACTTTGCATCATCTCTTTTAGGATAATCGTCTCTTGCATGTGCGCCTCTGCTTTCTTTTCTATGGTAAGCTGAATCTACAGTTGTTACAGCTTGTCTTATTAAATTATCAAATTCCAAGGTTTCCACTAAATCTGTATTAAATACCAAAGATCTGTCTTTAACGGATATAGAATCCATGCCATCATAAGTTTTTCTAATTTCCTCAACACCTTCTTTTAAATTTTTTTCTGTTCTAAATACAGCACACTTTGATTGCATAGTTTTTTGCATTGAAAGTCTTAATTCTGCAGTGCTATTATTTCCATTAGCATTTCTTAGTTTATCGAACCTATCTAGGCATTTTTGAGTTTCAGTTTCAGAAATTTCTTCATGTGGTGTTCCTGGTTTTATTAATTCAGCAGCTCTCTTCGCTGCTGCTCTTCCAAATACTACTAGATCAATTAATGAATTAGATCCAAGCCTATTTGCACCATGAACTGAAACACATGCCGCTTCTCCAATAGCCATTAATCCAGGCACAGTTTTTTCTGAACCATTAACAGTTAACACCTCTGCTTTATAATTAGTAGGTATACCTCCCATGTTATAATGAACCGTTGGCACGACTGGAATTGGTTCTTTTGTGACATCAACATTTGCAAATAATCTTGCAGCCTCAGTTATTCCTGGCAACCTACTTTCAATAATTTCTTTATCTAGGTGATTTAAATTTAAATGGACATGATCATGTTCTTTTCCAACTCCTCTTCCTTCATTAATCTCAATTGACATTGACCTGCTTACAACATCTCGCGATGCTAAATCTTTTGCGTTTGGAGCATACCTTTCCATAAATCTCTCACCTTTTGAGTTTGTAAGATATCCTCCTTCCCCTCGTGCTCCCTCTGTTATTAAAGTACCATGGCCATATATCCCTGTAGGGTGAAATTGTACAAATTCCATATCTTGTAATGGCAGACCTGCTCTTAAAACCATTGCATTACCGTCACCCGTGCATGTATGTGCGGATGTTGCTGAATAATAAACTTTTCCATATCCACCAGTTGCAATAATTACTGTGTGAGCTCTAAATCTGTGTATAGATCCATCATTTAAATTCCAAGCGATCAATCCTTTACATTCGCCGTTTTTCATTAACAAATCTAAGGCAAAGAATTCTATAAAAAATTCTGTGTTATGTTTTAAGGCTTGACCATAAAGTGTATGCAAAATTGCATGACCAGTTCTATCTGCCGCTGCACAAGTTCTTTGGACGATGCCATTACCATAATTTTTTGTCATACCACCGAATGGTCTTTGATATATTTTTCCCTCTTCAGTTCTGCTAAATGGAACTCCGTATTGTTCTAATTCTAATACAGCTTTTGGTGCCTCTTTACATAAATACTCAATACTATCTTGGTCACCTAGCCAATCGGCACCTTTAACAGTATCATACATGTGCCACCTCCAATCATCTTCACCCATATTTCCAAGAGATGCTGAAATACCACCTTGTGCAGCTGACGTATGACTTCTAGTTGGAAATACTTTTGAAATACAAGCTGTTTTTAATCCAGCTTCACTAAGCCCTACAGCCGCTCTTAATCCAGAGCCTCCAGCTCCGAGTACAACAACATCGTACTCATGTTCTATGATATTATATTCTTTCATGTACCTAAGTTAGATATTACAATAATTGTAATTATAGGAATTACTATAGCAAAAAAATTAAGCGCTTTGTTTGCGGCATTTTTGATTTTTTCGTCTTTAATATAGTCCTCAAAAACCTCACTTATGCTCAAAGCTGAAAAAAAATAAGAAAATACCAAAAATAACCCTATTAAAGTTTTATTTGGTTGAGCCGTTAAAAATCTAACTATTTCAACATATGTTTTATCATAAAAGTTTACTAAATTTATTATAAACCAAAACATGAGGGGTAATAAAATTAGTGAACTTATTCTTAAAAAAATCCACTTTTTTGTTGCTGTTAACATTATAGAAAACCTCTCCCTAATAAATAAATTAATATAGTTAAAATTATTGATCCAAAAATAACAATCAGTCCAGTAACTTTTGTTGTTTGTAATTCAAATCCATAGCCGTAATCCATAATCAAATGTCTTATCTCACTTAACATTTGGAAACTAAATGACCAAGTTATACCAATCAAAATAAATTTTCCTAAGAATGTTTCTAAAAAATTCTTTATTACTTGATAGTTGGTTTCGCCAAGAAGCATAAAAGCAAGCCAAAAACAAATCAAACTAATCGCAAAGAAATTTATTATTCCTGTAATTCTATGAGAAATTGATACCAATGAAGAAATATGCCATTTATAAATTTGTATATGTGGTGATAAAGGTCTATTTTCCATTTCCTTAACTTGATTTAATTATTGTTTCTGCAATTTCAACAGAATTAAGTGCAGCACCTCTTAATAGGTTATCAGAAACTATCCATAAATTTAAAGAGTTAGGATTTGTTTTATCCTCTCTAATTCTCGAAATATAAGTATTATCACTTCCTGTTGCTTCAATTGGAGTGCTATAACCACCGTTTTCCCTTTTATCAATTACCACACATCCTTGTGCGTTATCTAGGGCATTTCTCACTTTTTCTAAATTATATGGTTTTTCAAACTCAATGTTTACAGCTTCAGAATGTGACACTAGAACTGGAATTCTCACACAAGTTGCTGTTAGTTCAATTTTATTATCTAAAATTTTTTTTGTTTCATTCACCATTTTTAATTCTTCTTTTGTATAACCATCCTCAGCAAATACATCTATATGTGGAATAATATTAAATGCAATTTGCTTGGTAAAATTTTTTGGTTCGATTTTTTTTCCTTCTAAGTATAATTTAGTTTGTTCAATTAATTCATCCATTGGAGCCTTCCCACCACCTGATACAGATTGATAAGTTGAAACTACAACTCTCTTTATTTTAAACAAATCATGAAGTGGTTTAAGTGCAATAACAAGCTGTGCTGTTGAACAATTTGGATTTGCAATTATATTTTTTTTCATTTTTTTTATGTCAGATCCATTTACTTGCGGCACAATAAGAGGAACTTCTGGATCCATTCTAAAAAAACTTGAATTATCAATTACTATAGTATTTTTAGCCGCTTTTTCTGCATACTTTTCTGCAATTTTTCCTCCAGCTGCAAAAAAAGTTATATTTGCTTTTGAAAAATCATAGTTCTCCAAATTTTCAATCACATATTCTTTTTCTTTAAATGAGATTTTTTTTCCTGCACTTTTTTCTGATGCTACTAGATACAGGTTATCAAACTTGAAGTTTTTTTTATGAAAAACATCAAGAGTTTTCCTTCCTACATTACCTGTTGCACCTACGATAGCTATGTTCATGTTTTAGAACTTTTATACTAAATAAAAGGTAAATCGCAAACTTTACCGGTACAATTTTCGCCATTTACCTTAGCTTTTACATTTTGATCAGTATTCCAGTAGTCTTTTTTCATCATAGCGATACCAATAACTTTTTTAAAATGTGGCGAATAACAGGCTGATCTCAATTCTCCAATTATCTTATCACTTTGATCGGTCAGATTTAACGAACCTGTAAGACTAATTTTATCTGTATCAAACTTTACTCCCATTAGTTTTTTTTTAATTCCATCTGATTTAACTTGTTTTAGTTTTTCTTTTCCTAAAAAATCAATATCACTATCTATATTAATGTATTTATCAAATCCACACTCATATGGATTATCTCCATTATCCATATCATTTCCATATGAAAGTAATCCACTTTCAATTCTTTCAATTAAATTAGGACATCCTGGTTTAATATTAAATTTTTTTCCAATTTCAAACAGATGATCATATAATTTTAATCCTGAATCGTTATGCTCAACGTAAATTTCATAACCACCTTGTTTAGACCATCCAGATCTTGCAATTAAATGTTTATCACCACCAAATTCAAAATAATCAAAACCAAAGAATTTTAAATTTACAATCTTATCTCCAAAAACTTTTTCCATTAGGTTAAATGACTTTGGACCCTGTACTGCCATTATATCGACATCAGGTTCAATAATTTTAACATCAAATTTATTTCCTATTGCTAATCCTTTAGCAAATAATATTACATCTGAGTCAGCAAGAGAAACCCACCATTTATTTTTATCTAACCTCAAAACTACTGGATCATTAATGAGACCTCCATTATCATCAATTATTGGACAATAATAACATCTTCCATCTTTTGATTTTGATAAATCCCTACAAGTCATTAATTGAACTAATTTTGCAGAATCTTTGCCAGAAATTTCTACCTGCCTTTCCGCAGCAACATCCCATACCTGTACATGCTCTTTCAGATGATGATAGGAGTCCTCCAATGTACCAAATGCAGCAGGGAGCAACATATGATTATATATAGTGTAAGCTGTAACACCTTGTTTTTCTATTCTTGAAGTATAAGGAGTACCCCTAAGTCTTCTTGATTTTGCTATTGAAAAAGTTTTCATTATTTTAAAAATTCAAAGACCTTGTCTCTCATTTCAAATGCTTTTTCAATCATAATCATGTGACCACAATCTTCAATTACATGAATTGTTGAGTTTTTAACTAAACTAGAAAATTTTTTACCTGCTTCTAAATTTACCATTTTGTCTAAAGATCCAAAAATAAGAAGAGATGGGCATTCTATTGATTTTGCTGCATCAGTTCCATTCTTGTAATTGTTGCAAGCAACAAGGTCGACTGCCAATATTTCTCTAATATCTCTTGGTGACTGAATAATTTTTTCTACAGGATTACCACCAATAAATTTTTTTGATCCTTCATATCCCCACTTCATCATTAATTTAACTGCGTCAGAATCTCCATTTTTTGCCAAATCAATTAAGTCTGAATGAACTGGCATTTTATTTGAACCACCAATAAACACTATTTTTTGCAATCTATTTTTATATTTTGATGCATACTCAAGTATCTCCAAGCATCCTTGAGAATGTCCAACTAAAGTCAACTTTTCTAAATTTAATGAAATAAATACTTGTTCTAACCAATCAGCAATTTTTTCAATTGTGTCAAGACAAGGACCATCTGAATTTCCATGGCCTGGTAAATCTATAGATAAAACATTAAAATTTTTATTAGAAAAAAATTGTTCCGTTAAAGACCATACTATATGAGAAAGACCACTACCATGAAGAAATACTATAGTCTCTTTACTTAGATCTATTCCCTGTCCAGCGTCAGAAACATGGATGTTTTTATTTTCAATCTGAAAAATCAAAATTACCTAAACTTGTTTTCTTAATTCAAATTTTTGTATTTTTCCCGTAGAAGTTTTTGGCAACTCACAAAAAATAACTTTTTTTGGAACTTTAAATCCTGCCAATGTCTCTTTACAAAAATCAATTAATTCTTTTTCGCTAACTGGTTTATCCTTGACAGCTTCAATAAATGCACAAGGTACTTCTCCCCATTTTTCATCAGGTTTTGCAACAACTGCAGCAATAGAAACAGATGGATGTTTAGAAAGTGTATTCTCAATTTCAATTGAAGAAATATTTTCTCCTCCAGAAATAATTATATCTTTTGATCTATCTTGTATTTTTATATATCCATCAGGATGCATCACGGCTAAATCACCGCTATGAAACCATCCATCTTTCATAGCTTTATCAGTGGCATCTTTATCTTTAAAGTAACCTTTCATTACCACATTTCCTCTAATCATAATTTCACCAATTGTCTTTCCGTCTCTAGGCACCTCCTTCATTGTTTCGGGATCTAAAATAGTTACACCTTCAGTGTTTGGATATTTAACACCTTGTCTTGCTTTAATCTCATTTTGTTTTTCCTCATCAAAATCATTCCAATCATCATTCCAAGCACACTGAGTAACATGTCCGTAAGTTTCAGTTAAACCGTATACATGCATTACCTCAAAACCAAGAGCTTTCATTTTCTTAAAAATTATACTTGGTGGTGGAGCTCCAGCAGTTAATACATAAACTTTTTGTTTTAATTTTTTTTGATCACTCTCGGGTGCTCCAGTAATCATATTTAACACTATTGGTGCACCACCAAAGTGCGTAACTTGATATTTATCAATTAGTTCAAAAATTTTTTTAATATCTATGTTTCTTAAACAAATTGTTCGACCATTTAGCATCGGGACTGTCCACGGATAACACCAGCCATTGCAATGAAACATTGGAACAACTGTCAAAAAATTTAATCTGTTAGGCATATTCCAGGCTACTGAGCTTCCTGTTGACATTAAATATGCTCCTCTATGATGATATACCACTCCCTTTGGATTTCCTGTAGTTCCTGACGTATAGCTCAATGATATTGCTTGCCACTCATCCTCTGGCATTTCCCATTGAAAATTTTCGTCGCCTGTATTTAAAAAACTTTCATATTCTAAGTCTCCAATTTTTTCTAATTTAGACTGATCAGCATATTCGTCATTAATGTCAATTATAGTAATTTTCTTGTTTAGAGATTTTAACGCTTTTTTTACTTCTCCATGTAATTGTCTATCTACTACAAGCACCTTTGCTTCACTATGATCCAAAATATAAGAAATTGTTTTAGCATCTAATCTTATATTTATAGTATTGATAACTGCACCCGTCATTGGTACTGAGTAATGTGCTTCAAAAATTTCTGGTGTATTAAATGCTAAGAATGAAACTGTATCACCTTTTTTAATACCTATTTTTGATAATGCGCTAGCAAATTTTACAACTCTTTTATAAACTTCTTTCCAAGTATATTTTCTATCCTCATAGATTAAAGCTTCATAATTTGGATAAATTTCTTTTGCTCTTTTTAAAAATGTTAGCGGAGTTAGTGGTACGTGATTAGCTTTATTTTTATCTAAATTTGTATCGTAATGGCTCATTCCTAGTTAAATTTAAAATTCATAATGTTTGAACTTCCGGAAATTGCAGATTTGTAATGATACTCAGCTCGAGGTAGAACTTTATCAAAATAAAATTTGGCGGTATTTATCTTATCACTATAAAACTCCTCATTTGTATCAAAATCATTGAAACTTACATCCAAAATTTTAATCCAGGCGTAAGCAATTGAGATGTATCCTAAACTTTTTAAATAGTCATTTGCTGCAGCACTCACGTCATCTTTTTCAATTTTATTTTTATCTCCTATCCAGTCTGTAAACTTAGACAAGATATCTAGATAATAATTTAATTCTTTGGAAAATGTTTTTACTTTTCCATTTTTAGACTCACATTCTGACTTAACCATTTCTAAAAACTTATTAATAATATCACCATTTTTATTAAACAATTTTCTAAATACTAAATCTGCAGCTTGCACTGAATTTGTTCCTTCATAAATAGGAGTAATACGATTATCTCGATACAATTGTTCTATGCCTTGATCCTTCGTATAACCATATCCACCATGTATTTGCATCGCATCACTTGTAATTTCCATCGCTAAATCAGTAAATAGTGATTTAACTACAGGTGTCATTAATGAAACGTAATCTGAAGCATCACGTTTTATCTTTTCATCTGGATGATAAAGACTTACATCTGTTTGTTGAGACAACCAAAAACATAAAGCTCTTTCACCTTCAATTATCGATTTCATATTCAGTAAAGATCTTCTAATATCTGCATGTTCAATAATAAAATCTGCTCCATTCGAAGATTTAGAATTATTTGTTTTTCCTTGCTTTCTTTCTTTCGCGTAAGCAAGTGAGTTTTGATAGGCAATTTCAGAAATTCCTAAACCTTGAATACCAACAACTATTCTTTCTAAATTCATCATAGTAAACATGGCACTAAGACCTTTGTCTTTAGTACCAATCATATAACCAGTTGCATCATCAAAATTTAACACACATGTAGCTGAACCTTTAATGCCCATTTTGCTTTCAATAGATCCAGTTGAAATACCATTTCTTGGACCAACACTACCGTCTTCATTTACAATATATTTTGGAACTAGAAATAAACTAATACCCTTGGTACCAGAAGGAGAGTCAGTGGATCTTGCTAAAACTAAATGAATAATATTTTCAGTTAAATCATGGTCACCTGAGGTAATAAAAATTTTTTGCCCACTAATTTTATAAGTTTCATCAGACTGTTTAATCGCTTTAGTTTTTAATAAACCTAAATCTGTTCCACAAACCGGCTCTGTTAAACACATCGTACCACTCCATTTACCTTCAACAATTTTTGGTAAATATTTATCTTTTATTTCATTTGATGCATGGTGATTTATACAATTATAAGCACCAATACTTAATTCGCTATATAATTTAAATGATAGACTTGCTGAAGATAACATTTCATCAAAGAATGCGCTTACAGTCTTTGGCATTCCTTGACCACCATATTTAGGATCACAAGACAAAGATGTCCAGCCATCTTCAATATATTTCTGGTATGCTTCCTTATATCCTGGAGGAGTTCTAACAATACCATTTTCTAAAACAGCTGGATTTTCATCTCCTGTTTTAGCAAGTGGTAAAATTAAATTTTGATTTATCTTAGCAGCTTCCTCTAAAATATCTTTTACTAAGTCTGGGGTTACTTCATTATACTTCTCAAGCTCGTTATAATTTTTATTATCTCTCAATTTTTCAAAGAGAAACATCATATCTTTTACTGGAGCAGTGTAACTTGGCATTTTTAGACCTTAGAATAATTCCTTTTTTATTGCAATTTTGAAATTATCGCATCACCCATTGCTGAAGTTGATATTTCTTTCATATTATCTGACATTATATCTTTAGTTCTTAAGCCATCGTTTAGAACGTCTTGGACTGCTTTTTCTAAAGTATCTGCTTCTTTATCAAGATCTAGTGAATATCTTAATGCCATTGCAAAGCTTAAAATTGAAGCGATCGGATTTGCAATACCTTTTCCCGCAATGTCAGGAGCAGATCCATGAATAGGCTCATACATTGCTCTCATCTCACCATTTTTATTTTTTGCACCTAAAGATGCAGAAGGCAGAAGGCCTAGAGATCCAGTTAACATAGAAGCTTGGTCAGATAACATATCTCCAAATAAATTATCAGTTACAATTACATCAAATTGTTTTGGGTTTCTTAAAAGCTGCATAGCACAATTGTCTGCCAGCATATGACTCAGTTCTACATCTTTATATTCTTTATTATGTAATTCCTGAACCTCTTCTTTCCATAACTGACCAGCCTCCATCACATTTGATTTTTCGCTTGATGTAACTTTATTAGATCTTTTCCTTGCTAAATCAAAAGCTACTCTTGCCACTCTTTTAATTTCATTTGTGGTATATGTGTGAGTATTTATTCCTTTTCTTTCACCATTTTCTATTGGCTTAATTCCTCTTGGCTCACCAAAATATATACCACCAGTAAGCTCTCGTACTATCATAATGTCCAAACCAGAGACTATTTCTGGCTTTAAAGTTGAAGCATCAACCAATTGCTCAAAACAAATAGCAGGTCTTAAATTTGCAAATAATTTTAATTCTTTTCTAAGCTTTAATAGTGCTCTTTCAGGTTTTTTTGAAAATTCTAAACTATCCCAAGTAGGACCACCAACTGCTCCTAACATGATAACTTCACTCTCTAAAGCTTTGTAAAAAACTTCATCAGTAATTGGAGTACCATGCTTATCATAAGAACATCCACCTATAAGTTCTTGATCAATCTCAAAATCTAAAGATTTTTTATCATTAAACCAAATTATTATTTTTTTAACTTCACTTATTACTTCTGGACCAATACCATCACCAGGAAGTAAAAGTATTTTTCTTTTTTTTACTTTAATCATTCATTATCCATGGTTTATGATCTTTTAATTTATTTTCAAATTGTTCTATTTTTTCAGATTTTTTTAATGACAACGCAATATCATCTAAACCTTCTAGTAAACATTTTTTTTTAAAAGGATCTATATTAAAATTAATTTCATTATTTCCATATAAAATTTTTTCTTCACTCAAATTTATTGAAATTTCTTCTTTCCTTTTAGCATATTCAGATAATTCTTTTATTTTTTCATCTTCGAGAATTATTGGTAATATTCCATTTTTGAAACAATTATTATAGAAAATATCTGCATAACTGGAACTAATCACACATGTGATGCCAAAATCTAGCAAAGCCCATGGTGCATGCTCTCTAGAGGAGCCGCAGCCAAAGTTGTTACCTGCAATTAAAATTTTAGAACTATTATATGGATCTTTATTTAAAACAAAGTCATTAATTTTATTTCCATTTTCATCATATCTCATTTCAAAAAATAAATTTTTTCCAAGGCCGGTTCTTTTAATTGTTTTTAAAAATTGTTTTGGAATAATCATATCAGTGTCAATATTCACAATAGGTAAATATGCAGGAATACTTTTTAGTGTATTAAATTTTCTCATTTAATTTTGGTATTTTCTTACATCGTCTAGATTTCCAGAAATAGCTGCTGCTGCTGCCATACCTGGGCTAACCAAATGTGTTCTTCCCCCTCTACCTTGTCTACCTTCAAAATTTCTATTAGATGTAGAGGCACATCTCTCTTCTGGTTTTAATTTATCTGCATTCATTGCTAAGCACATTGAGCATCCAGGCTCTCTCCACTCAAACCCTGAATTTACAAAGATTTTATCTAATCCCTCTTGCTCTGCCTGTTCTTTAACTAATCCTGACCCTGGAACAACCATTGCATGAACATGTGAAGCTATTTTTTTATCTTTTAATATTTGAGCTGCTTCTCTTAAATCCTCAATTCTGCCATTTGTACAACTGCCAATAAAGACCTTATCAATCTTAATATCCGTAGCTGCCATATCTGGTTTTAAACCCATATAATCTAATGCTCTTTCTAAAGAATTTTTTTTGTCTTCATCTTTTTCGTTTTTTGGATTTGGAATATTTCCATCAATAGTTATTACGTCTTGTGGTGATGTTCCCCAAGTAATCATTGGTACAATTTCATCAGCTTGTAAACTCATCTCTTTATCAAAACTTGCGCTAGTATCAGTTTTTAAACTACTCCAATAGTCTATGGCTTTATGCCAATTTTCACCCTTAGGAGACATAGGTCTGTCTTTTAGATACTGAAATATTTTTTCATCAGGTGCAATCAATCCAGCTCTTGCACCACCTTCTATTGTCATATTGCAAATAGTCATACGTTGTTCTACACTTAAAGACTCTATTAGATCTCCAGCATATTCCAACACACATCCTGTGCCACCTGCTGTTCCTATTTTACCAATAATTTGAAGAATGACATCTTTTGAAGTTACACCCAAAGGTAATTTTCCATTTACATTAATTCTAAAATTTTTAGCTTTTTTCTGAACTAATGTTTGTGTAGCCAATACATGCTCAACTTCTGAAGTTCCTATTCCAAAAGCTAACGCTCCAAAGGCACCATGTGTAGCGGTATGACTATCTCCACAAACAATAACTGTACCTGGTTGCGTGAAACCTTGTTCTGGACCTGTTACATGAACAATACCTTGCCTTTTGTCATTCATACTAAAAAGTTGTACTCCGAACTCTTTACAATTCGCTTCTAAAGTTTCTACCTGTATTTTTGAGTCAGTATCAGCAATTCCTTTTGTTCTATCTGTAGTTGGAACATTGTGATCAGCAACAGCTAAAGTCAAATTAGGATGCCTAACTTTTCTATTTGAATTTCTTAAACCTTCAAAAGCTTGTGGACTAGTTACCTCATGTACTAAGTGTCTATCAACAAACAATAATGCTGTACCATCATCTTGTTGATCTACTAGGTGATCTTTCCAAATTTTATCGTAAAGTGTTGTGGCCATTGAAAAAATATTATTTTTTCTCTGAAGCACCCTCTGACTTTTCTACTTTAGGAGCTTCTTCTTTAGTAGCCTCTGCTGCTGGTGCTGCGTCTGCCTTAGGAACTTCTCCAGCTGGTGTTAATTCCTCTTTTGGAGCTTCTGCTACTGGAGCTACATTTTCCTCAGTAACCGTTTCTGGTTTTACATCAATATCAATACCAATTTTTTTTCTAATTTTCTCAGCGATCCTTGCTGATTTACCTGTTCTATCCCTTAAATAATAAAGTTTGGCTCTTCTTACTTTACCAGATCTGATAACTTTTATTGAATCAATTAATGTTCCAAATAAAGGAAAAGTTCTCTCAACACCTTCCCCAAAAGAGATTTTTCTAACAGTAAAAGATGAATTTAAATCCCTGCTCTTTTTTGCAATACAAACACCTTCAAAATACTGAATTCTTTCTTTTTTACCCTCAGTAATTCTCACACCAACTTTAACAACATCTCCAGGATAAAATTCAGGAATTTTTTTCTCTGAAAGTATTTTCTTAACGTTGTGCTGATTTATTTCTTCAATTGTTTTCATGTTAATGTGTATCAAGTTAGTATTTCTTATATTTTTCCCATAAATCTGGTCTTCGGTCGCGTGTTATAGCCTCAGATTGAGATAAACGCCAGTGTTTAATTTTATTATGATCCCCTGATAATAGTACGTCTGGTACGGCTTTTTCCTCCCAAATTTGAGGTTTTGTATATTGAGGGTACTCTAGAAGACCATTTTCAAAGGTTTCATCTAGTTTAGAGTTTTCATTTCCTAATACACCTGGCAGTAATCTTAAAATGCTATCTATCACTACATACGCTGCCGACTCACCGCCTGACAAAATATAATCTCCAATACTAACCTCCTCAATCTTTCTTGTTGAAAGTATTCTCTCATCTACACCTTCGAAATGACCACAAATTATTGACAATGATTTTTCATTAGCTAGCTCTTTTGCCAAATTTTGATCAAACTTTTTTCCTTTTGGTGACAAGTATAAGACTCTCTCATTCTCATTTTTATTTTCATCTAAGGACTTTGCAAGAACATCAGCTTTTAACAACATCCCAGAGCCACCTCCATAAGGTGTATCATCTACTGTTTTATGTTTGTCATCAGCTGCATCTCTTATGTTTACAACTTTTAGTTTCCATAAATTATTTGATATAGCTTTTCCGTAAAGCCCTTTAGATAAAGGACCAGGAAAAACTTCTGGATAAAGTGTAAACACTTGAGCTTGCCACATAAATAAACTTTAAATTATTTTTTTTCCTCCGCCGGAGCTGCTTCTGCTTTTGGAGCTTCTTCCTTAGGAGCTTCTGCTGCTGGAGCTGCTTCTGCTGCTGGAGCTGCTTCTGCTTCTGGA
>CACOMK010000005.1 GCA_902628305.1 uncultured Pelagibacteraceae bacterium | reverse complement strand
AAAATTTCGTTAGCTTGCAATATACCTACTATTCCAGCAACTGTTCCCAAAACTCCTTCATACTCACAATTTAATATTTCATCAGATATCTTTTCTTCTTGATAAAAACATCTTAAGCAAGGATCTTTTTTATTAGAAAAATTAAAAGTAAAAATATGTCCATCAAATTTACTTATAGCACCAGTGACTAAAAATTTTTCATATTTCAGGCTCAAATCATTTATTAAGAATTTACTTTCAAAATTATCAGTACCGTCGACAATATAATCGTAATTTTTAATAATTTTTTCCAATATAGTTTTGTTTAATTTTAAATTAAAAATATTTATTTTTGTCCTTGAATTAATTTTATTTAGTTTTTTTTTCGCAATTTTTACTTTTGATTGATTTATGTCTTTTTCATCATACAGACTTTGCCTATGAATATTCGAAAGATTTATGATATCGTGATCTACAATTCCAAGTGATCCAATACCCGACCTAGTTAAAAATTCTGCTACTGGGCAACCTAGGCCACCCATACCAACTATCAAGACACTAGAAGATAAGATTTTTCTTTGACCTATAGCCCCAATATTTTTAAGAATTATTTGCCTTGAAAATTTTTCTATTTCTTTTTTATTTAAATTTTTGCTCATTTTCCTGTTGAGCCAAACCCACCTTCTCCTCTAATTGTCTTCGGTAGATCATTGGTTACCTCAAGATCCATTTTAATTACAGGAGTTAAAATCATTTGTGCGATTCTATCCTTATTATTTATCAAGAAATTATTTTTTCCGTGATTAAAAAGAATTACTTTTATTTCCCCCCTATAGTCACTATCAATAGTTCCAGGTGTATTTAAAACACTTATACTGTTTTTTGCTGCTAAACCAGATCTTGGTCTTATCTGGATTTCAAAATCACTTGAAAATGCAATAGCAAGCCCTGTTGGAACTAAACATGAAGAGTTTGGTTTAAGATTGATGGGTTCGTTTAATAATGCCATTAAATCCATGCCTGATGCACCTTCGGTTTTGTAAGCAGGTAATTGAACCTCAGGGTGTAACTTTTTGATAAGAACTTTTGCCATTAATTTAATTGATCAATTATTCTATCAACTATTTCATCAGAAATTCCAGATTTTTTTTTGTATGAAAGTTTCTCTTTTTTAGCATCTCTTTTTTTGTAATGAATTGTAACTTCATTATAATCAGAATTAAATCCTATATTTTTATTTGATACATCATTAGATATTATCCAGTCACAATTTTTCTTGTTTAATTTTTCTTCTGCATTTTTATCGATCTCGTTGGTTTCAGCTGCAAATCCAATCACAAGTTCAGGTCTCATAGAGTTGTGGTTGGACACATAATTAAGTATATCTATATTCTTTTCTAAATTTAAGTTTAGGTTCTCTTGTTTTTTAATTTTATTTTCATATTTTTTATTAATTTTAAAATCAGATACTGCAGCAGAAAAAATTGCTACATCAACAGGTAAATTTTCTTGAGTAGCAACCAACATTTCATCTGCTGTTTCAACTTTAATAAGATTAATATCTTTAGATATTGCAAGATTAGTTGGACCCGATATTAATGTTGTATCAAAACCTTTTTTGGATAATGATTTTGCTAATTCATATCCTTGTTTGCCACTTGATTTATTTGTAATAAATCGAACTGGATCTATGTACTCATTAGTTGGACCTGCTGTAACCAATGCTTTAAATTTTTTGTTATTCTTTTGAGTTAAGAAATATTTATCAACTTCTTCAGCAATTACTGATGGGTCTGACATTTTACCTTCTCCATATTCACCACATGCCATATCACCAACCTCTGGACCTATTAGTTTATATCCAAACCCTTTTAATTTTTTTATATTTGTTTTAGTAGTTGGATGCTCCCACATTCTTACATTCATTGCTGGCGCTAAAATAATGTCTTTATCTGAAGCCAAAACAACAGTGGATGCTAAATCATCACTCGTTCCTTGAGCCAGTTTTGAAATTGTATTTGCTGTCGCAGGTGCAATTACAATTATATCTGCCCATCTTGAAAGTGAAATATGATCCATTTCAGCCTCATTTTCTACACTAAATAAATCACTATAAACTTTACCTTGAGAAAGTGATGTTATTGAAAGTGGAGTTACAAACTCTTTTGCACTTGTTGTAAGAATTGTCTTTATATCTGCACCATTCTTTTTAAAAAGCCTGATTGTTTCAAGACTTTTATAAGCAGATATTCCTCCACAGATAATAAATAGTATTTTTTTATTTAACAAATTTTTCATCTACAGAATTAAAATACTATAAGGCCAAAAATTACAAGAAGTAATAAACCAATAATAGATTGATTTCTAAATGCTATCATTTCTGATTTTTTATCATTCAGATCGGTGTAAGAATTTGAATTTTGAGGAATTTGACCACTAGCTAAAAACGTTAATGCTTGATTTGCTTTATCCATAATCTCAGGAAATTCTGGTAAACGTTTAATCACTTCAGATGTATTTTTTAAAGTTTCATTAAAATTATTAATTGGATCTTTTGTTTCTTTAAGCCAATTTTCTAGTACAGGCTTTGAAGTTGTCCAAATATTTGTGTTTGGATTTAACTTTCTTGCTACACCTTCAACAACAACCATAGTTTTTTGCAACATTAATAATTGAGGTTGAGTTTGCATATTAAACTTTTCTGTAACATCAAATAATTGTTTGAGTAATTTACCTCCTGAAATATCTTTTACTTCTTGTCCAAATATGGGTTCACCAATTGATCTCAAAGCTTGAGCTAGATCATCGATTGGTACTTCTTTTGGAACTAATCCGGCCACTAAGTGAACTTCAGCTACTTTACGATAATCTCTTTGAATAAATCCAAATAAAATTTCCGCTAAAAACCTTTTACTAAGTTTATCTAACCTGCCCATAATCCCAAAATCTATAGGTACAATTTGGCCACTATTATCAACAAAAATATTTCCTTGATGCATATCTGCATGAAAAAAACCATCTCTTACAGCATGTCTTAAAAAATGTTGGATAATATCTTCAGCTATTTTATTAGTATCTAAATTTCTTTTCTTTAGCTCTTCAGCTTCTCTTATTGAAATTCCATCTATCCAATCCAAAGTCATTACATTTTCACTAGTAAAATTCCAATAAATTTCAGGAACTTTAAATCCAGCATCATTTTTAGTGTTTTCAGCGTATTCGTTAGCCGCAGCAGCTTCGAATCTTAAATCCATTTCAAGATTAGTTATTTCTTTAAGTAAAAAAACAACTTCAACAAGTTTTAATCTTTTTGTTTTTTTTACAAATGACTCAATAATAAATGCAAATAACATCATTGCATCTATTTCTTCATTGAATATTTTTTTTATATTTGGTCTTAAGATTTTTATTGCTACATCTTTAATTGTTCCATTGTCATTTATTTTTGCTTTATGAACTTGTGCAATTGATGCAGCAGCAACTGGTTCACTTAAATCAATTATTGAATTAAATGCATCAACTCCTAGATCTTCTTTAATAATTTCTTTTGCTTCATGGATTGAAAAAGGGGGTAATCGATCTTGAAGTTTTTCTAACTTTAAAGATAATTCTTCTCCGATTATATCTGGTCTAGTAGCAAGAAATTGCCCAAGTTTGATGAAAGTTGTACCCATAGATTCTAATGACCTAGATAGTCTTTCGCCATCATCCTCAATTAAATTATGTTGTTCTTTTTTTTCAAATGAAATAGATAAAATTTGGAACAATATAGTTACAGCTAAAGGAGGTTTTTTAAATTTTGATGCAATTTTTAAAATATCTGATTTTGCAATTTTTCTCCCTAATTTAAATAAATTAATAAGTTTTTTAATCATTAAATTTTCCAACCACTATGAATTGAAACAATACCACCAGAAAGATTTCTATAAGAACATTTGTGAAAATTATTTTTTTCCATCAACTCTATTAATTCATCTTGATTAATAAATTGTTCAATACTTTTGATTAAATATTCGTAAGGTTCTTTTTCTCCAACTACAAACTGACCAATAATAGGAATAAGTTTTGAATAATTTTTATATATAAAATCAAGATTTGAATTTTGAATCTTAGAAAATTCTAGACATAGATAGCGTCCACCGGGCTTTAAAACTCTATAGGCTTCTGAAAGCGCTTTATTTAAATTTTTTGTATTTCTTAGTCCAAAGCTAATAGTGTAGTAATCAAATGAACTATCTTTTATTAATAATTTTTCTGCTGGTGAAATAACCCATTTTACATTTTTATAATTTGATAATTTTTGTTTTCCCTGACTAACCATCCCTTTATTAGGGTCTACACAAGTAATTTCAGCCTCTTTATTTGTGCTATCTAAAAATAACTTTCCAACATCACCCGTGCCACACGCAACATCTATTAATTTTCTACTAACTCTCGGATTCATCATATTGATTAAACTTTTTTTCCAATATCTATGTACACCCATAGACATAAAGTCATTCATCAAGTCATATTTGTTGTAGACCTGATTAAATACATTTTCTACAAGTCCTTTTTTATTTTGAAGATTTTGTTGCATAAAAAAATATATATTGAATATAGTATCAAATGCCAGAATTACCAGAAGTAGAAATTGTTAGACAATCCCTTCATAAAAAGATCAAAAAAAAAAGCATAAAAAAAGTAATAATTAGAAACAGGAATTTAAGGTTTAAAATACCAAGTGATTTTGAAAGTTTTCTTAAAAATAAAAAAATAATTGAAGTTAGTAGATTTTCTAAATATTTGATTATCCATTTTCAAAATGAGCAATATTGTATAATTCATTTAGGGATGTCTGGAACAATTCATATTCTTAATAAGAAAAAGCCTCTAAAATTTACAAATACTAGTTTTTATCATTCACCTTTTTTACCCAAAAAACACAATCATGCAGAGTTTGTATTTGATAAATTGAAAGTAATTTATAATGATCCAAGACGTTTTGGATTTTTCGAAATAATTAAAAATCATCAGGATTTTAATAAAAGATTTAAATCAATGGGGCCTGAACCATTTAGTGATAAATTTAATTTAAATTATGTAGTTAATTATTTTAAGAAAAAAAATAAGAATATAAAAAGTTTCTTACTTGATCAGAGATTTGTTTCTGGAATAGGTAATATTTATGCAAGTGAAATTCTTTTCGCTAGTAAAATAAATCCATTTAAAAAGGCAAAAAGACTTAATAAAAATGAATGTTTAAAAATTATTTTTAATTCTAAGAAAATACTTTTACAAGCAATTAATAAGGGAGGTTCAAGTATTAGAGATTTCAAAGATATCACAGGTAATAAAGGTGCTTTTCAAAAAGAATTTAGAGTTTATCAGCAAGACGGAGCTTATTGTAAGCGTGCAAAGTGTAAAGGTATTATAAAAAAAAAAATAACATCAAATAGGTCAACTTTTTTTTGTGTTTCTTGTCAAAAATAGTTAAATATTTAGTTGACCACTATAAATTCTCAAGTTATACCCCTGCGCAGATGGCAAACACAAAATCAGCAGTCAAAAGAATTAGAAGAATTTCTAAACAAACAGCGGTGAATAAAGCTAGAAAGAGCAGGTTTAAAAATGCTCTGAAAAAGATGAATCTTTTAATTGATGAAAAAAAGAAAGATGAGGCTTTAAAATTTTTACCAAAGTTAAACTCTGAGTTGATGAAAATTGCAAAAACTGGGATAATAAAAAAACAGAATGCTTCTAGAAATGTTTCTAGAATAACAAAAAAAATTGCCTCAATCTAAACGTTAGTTAAAAATTTTTAACAACTTCTGATACCTACATTATATATTTAAGTTTTATATTAGATTACTACATTTAGACTTAGTAAATATATGTATTAAAACTATTCAATCTACATTTGATTTAATCTAAATTGAAACTAATTGTTGATTCAATCTATGTTTGATTCAATTTAAAATTTTAAATTCAAAATTTAAATCTTTTATAAATTTTTAATCTAACCACAATCGTAGATTTTATTTTTTTTTAATTTTTTTTATTAACTTGTTGCAAATTTTTTTAAATAGTTCTAACTGATAACTCCCCTTACGTTATGAACAAAATAACAAATACAAAAAACATTAGTAATTTTTCATCTGAAAACTTTGAATGGAAGTTAGTTCAAAATGAGATGAAAAACAAATTAGGCTTAGAAGTTTACGAGAGCTGGTTAAAAAAAATTTCATTTGTAGAAGAATTTAATAATTATTTATTATTATCAGTTCCAACAAGATTTATAAGAGATTGGATTACTTCAAGATATCTAGACCAAATATTACAAATAATTAAAGTATTTAAAAAAGATATCATTAGAATTGAGTTTAGAATAGTTGAAAAAGTCCAGAATATAAATTCAAAAGAAATCAATATTAAAGAGAACAGTGCAAATGAAAATGTTTCATTTATCAAAGACTCTTATTTGCAATATAATCGAATTGACCCAAATAAAAGATTTGATAATTTTATAACAGGTTCATCTAATAAATTAGCATACGAAGCTTCATTAAAAGTTTCAGAAAATATCTCTCATTATAATCCACTTTATATTTATGGTGGAGTTGGAATGGGAAAAACTCATTTATTAAATTCAATAGGTTTAGAGGTTAAAAAAAATAATAGAGTAATGTTTATTTCTGCTGAACGCTTTATGTATCAGTTTGTAAAATCGATTAAATCAAACGATATGGTTAAGTTTAAAGAATATTTTAGAAATACAGACATTTTATTAATCGATGATATTCAGTTTATAAGTGGAAAGGAAGCTATGCAGGAAGAATTTTTTCACACATTTAACGCTTTGCTTGACAAAGGCTCTCAAATAATTGTATCTGCTGATAGATCGCCAAATAAACTATCAAGAATTCAAGAAAGAATTAAATCAAGATTTTCTGGTGGACTAGTTGTTGATATTCAAAAGCCTGACCTTGAACTAAGAAAAAAAATAGTAGAAAAAAAAACAGAAGAATTGAACGCTTTGTACTCAGAACAATTACAAGTTTCCAACGAAATTCAAGACTTTATAAGCAATGAAATAACTGGAAGTGTAAGGGAGTTAGTAGGCTCAATAAATAGAGTTGTTTCATTTTCAAGAATATATAACAAAGCCCCAAATCTTGCTGAAACAAAGGTAGTTTTAAAGGATTTGTTAAATTTAGCAGAAAATAAAGTAACTATAGACTTAATTCAGACAATTGTTTGTAAGTTCTTCAAAATCAGCAAAAATGAAATGTTATCATCTAGAAGATCAAGATACTTAGTAAGACCTAGACAAACAGCAATTTATTTAACTAAAATTTTGACTTCAAAATCATTACCTGAAATTGGAAGGGAATTTTCTAATAGAGATCACACAACAATAATTCATTCAGTAAAAACTATTGAAAAGATAAAAGAAAAAGATCCTGAGATGGTTGACAATATAAATAAGTTAAAAAACCAGATTTTATATAATAATAAAGAAAATGAAATTTAACGTTAATCAACAAGACCTTCAGCAAGCATTAAATTATTGCCAAGGTGTTATAGAAAAAAGAAGTACATTACAAATACTTTCCAATATTTTGTTAGATGCAAGCAATTCAAAACTTACTATCACTGCGACCGATCTAGATTTAATATTTATACATCAATTAAATAATGTAGAAATTCTGGAGGAAGGCAAAACAACCACGACTTCATCAATTATGTATGATATTATAAGAAAGTTTGGCTCAGGAAAAAAAATAAATCTTTCTCTAACAGATATAAGCAAATTACAAGTAGAGTCTGAAAAATCTATTTTCAATTTGAATTGTATAAGTGCAACAGAGTTTCCACTGACAGATGAAAATTTTAATCAAAATGAATTTATAATTAAATCAAAACAATTATTGAAATTATTAAATAAGTGTAAATTTTCAGTTTCTAATGACGAAACAAGGCATTATCTAAGTGGAATTTATTTTCATCAAACAGAAGTTGAAGATAAAAATTATTTAACAGCAGTTGCAACCGATAGTCATAGAATGTCTATTTCAAAAATTAGATTAGAGGAAAAAATTGATTTTGATCCTATAATTTTACCTAAAAAAACAATTTTTCAACTTTGTTCTTTATTAGATAGCTATGATGGGGATGTAAAAGTTTCAAATGTAAAATCAAAAATAAAATTTGAATTAAATAATAGTATTTTAATTTCAAAACTTATTGACGGAAAATTTCCTAATTACATTCAAGTTATACCTAAAAATAATCAAAAAAAATTAGAAATAGACTTAAAATTATTTTTAAGTTCTGTTGATAGAGTAGCATCTGTTTCATTAGATAAAAAAGATGGTGTGAAATTTAATTTATCAAAAGACGCTCTTGATCTCTCAGTAAATAATACCAACAGTGGTGATGGTAAAGAAACTTTAAGTGTTAAGTTTGATCATGACTTAGAGATAAGTTTTAACTCTAGATATTTGATAGATGTTGCTTCACAACTAGATGGAGAAAGAGTTGAAATTTTCTTTAATGATACTGGTTCACCAGCACTAATAAAAGATCCAGGTGATTTTGATAGTATTTTTGTTGTTATGCCTATGAAGGGCTAATTAATTAAGTCTAACTCTGAATAAATATTTTTTTCAAGAATTTGAATAAAATTTTCTTTTGTTAACCCTGAAGGAATTGGTTTGAGAATAGAGATTGTAATAGTTCTATTAGATTTTTTTTCTCCTTTTTTAGGCCATACATACCCAGAGTTAATTGCAACTGGCTGACAAGTAACATTTAGCTGTTCATAAATTCTCGAAGCACCTTTTTTAAAAGGTGGTCTTTCATATGGAAGAACTCTAGTTCCTTGAGGAAAAATAATTAAAGGTCTATTAGAAGTAGCCATCATTTTTGAAATATCATCAAAAAAACCCAAGTTATCTTTTGTAACTTTATCTCTTTTTATCGAAATTGATCCAATTTTTTTTAAGTACCAACCAAATATTGGAATTAACAATAATTCTTTTTTTAGAATAAATACAGGCGAGTTAAAGATTGTTTGTAAATAAAAAGTTTCAAACATTGATTGATGAGATGCTGCTATAAAAAATTTTTCATTATTAATAATATTTTCCCTTCCTTTGATTGAAATTTTTGTTGAAAGAACAAACCTTAAACAAAAACTGGCCCAATGGCCCATTAATTTACCTCCCATCAAAACAACTCGTTTAGGAAAAAAAAATGATGGTAAAAAAATTATCGAAATAAAAATAATTCCAGCGAAAAATAGTATTGAAAATAAAAAGTTTCTTATCATTTTTGTCAAAAGCTAAATTATATCTTTATGCTTTTGTCTTTTTCTTATTACTTTAACCTTTGATCCTTTTATTAATAATTCTATTGGTTTAGGTCTTAAATTATAATTTGAGCTAAGTGACATTCCATAGGCCCCCACATCACATATTGCTATTAAATCTTTTTCTTTCAACATTTGAAACTTTTTTAAGGTAATAAATTTATCTGTACTTTCACAAATAGGACCTACAAATTCATATGGTTTTATAGATATCTTGTTAGATTTTGTAACAGGCAAGGTTTTATGAAAAGCACCATACAAAGCAGGTCTCATTAAATCGTTCATTGCGGCATCTAAAATGATAAATTTTTTACTTCCACTATCTTTTATATAAATTATCTTTGAGACTAACGTACCGGTATCACCAATAATTGATCTACCTGGCTCAAATATAATTTTAACTTTATGTTTTCTCAAAAATTTAAGAATAGCTGTTTTGTATTTTTTATAATTAAGTTTTTTATTTTTGTCGGTGTAAGTAATTCCCATACCTCCACCTAAATCTATAAATTCAAATTTATGATTTGTTTTATTAAGAATTTGACTAACTGCTTTGAGCATTTTTTCATAAGGTCTATGGTCTAAAATTTGACTGCCTATATGAACGCTTAGACATCTTAAATTAATATTTTTCGAATTTTTGCAATAATTTATAATTTCATAGAATGTATTTTTATTTACACCAAATTTATTTTCTTTTTTCCCAGTGGATATTTGACTTAATGTTTTTGCATCTGTGTTAGGGTTCAGTCTTACACCAATTTTTATTATTTTATTTTTTGATTTTGCTAATCGATCTATTTCTTTTATTTCACTTAAAGATTCAGCGTTAATAAGCAAAATTTTTTTATCAATGGCATAGCTTATTTCACTTGTTGTTTTACCAACACCAGAAAATACTATTTTACTTGGGTTAATTCCTGCTTTTAGTACCATCATCAATTCTCCTACTGAAACAACATCAGCACCTAATCCAAATTTTTTAATTTCTCTAATTATATTAACATTAGTATTAGATTTAACAGCAAAGCAAATAAGGGGTGAAAAAGATCTGAAGTTTTTTTTAAAATTATTAATATTTTCTTTTAATTTCGAATAGGAATAAGAATAAAATGGAGTTCCAAATTTATTTGCAATTTTTTGAAGACTAACTTTTTCTATTGTTAATTTTTTATTTATGTATTTCATTAAGCTAAGTTAATTGAAACTTTTTTTATTTCTGCTTTTTTGTCTGGATCTAAGTACTTAGGATCACCTTTCTTTCCACAAGAAATAACTGCACAAAATAACAATATAATTATAGTAAATTTTTTAATCATTTTTCTTTTTTATATTTCATTATCATCTTTTTAATATTATCAAAAGAAGTTCCACCAAAAGATTTTTTCGAATTAATTGAATTTTTTAAATTAAATACTTTTAATACATCATCTTTAAGTTTGGGTTCAATTTTTCTTAATTCCTCTAAAGTCAATTCATTTAATTTCTTTTTTCTTCTTTCAGCAAAATTAACTACAGCTGCAGTTTTTTGATATGCTTTTCTAAAAGACATTGAGTGATTTTTTACAAGGTAGTCAGCTAAATCAGTTGCTGTGATGTATCCCGAATTAGCAAGTTCTAACATTTTACTCTTATTTGGATTACAATTTCTCAGTATTTCATCAAAAATTTTTAAACTATTATTTAGACTGTCACTTGAATTGAAAACAATCTCCTTATCGTCTTGCAAATCTTTAAAATAAGACAATGGTAAACCTTTTAAAATAGTAAGCATCGAAAATAAATTCCCATAAGCGCTTCCCGATTTTCCACGCAAATACTCTAAAAGATCGGGATTCTTCTTTTGTGGCATTATCGATGATCCAGTAACAACTTTATCAGATAAATTGATCAAGTTAAAACCATCAGAATTCCAAATAATTAACTCTTCAGCAATTCTAGAAATATGCATAGCACACACAGATGAAGCGTATAAAAAATCTAAAACAAAATCTCTATCAGAAACTGTATCAATAGAATTATTTGTAGGTATTTTAAAACCAAGTTTTTTGGTTGTATAATTTCTATCTATATTAAATGATGTTCCTGCTAAAGCTGCAACACCTAGGGGATTTTCATTTAAACTGTCTAAATTATTAGAAAATCTCTTTTTGTCTCTATTAAACATTTCTACATAAGACATTAAATAATGTGCAAAAGAGATGGCCTGAGCATTTTTAAGATGTGTAAATCCAGGCATAATAGTCTCAACATTTTTTTCAGCTAAATTAATTGTACTTTTAATAACTTTATTAATGTTACTATTTATTTCATTAGTTGAATTTTTAATCCAAATTTTAAAATCAGTAATTACTTGATCATTTCTTGATCTTGCAGTGTGAACATAGCCAGCCTCCTCACCTATAATTTGAAAAAGTCTCTTTTCGATATTCATGTGGATATCTTCATATTTTTTATTAAACTCAAATTTATTGTTTGTAATTTCCCTACCAACTTTTGTTAGACCATAAATAATTTTATTTTTAATTTTAAATGAAATTATTTTTTGTTTAAAAAGCATTTCAACATGAGCAATTGATCCTTTGATATCTTCTTTATAGAGTCTTCTATCAATATCTATTGAATTACCGACTTTTTGAAACAAACTTGATGCATTTTTTTTTATTCGTGAGTTCCAGATTGCTTGGTTGTTTTTATTTTTTGCCATGGTATTTAATTATACCTATTTAACATGAGATTTTTAATAATATTTATTTTTTTGACAACTAATGTCGTAGCTCAGGAACTACCTGAGATTAAAAATATTGTAATCCATAAAATACCAAAAACATATGATAATGTTATTTTTTTAGACAAAAAGGATCAAAAAATTAATATCGATCAATATATGGGCAACTTATTGATATTGAATTTTTGGGCAACTTGGTGTGAACCTTGCAAAGAAGAGATGCCATCTTTAGATAAAATCCACGCTAACCCAGAGTTAGATAAATTAAAAATTTTTGCAATTAATATTGGTAAAGAAAATTTAGACAAAGTTAATAAATTTTTTGTAGACCTTAAAATTAAAAACTTTGAACCTTATTTTGATCCACCTACTACATTAGCAAAAATGTTTTCTTTAAGAGGTGTCCCTACATCAATTTTAATTAATAAAGAGGGCCAAGAATTTGCTAGGATAATAGGTTCAATTGATTTTGAAGATAAAAATTTTATTAATTGGATAAAAAAATATAACTAATCTTTAAAAAAATAAGCAAAGCCAACTAAAGCTATAATAGCAATAAATTGCAAAATAACTCTTAATTGCATTAATTTATTTGAATATTTTTTACTAGTTTCACCACCTTTAAAAAGTGTGCCTATACCTAAGATTAAAACTATTCCCACAGCTATCAAAAGAGCTATTGATAAAACTTTTACTAATATTCCTGAAATCATTTTTTTATTATAGATTGTGTTTTGACATAAAAAACATAATTTATCTACTATGACATTTTGCCTAGATTCAATAATTATTAAACCAGAAAATGGTATTGAAATCAAAAATGCAATTATTTTGCTTCATGGTTATGGAGGGGATGGAAAGGATATAAGCATGCTTTCTTTAAACTGGAAAAGACATATGCCTAATACAATCTTTATCTGTCCTAATGGTCATGAACCATGTGCTATAAATCCTTCAGGTTACCAATGGTTTGATTTAACTAAAGATGATTCTGACTACATACTAGAGCAATCAATTAAAGCTGAAGAAGTTTTAAAAAAATTTATTGATGAAATAAAACAAGAGTTTAAGTTATCAAATGATCAAATCTCTTTATCAGGATTCAGTCAAGGATGTATGATGTCTTTAAATGTAGGTCTTACATCTGAAGAAAAATTTTTATGTATAGTTGGTTTTTCTGGAAAAATAATTAATCAAAAAGATTTGAAAAATAGAATCAAAAATAATACTGAAATATTACTTATACATGGTGAAGCAGATCAAATTGTCTCATCAACACATTTACTAGAAGCAAAAGATTTTTTAATTAGAAATAATGTTAAAGTTGATACATTATTAATAAAAAATTGTGATCATCATATTCCTATTGAAGCATCAAGTACAGCTTTAAATTTTATTTTAAAAAAAATTTAACATCTCTTATTATTGATAAATTTGTTTAACTAAGTTAAAATTAAATAAATGAATAACTTTATTGAACAAAATGTTTCATTAGAAAAATGTCCAGCATTAGTACTTAATGCTGACTATAGGCCTTTGAGTTATTACCCTTTATCTTTATGGTCATGGCAGGATACAGTTAAGTCAGTTTTTCTTGATCGAGTTATTATTGTCAGCAATTACGATAGAACTATAAGAAGTCCATCATTCAATATGAAATTGCCAAGCGTGATAGCTCTAAAAGATTATATTGTTCCTCAAAGTAAGCCAAGTTTTACAAGATTTAATGTATTCTTAAGAGATAAATTTTCGTGCCAATATTGTGGAAGTAATGAGGAGCTAACTTTTGATCATTTATTACCTAGATCCAAAGGTGGTGAAACTAATTGGGATAATGTTGTAACAGCTTGTTCTGCATGTAATGTAAAAAAAGGTGGAAAATTATTAAAATTTTCAGGTATGAAGCTGCACCAGTATCCTTACAGACCATCGACGGAGGATTTGCATAAAAATGGAAAAAATTTCCCACCAAATTTTTTACATAAAAGTTGGATGGATTATTTGTATTGGGATGTGGAGTTAGAGGCTTAAATTTTCTCAGATATGTTTATTGCAATTCTAGAGCCAGTCTTAATAATTTTATCTAACAATAAATAGGGCCCCTTTTTTGTTGCACCTTCGTCATATGCAATATCTTTATGGTCTATTTCATCTTGTCTAAATTTTGTGATCTTTTTTTTTAAATCTTTTTCACTATTATCTAACTGATTTATTTGATTTAAGTAATGCTCGTCAATAACCTCTTCAACAGATGCAGTGCATAACATCGCAGCTTTTTTTCCAAGCAATGTTGTTCCAAACCCCAATCCAACACCTAACAAGTCCCATAACGGTAAAAATTTAGTAGGTTGTATGTTTCTTTTTTTAATTTCGTTTTCAAAAAATTCACAATGTTCTTTCTCATGAACCTTCATATCTTCAATTTTTCTTTTTAAATCCTCATTTTTTACAAAAGTGTTTAGTGCGAGCAACTGTCCTTCATAAATCTTAACAGCGCCTCGTTCACCAGCGTGATCAACTCTTATAAATTCTTCAACTCTTTTTTTATTTATTTTTGTCATAGTCTAAATAAACTTTAGCACTGCTAACAGTTATCAGCAAACTAATAATGATATTATAACTTGTAAGTGATAATCCCATAATTTTAAATGTCACATCTTTACAGCTTATATTTTTTTCCTGTAATTGTTTTAATATATCCTCTTTTGATAATAAATTTGACCCTTTTTTTAAATCACAAACTAATGACTCCTCAATAAAGCCCTGTTCAACACTTAGATGATATAAAGACAAAATGGTAGCAGCTAAAAAAATTAAAATAAGCAACAGCAAGAAATATTTTTCAAGTTGAATAAATTTATAATTTAATAAAATAATTATTAATGCTGTTATGTATGGAATTCTCTCAAGTAAACATAAGTTACAAGGTTGATGACCCAGAACATATTCAATAAAAAATGCTGAAGCTAGAGCAAGAATGCTAATTAAAAAAATTAATTTTAATGTAATTGTTTTGTTAATCTCAACCATTAAATTTAAAAAATAAATAAATAATAATAAATATTATAACTATAATAAATCCAATAATGGTGAACCATTTTGATCCATGTTTTTCCATGTACACTGTAAATAAATCTCCAAATTTATGAGATAAATAAGCAACAATAAAAAATCTCAGGCCTCTTGAAATTAAGCTAACAATTATAAAAATAGGAAGATTAAAAGCAATTAAACCACTTGCAATTGTAAAGGCTTTATAAGGTAATGGGGTAAAGCCAGCTAAAAAAAGGATACTTAGCCAAGTAAGGAATCCACTACCTTGAGACATGCTCAATTTTAAACTTTCAACTTTATCTTGATAACCATAAAATTCGATTAAATACATTGCTAGATCAATAAATAGATAACCTATTAAATAACCAAAAACTCCTCCAAGAACTGAAAATATTGAAGCTATTAAAAATATTTTTATATACTGTTTTTTTTTAGCAATAACCATAGGGATAATCATTGCATCCGGAGGAATTGGAAAAAATGAACTTTCTATAAAAGATACAAATCCTAAATAAAAATTTGAACTTTTATGCGCCGCTAATTCTAAACATTTTTTATAAAGTGTTTGAAACATTTTTTGGTTTTAATATAAATTTAGTTCTTATACTATTTAAAATAAAATTTAATTAAATAACTAGGGCGAATGGCGGAACTGGTAGACGCGCACGACTCAAAATCGTGTTTCGCAAGAAGTGAGAGTTCGATTCTCTCTTCGCCCACCATGTAATTATGAATTTAGATAACCTAAATAATTTAATCGAATTGTTTGTTAATCAAGCAAATAAACAAAATAAAAATGATATTTTTTTAGAATGGCTAAACCCAAACAACAAAAAAAAATACACATGGGAACAAACTGAAAAGAATATTTTAAAATTATCAAAAGTTATTAAAGAAAATATAAAAGAAGGTGATAGATGTCTTTTAGTTTCAGAAAACAGACCAGAGTGGTTTGTTTCTGATTTAGCTATTATGTTAGCTGGGGGAATCACAGTTCCAGCATATACAACTTATACAGAAGATGATTATAAGTATTTGATCGAAGATTGTGAACCTAGCTTAGTTATTGTTTCAAATAATGAAATGCTTAAAAAATTAAACAATACGATTAACGAAAAAAATTTTATTCAAAAAGTTATTACTTTGGATGAAATGGATAAAGTAATAAATAAATTAAATTTAATTAACACAGAAAAATATTTAGATTTTAACATAATATTGAAAAATAATTTACCAAAGGAAGATAAAATTGAAAATAATAAACTAAAAAGAAATTCTCCTGCATGTATTATATATACCTCTGGAACTGGAGGAAATCCTAAGGGAGTAATTTTAAGTCATGGTGGAATTTTAAATAATCTTGTTGGAGCATGTGAAATTATGAGACCATTATTTAACTCAAGGCCAGTATTTTTAACTTGGCTTCCTCTTTCTCATTCTTATGAACATTGTGTTCAATTTGCACAGATAGCAGTAGGAGCTAAAGTATTCTACGCAGAAAAAATTGAAAAGCTTCTCGAAAATATATCTGAAGCAAAACCTACAATTATGACTGCAGTTCCCAGATTTTATCAAAACCTTTACAATAAAATTAATATGAATTTAAAAAAACAAACAGGTTTTAAAGCAAAATTAATAGATATAACTCTTCGATTAGGTAGGAAAAAATTACTAAATCAAAAAATGACTTTTTCTGAAAAATTATTCAACTTTATAGCTGATAAATTAGTCAGAAAGAAAATTAAAAAACAGTTTGGTGGAAATTTAAAAGCTTTTGTTTCAGGTGGTGGTGCTTTAGACAAAGAAATAGGTGAATTTTTAAATGCTGTCGGACTACCAACTCTTCAGGGTTATGGTTTAACAGAAACATCACCAGTAGTAAGTTGTAATCCAATACACAAAATAAAAGTTGAAACTGTAGGTCCTCCATTTAAAGGTAATAAAGTAAAAATTGCCGAAGATGGAGAAATTTTAGTTCAAGGTGAAAATGTAATGTTAGGATATTGGAATAAAAAAGAGGAAACAGAAAAAGTAATTATAAATGGATGGCTTCATACAGGTGATATTGGAGAAATAGATCCAAATGATGGCTACTTAAGAATTACTGATAGAAAAAAAGATATTATAGTAAGTGCCGGAGGAGATAATATTTCACCAGCTAAAATTGAAAATATGGTTACAAATGAACCAGAGATTGATCAATGCATGGTATATGGAGATAAAAAAAATTACTTAGTTGCTTTAATTGTACCTAATAAAGATTTTTTAAATGAAAAGGAGAAAATTAATAAAGCAATAGAAAAAATAAATACTAAGTTAACTTTATTAGAAAAAATAAAAAAAATTCAATTGATAGATGAAAATTTTTCTATAGAAAATGGTTTGATGACGCCAACAATGAAAGTAAAAAGAAAAAAAGTTACAGAAAAATATAAAAACCAGCTAGAAAGTCTTTATTAAATCACTTTTATAAAGCTGTTTATAAACCGCATAAACATTAACAAAATTAATAAAAAAAAGTTTTATAAAAATAAAAAATTAAAAACATTTTTTTTAAAATTTAAGTTTTAATTAAAGAATTGACATAACTTATAGAAAAAAATAAAAATACATTAACAACGAATCAATTTGATTCGTTTAACTTAAAAGGGAGCTAAAGATGCCTAAGAAAAGAAAAAAAGCGGCAAAGAAAACTAAGAAAAAAGCTAAGAAAAAAGCTAAGAAAAAAGCAAAAAAAAGAAGAAGAAAATAGTAACTTAGTATTCTTTACAAAAAACGCTTCTCATTACAGTTTGTGTGAGAGGCGTTTTTTTTAGTCTTCTATCGGTTCGTCGGTATCAGAAATTGGCTCCTCTACAGGAAGTTCATTTGCTGTAGTTTTTGTAGCTGTCACTGCTTGGGGCTGTCCACTTAAATTTCTTTTCAGTGCTTTATCTAATTTTTTTTGAGTATCTTCCAATGATACATTCAAAACAATCTGAAATTCAGATAAAATTCTCTCATAAGCTTTTTCAAATAATTGTCTTTCACTATAGGACTGGTCAACCATAAGATCATCACCTTTGTTTAAATCTCTAACGACCTCTGCTAACTCATATATTTTTCCAGAGGATATTTTAGCCTCATATTCTTGCGCTCTTCTACTCCACATTGATCTTTTAATTTTTGGTTTACTCTTTAATATTGAAATACATTTATTAACCTGGTTGATTGTTGCTAAGGGTCTTAAGTTAGACTGCTTATTTACTGGAACCATTCCATTAGCTTTGTCTTTTTCAAATTTAATCACATATGTTTCAACATCAATTCCACCAATGTTAATTTTTTTAAATTCAGTAATTTGGCCTACCCCATGTTTTGGATAAACAACATAATCTTTAATTTTATACTCTCTTTTTTCAGTTTCTTGTTTTTTAACTTTTTTTATTTCAGGCTTAACTTCATTCGTTTTTGAAATTCTTAAATTATCTACTTTTTGTTCAGTTGCTGTATCTATGGGTTTGACAGTTTTTTTTGTTTTTGTTGTTTTGGATAAAACTTTTTTAACAATTTTTTTTGTTTTTTTTTGAATTATTTTTTTAGCTTTTTTAACTTTTACTATTTTTTTTGGTTTAAGGACCTTCTTTTTAGGAGCTTTTTTTTTCACTTTTTTATCTGTTTTACTTTTAAAGATTTTCTTTAAAATATTTTTCGTACTTATTTTCTTCATTTGTATATTTTTCATGATCCGATGGTGGATCTTTTTTTTCGCTTATGTTTGGCCAGATCTCAGAATACTTTGCATTGACTTCTAACCATTTTTCGCTTCCAGGTTCAGTATCTGCTTTTATCGCATCAACAGGGCATTCTGGCTCGCAAACGCCACAATCTATACACTCATCAGGTTTAATTACAAGCATATTTTTACCTTCATAAAAGCAATCAACGGGACAAACATCTACACAGTCAGTGTGTTTACACTTTATGCATTTGTCATTTACAATATATGTCATTCTGAGTATTTTTTTACTCTTTCTTTAATATCTCCCATAGTTTTGTTGTCAATATAAAGTAACCCAGCAAGTCGTCTCATCAAATTACTTTCATATATATCGGCATCTTTGTTTGAATAAATTATAGACCACAATGCCTCTACAATTTTAATTTTATCTTGCTCGGGTAAACTTTTTACTTCTCGAGTAAAATCTAAAATTTGATTTGAACTTTCCTCGATTATTTTTGCTTTTTCAATTGTTTTAGAAATATTTTCATTTTTTACACCAAGTTCATCAAGTGTTTTTTTTATAATTTCTTCTTCTTTATCTGTATAATTTTCATCTATTTTAGCAGCATGAATTAATAGAGCACAAACTTTTGTAAGAAAATTATTATTTTCTATATCTTCCTTTTTAAAAAACATATTAATTTAAATTTAAATTCTTTAATATTTTAAATGGATTTTCTTTCGAGATTTTTTTTGTGGTAATTTTTTTAAATTTCTTAATAGGACTATATTTAAAAAATGTCTTATTTTCTTTTTCAAATATTTTATAGTTCATTTTTTGAAGTAATTTTATAAAATTATCTTTACTACATCCTAAAAGATTTAACATTTCTGGAATTAATTTTATTTCAGAATTTTCTTTTGAGCTAGAGTTTATTATTAACACAAATAATCTTTCTAAAATATCAATTCTTACAAAAAAATTATCAAATCTTTCAAATCCACATAAAAGCATAAAATTTTTATTTTTTTTTTCTTTATCGTCTAAAAAATTTAACCCAAATGTAGGTGGTTTTAAATTATGAAACTTTTGATGAAAATTTTTCCACAACAGTGTCCGTAAAGATACTGCTTCTGGCTTAATTAATTGATAAAGAAATACATGATATCTTCCAAATTTTACTCCTAAGTCTCTAAGAATTTTTCTCTCATTTTGTTCTAGGTTTTTTAAGTATTCATAAACTTGCTCTCTCTTTAATACACCATTATTTTCATAGAGTTGGTAAGCCAATGCTTTGATTGATGAATTATTTTCTTTTATATTTTTTAAATCAATTAAACTTTTTAGAACATTGTTTATTTTTGTTAGTATCCATTTGTTAACATAATCGTTTAATTTTTGTTTAGTGTTTTGTTCCACAATATCATCTATGATCAAATCAAAATTAGGATTTAAATAGTCATTACCTGTAGTCAATTTGGCAATTGGGAAATCACTCCAGTAAATTTTAAAGTCTTCTTTCAAATTTATTAATCCTGTATCAATTATTGATTGAACTCGTTTTTCTAATTCTGGACCAATAGTTTGTCTGGCAGCTTTTTTTAAAGATTTAATATCAGTTTCTAAAGCACCTTTTTTTAGATCTAGTTCTAATTTTAGTCCTTTTATTTTTCCAATAAATTGATCGTCAATTTTAACGTCGTTGTTTTGTAAAATTTCGGTTTTGAATTCCATATCTTGTTTTAAACCTCTAGCAAGTACGCTTGCTCTTTTGTCAATGAAAGTTTTAGTAAGTTCTTCATGTAATCTATCTGAAAGTCTATCTTCTAAGTGTTTAGTTTTTTCTATCCAATAACTTTGATTTTCTACCCAATTATTTTTATTTGAAACATATGACCAAGTTCTGACATTTGCAATTCTATTTGATAAAGAATCTACATTTCCATCTAATTTATCTAGCTTCATTAGCTGTAATCTCATATAATCTTCAGAAATTAGTCCTTTTTTGCTATTTAAAAATTTAAATACATTTCCAATAACCTCAAAATGATTTCCGTAAGTTTTTTTAACAAAGTCAGGTATTTGGCAACATTCCCATAAAAGCATTAAAGTTTTCTTATCATATTCAATGTTTAAATTTTTTTGATCTTTTAAAAAATATTTCAGAGCTTTTTCGTCCTCACATTCATGAATTTTTCTCAGCCATTCCACTTGAGGTTTTTCTTCTAAACTTTTAATCAAACTAATTGGGTTGTTGAAATTAAGATTCGAATTTCTCCAAAACAAAGTTCTAATTTCCTCAAATTTATGATTTTCTAATAATTCTACCTCTTCTGGAGATATTTCTTTACAATCTCCAGTAATACCGAAACTACCATCGTTAAGGTACCTGCCAGCTCTACCTGCTATTTGACCTATTTCAGATAGATTTAATCTTCTTAATTTTTTTCCATCAAATTTCTTAACATTTGAGAAATAAACAAAATCTAAATCCATGTTTATTCCCATCCCAATTGCATCTGTTGCAACTAGGAAATCAACATCCCCAGATTGATATAATTCAACTTGAGCATTTCTTGTTTTTGGACTTAGTGATCCCATTACAATAGCGGCACCACCCTTTTGTCTTCTTATTAACTCAGCTATGGCGTAAACCTCCTCTGCTGAAAACGCAATGATTGCTGTTTTTCTGTCAATTCTCGATATTTTTTTATGACCAGCGTAGGTAAGTTTAGATAGTCTTTCTCTATTTATAAATTCAATATCTCCATCTAATTTTGAAATAATATTTTTAATGGTACTTGAGCCCATTAGCATTGTAAGTTTTTCTCCCCTCATATTTAAAAGTCTATCAGTAAAAATATGACCTCTTTCATGATCAGAGCACATTTGAATCTCGTCTACGCCAACAAATTCAAGATGTTTGTCAATTGGCATAGACTCCACTGTGCATAAAAAATATTTTGCATTAGATGGGATTATTTTTTCTTCTCCAGTTATAAGTGCAACTTTATCTAAACTTATTTTCTTGATTACTTTGTCATACACTTCTCTTGCAAGTAATCTAAGTGGAAATCCAATCATACCGCTTTCAAAAGAAAGCATGGTTTCGATAGCAAGATGGGTTTTGCCTGTATTAGTAGGACCGAGAACAGCTGTAATTTTATTTTTAATCATTTCTATCTTTTGTGCTTCTTTTTTTTTACCTACCAGATATTGTTACTGTTAAAGAACAAAAATAGACTAAAACATGACCGAATCGGAGGGTAAAAAGTTCTCATTTTCTTTTAAATGTTAATGAGATTATCATAAATAATATTAATTCTATAACAGTAATTTAATTTAATAAAATGAGTAAAAAACTTTGGCAACCTTCTCTAATTGTAAAAAAAAATTCAAATTTATTTGCTTTTGAAAATTACATTTCAAAAAAACTAAAAATAAAATTTAATAGAAATTATAAAAAATTATTAAATTGGAGTATTAAAAATTCACCTGAGTTTTGGAGTAGATTTTGGGATTTTAGCAAAATTAAGGGAGTTAAAAGTAATAAAAATTTTAGAAAATCAAAGACTTTTTATAAAAATTTATTTTTACCAGGTAGCAGACTAAATTTTGGTGAAAATTTATTATCTAAAAATAGCAATGAAAAAGCAGTAACCTTTATTAGTGAAAATGGATTTAGAGAAGAAAGATCATGGAGACAATTAAATTTAAACACTAATAAAATTTCAAAGTTTCTAAAAAAAATTAATATTAAAAAAGGAGATAGAGTAGCTGCATATATGCCAAATACTATTGAAACTGTTGAAGCATTCATCGCTACAACTTCTTTAGGAGGTATTTGGTCTTCTTGTAGTCCTGATTTTGGATCTAAAGGTGTTATAGAAAGATTTTCTCAAATTAATCCAAAAGTTTTATTCATTACGGACCAGTATTTTTATAATGGAAAAAAAATAGATATTTTAAATAGACTTCCAGAGATTTTAAAATTAATCCCATCAATTAAAAGTGTTGTAATTTGTAATTATCCTGGAAAAAAGCTTATTAAAAACAAATATAAATTTAAAAAAATTAATTTATTCAAATGGAATGAATTAATGCAAACTAATGCTGAAAAAATTGATTTCAAAAGATTTGATTTTGAAACAGAGTTAGCAATATTATATTCAAGCGGAACTACTGGAAAACCTAAATGCATTTGTCATCGATCTGGTGGTGTTTTAATCCAGCATATGAAGGAACATCAATTACATTGTAATATTAAAGAAAATGATAACGTTTTTTATTTTACCACATGTGGATGGATGATGTGGAATTGGTTAGTTAGTTCATTAGCTTCGAAGGCATCTATTGTTCTTTTTGATGGATCTCCAATGTTTAAATCATCCGATTTGCTTTTGAAAATAGCACAAACAGAAAAAATAAATTTATTTGGAATAAGTGCAAAGTATGTAGATGCTTTAAGAAAATTTAAACCAAAATTAAAATATAAATTTAAACTAAATAAACTAAGAACAATTTGTTCAACTGGCTCACCTCTTTCAGAAGAAAGTTTTAAATATGTTTATAAGCATATTAAAAAAAATGTGCACTTGTCATCTATTTCTGGTGGTACCGATATTGTTTCGTGCTTCGTATTAGGAAATTTATATCAGCCAGTGAATATAGGAGAAATACAAAACAATGGTTTGGCTTTAGATGTAGATGTTTTAAGTGATAAAGGGAAGTCTTTAAAAAATAGTAAAGGAGAACTTGTCTGTAAAAATCCTTTTCCATCAATGCCTTTAAAGTTTTGGAATGATAAAAATGATATTAAATTTAAGAGTGCTTATTTTAATAGATTTAAAAATATATGGCACCATGGAGATTACGCAGAGATAAAAAATAGTGGCGGGTATATAATTCATGGAAGATCAGATACCACCTTAAATCCGGGAGGTGTTAGACTTGGAACAGCGGAAATATATTCGGAAGTTGAGAAATTTAGAGAAATAAAAGAGTCCATTGTTGTAGGACAATCCTGGGATAATGATGTTAGAATAGTTTTATTTATTGTAATGAGCAAAAATTATTCATTAAACACAAAATTAATTAAAAAAATAAAATTACAAATAAAAAAAAATGCATCTCCTAGACATGTTCCAGGTAAAATTGTTGTTGTAAACGATATTCCGCGAACAAAAAGTGGCAAGATAGTTGAACTAGCAGTTAAAAATAAAATAGAGGGAAATGAAATTAAAAATATAGAAGCTTTAGCAAATCCCGAAGCTCTTGAACAATTTAATAATTTAAAAGAATTGAGTAGTTAAGTGTTAAAAAATATTGTTAAAGACCTTAAACCGTCATCTACTTTAGCTATCAACGAAACTTCAAAAAAACTTGAAGAAGAGGGAAAAAAAATATTTAAATTTGGTTTTGGACAATCACCGTTTAAAGTACCTGAAGATGTTGTTGATGAATTAAAAAATAATGCCTATCAAAATAAATATTTGCCTATGCAAGGTCTTAAAGAATTAAGAGAATCTGTAGCAAAATATTCATCTAAAAAGAAAAATTATAACTATAAATCTCACAATGTTATAATTGGACCTGGTTCTAAAGAATTAATGTTTTTGTTACATGTAATTTTTGATGGTGAAATTATTTTGCCAGCACCCAGCTGGGTTTCATATGCACCACAAGCAATTTTAGGGAGAAATAAAATTCAAATTCTTCAAACAGAAAGAGAAAATAATTGGTTTCCTTCTGGAGAACAAATTGAGAAAATGATTTTAAAAAATAAAGATAAAAATTATTTATTATTTTTAAATTCACCAAATAATCCTTCTGGACAGGTTTGTGATAAATTGGAAGAAATTTCAGAAATTGCCAAAAAATATAATGTTATAATTTTATCAGATGAAATATATTCAGAATTAACATTTTCAAAAAATTTTAAATCTATTTCAAGTTATTGTCCTGAAAAAACTATTATTAGCACAGGGCTTAGCAAATGGTGTGGTGCGGGGGGATGGAGACTTGGTTATTTTATAATTCCAGATGAATTAAATGATATAAAAAATATGATTAATGTACTAGCAAGTGAAACTTTTTCTGCTGTAAGTGCGCCCATCCAGTATGCAGCAATTAAAGCTTACGAAAATGACCACTCAAATTATATTTCAAAATCAGTAAATATTTTAAGTGCAGTTGCTAAATATGTTTTTTCGAATTTAAAATCAAATAAAGTATTAATTAATGAGTCCCAGGGAGGGTTCTATTTGATGCCAGAATTTTTAAACAATAAATTTAAAACCTCATCAGATATGTGTAGTGACATATTAAATAATACTGGAGTTGCTTTATTACCAGGTTCTGATTTTGGATTTAATCCAGATAAAATGTTAGCAAGGTTAAGTTTTACAGATTTTGATGGACAAGAATTTATGAATAATATTGACGAGACAAAAAAAATTGATGTAAGTTTAATTTATAAGTTTGCACCAAAAGTAGTTGAGGGTATTAATAAATTAAAGAATTGGTCAGAATCCTTATAAATTCACCCCTATACACCTACGATTATTTTTTGGTAGAATGTATTTATAAAAATAACGATATAAAAATGTAGAGGGGTAAATAATGAAAAAAATAATCACATCTCTATCAAGTGCTCTACTGATTTTATTTGCATCATTGTCTTTAACAAGTGTTGCTAAATCAGCTGAGTTCTTCACGATAGGAACAGGCGGACCTACAGGAGTATATTTCCAAACAGGTAACGCAATATGTAAAATGCTTCACAAGTCAGCAATTAGTGCTGAACATGGAAGAAAAAAAGGAACAGCAAAAGCTTATAGATGTACTGCTCCATCAACTGGAGGATCTAACTACAATATTGGTCAGATAGCAGCTGGAGAATTCCAATTTGGTGTAGCACAATCAGATTGGCAGTATCATGCTGTAAATGGATCTAGCAAATGGGAAGGTAAACAATTTAGCAATTTAAGAGCAGTGTTTTCAGTTCACAATGAACCTTTTCAAATTTGGGCTAGAAAAAAAGCAAAAATTAAAGATTTTGCAGGATTAAAAGGAAAAGTAGTAAACATCGGTAATCCTGGTTCAGGTCAAAGAGGAACTATGGAAGAATTGATGAAAGCAATGGGTGTTGATAATAGTTTCTTTAAATCAACAACTGAACTTACTTCTTCTGAGCAAGTCAAAGCATTATGTGATGGAAAAATTGATGCGTTTGGTTACTCAGTTGGTTTTCCAAATGGTGCTATGGAACAAGCAGCAACTTGTGCAGCTAAAGCATCTCCAATTAATTTAACAGGTTCTGAAGTTCAAGGTTTAATTAGTGGTGCAGATTATTACGCACAAGCAGTAATACCTAAGGGAACTTATACAGGTCAGAAAAAAGATGCTACAACTTTTGGTGTAAAAGCAACAGTTGTTACTTCTGCAGACGTTTCTGAGGAGCTTGTTTATTTAGTTACAAAAGCTGTAATGGAAAATTTTGATGATTTCAAAAAACAACATCCAGCATTTGGTTTCTTGGAAAAGAAAAACATGATTAAAGATGGTTTATCTGCTCCATTACACCCTGGTGCAATAAAATACTATAAAGAAGCTGGATTAATGTAATCCAATTTTTATTAATTAAAAAGGCCTGGTAATTTTTACCGGGCCTTTTTTTTATGGTATGAATAATTTTAATGAGCGACTCCATCAGTAGCAAAATAAAAAATAAAATAAGTGAAGACTTGTCACCAACCAGAAATATTACTGGTTTTCATTTAAAAATCGTTTCAGCTATAGCAATTATTTGGTCACTATTTCAACTTTGGTATGCTTCACCATTTCCTTTTATGTTGAATATTGGAATGTTTAAAGGATTACCAGCAAGAGCGATTCATTTAGGTTTTGCTCTAACCTTGGCTTTTTTAATTTATCCAATATCAAAGGAAAAGAAAATTTCATTTTTCGATGTTTTAATAAGTTTTATTGGAGCTATATCGTGTCTTTATATTTATTTTTTTTATGATCAATTAGTTGATAGAGGAGGTGTACTTTTAAATATTAGAATAACTGAAACATTTAATTTTCCATTAGAGTTGATTTTAGGAGGATGTGGAATTTTAATTCTTTTAGAAGCTACTAGAAGGGCAATTGGTTTACCTTTGGTAATTATTGCTAGTTGTTTTTTATTATTTTCATATTTTGGAAGGTATGCGCCTGAAATAATTTCTCATGGTGGTTTATCTTTAAATAGACTAGTAGGTTTCCAGTGGCTTGACCAAGAAGCAATTTTTGGAATTCCAATTGGTGTATCGGTAGATTTTATTTTCTTATTTGTTTTATTTGGCGCTTTGCTTGAAACAGCTGGTGGTGGAAAATATTTTTTAGATCTTGCTTTTGCAATGGTTGGAAAAATGCGAGGAGGACCAGCCAAGGCAGCAATATTAGGCTCTGGTATGACTGGATTAATTTCAGGATCTTCAATTGCAAATACAGTAACTACTGGAACTTTCACAATACCTATTATGAAAAAAACTGGTTTTTCAAAAGAAAAAGCTGGTGCAATTGAGGTTTCTTCATCGGTCAATGGTCAAATTATGCCCCCAGTTATGGGAGCAGCAGCATTCGTAATGGCAAGTTTTATTGGTGTAACTTACTTTGAAATAGTTAAACATGCCTTCTTACCAGCAATTATTTCTTATATAGCATTATTTTATATTTCTCATTTGGAAGCTTTAAAGCTTAATCTTAAAGGAATGGATGATGCAGATGTCCCTCATTTAAAAAAAACTTTTTTATCTGGTATACATTTTCTAATTCCAATTTTTGTATTAATTTATACGTTGGTTTACTTAAGATTTACCGCCTCTTACTCAATTTTTTATGCAACGATTACTTTGGTTTTAGTCAATTTAATAAATTTGATAATAAAAAATGAAATCAAGAAAAATGCTCTTAAAGAATGGTTTAATCAAACAATAGTTGGTTTCGAAAAGGGCGCTCTAAATATGGTTGCTGTCGGTATAGCAATTGCAACAGCAGGAATTATTGTTGGAGCAGTTGGTTCTACAGGTTTAAGCACTAATTTAATAATTGTTATAGAGTCAATTGCTAAAGATAATGTTACTATATTATTATTTTTAACGATCATTTTATGTTTACTTCTAGGAATGGGTTTACCAACAACTGCAAATTATGTTGTTGTTGCATCTTTAATGGCCACTGTTTTAGTAGATGTTGGAAATGCATCAGGATTTATTTTTCCTTTAATTGCTGTCCATTTGTTTGTATTTTATTTTGGTTTAATGGCAGATGTAACACCACCTGTAGGACTTGCTTCTTATGCTGCTGCAGGAATATCTGGTGGAGATCCTTTAAGGACGGGAATCCAAGCTTTCTGGTATAGTTTAAGAACAGGAATTTTACCAATTGTATTTTTATTTAACCACGAACTTTTACTTATTGGTATTGAAAATATTTGGCATGGCTTGACTGTGATTATAACCTCTTTAATTGGAATTTTAGTTTTTACCTCAGCTACCCAAGGTTGGTTTATTAATAAACTTAAATGGTATGAAATAATTGTATTTTTAGTTATTTCTATTTCCTTATTATCACCTGAATTTGCTTTAAACAAATTTTACCCAAAATATAATTATAAGGATATTGCTCAAATTAATTCAGCAAAATTTGACTCAAAAAAAGAAATTCAAATCAAAATAACAAGACCCAGTTTATATGGAGATAGATACAAATTGTTTGTGATATCAAACAATACCTTTGAGACTCAATTTACTTTAGAGGATTATGGAATTACATTATTAAAACAGGATGATAAAATTATAGTTGATAATTTAAAATGGAATGGACAAGCAAAAAAAAGTGGTTTTGAAATGGGAGACTATATAACAGAATTTAAAATCGAAAATTCAGAAAGACCATCAAAAAATATCGTATATCCTATAGCAATATTACTATTAGCACTGTTTGGCTATTTTAACTCTAAGAGGAAAGAATAAAATTATCCTCCAGGTCCTAAATTAGAAGGTTTAATCTTTAAAATTTTCCAAACCCCAGACGCTGAGGTTACTATTTTATCATTACATCTAAGTTCACAAAATAAAAAGATAAGAGTATTTGTTTTTTTCAAAATTTTTACATTTCCTATAATTTCATCTCCAACTTTTGAAGCACCTATAAATTTTATATCTAAAGAAATTGTTACACATGGAGCATTTTCTGCCGTTCGATGCGCGGCTGTTCCTGCTCCCGCATCTATTAATGCAGATAAATAACCTCCATGAGTTATTCCAGCAGAATTTAAATGGTTTTCATTAATTATAGATTTAAATTCATGCTCATTCTCAGAAATAGTTCTAAATAAAACACCTCCATTGTGTTTCATAAAACCAGGTTTAATACTTATTTGTTCAAATTCTTTACTCATAATTTTTTATAATACAAAAGTTAAAATTAACAAAATAATAAAAATAATAACAAAAAAATAAATTACAGATTTTTGTAAGGATGCTTTAAATAGCCAATCAAACATTTCTTTTTCTTTTTGGTGGACCGCCCAGAACTCGAATCTGGAATCTCCCGGTTCGTAGCCGAGCGCCTTATCCAATTTGGCCAGCGGTCCATTTAATAATATATTCCATATATCAAAGTTTTTGATGTAATTTAACTTATAAAATATTATGTTGATTACTTTATGAGCAAAAACTCTAATGATGTTGTAATTACTTCAGCACTAAGAACCCCAATAGGAAGATACAAGGGTTCGTTAAAAAATCTAAGTGCATCCAAATTGGGATCTATAGCAATTAAAGAAGTAATTTATAAATCGAAATTAGATACAGAGGAGATCGATGAAGTGATTATGGGACACGTTTTAACTTCCGGACTCGGGCAAAACCCTGCTAGACAAGCTTCAATTGGTGCTGGAGTACCAGTTTCTAAACCTGCTCATATTATAAATCAGGTTTGTGGATCTGGATTAAGATCTGTTGTTTCAGGATATCAATCAATAAGTCTAGGAGAAAACAAAATAGTCATTGTAGGTGGTCAAGAAAATATGTCTAGAGCAACTCATGCAATTTATTATAGAGAAGATAAAAAATTTTCTGAAAACAAATTAGTAGATACAATGATAAAAGATGGTCTACTTGATTCATTTAATGATTATCATATGGGTGTTACAGCTGAAAATGTTGCTGAAAAATATAAAATTTCTAGAGATGAACAAGATAGTTTTTCTTTGAATTCTCAGAAAAAAACTGAAAAAGCTTATAGCGAAAATAAATTTAAAGATGAGCTAATAAAATTACAAATGGAAGATGGTGATAAAAAATTTATTTTTGAAAAAGATGAACATCCTAGAGAAAATTTAAGTTTAGATGACTTAAAAAAATTAAAAACAGTATTTAAAGAAAATGGGACTGTAACACCTGGAAATTCATCAGGTATAAATGACGGTGCTGCGGCCTTGGTTTTAATGTCTAGAGAGCAAGCAGAAAAAAAATCATTAGAGTCGTTGGTTAAAATTGTATCTTGGGCTACTTGTGGGGTTGAGCCTTCATTAATGGGACTAGGGCCCATACCATCAATTCAAGAAGCTTTATCTAAAGCGAATTGGAAAATAGATGAAGTAGATTTATTTGAAATTAATGAAGCCTTTGCAGCACAAAGTATTGCGGTAATTAAAGAATTAAAAATTCCTGAACAAAAAGTTAATGTTAATGGAGGAGCAATTGCTTTAGGTCACCCAATAGGAGCCTCTGGTTCGAGAATTTTGGTCACACTTATTCACGAAATGATAAAGCAAGATAAAAAAAAAGGTTGTGCGGCACTCTGTATAGGTGGTGGTATGGGAATAGCTATGTGTATCGAGAGAAGCTAAAAAGCTTAAATTTCATTTATTTTTTATTTTTTGTACAATAAAATACAAGATTGACGAAAAAACCTTATTAATGTGATAAAATAAATTCAATAATGTTTTTTAAGGTATATAAAACTTTTTAAATAATGAGCGAAAAATTACTTGTTCCTGACATTGGTGACTTTGAAAATGTAGAGGTTATAGAAATACTTGTAAAACCTGGTGACCAAATTGCACAAAATGATCCAATAGTTACGATTGAAAGTGACAAATCAAGCGTTGAAATTCCTTCAACAGTAAGCGGAAAAGTGGATAGTATAGAGGTAAAAGTTGGTGATAAAGTCTCTAAAGGAGATTTGTTATTAAATCTTACATCTTCATCAAAAACATTGTCAGAAGGTTCTGTTCCAAAAGATACAGAAAATATAATTAGACAAGCTGAACAAGCAATTGCTAAAGTGAAGGAGGAAAAAGAAATTATTTCAGAACCTGTAATAGAAAAAAAGCAATCTACAATTCAAGTTATTAATGGATCTGATATTGATCCACTTGAAACCCAAGACTGGTTGGAATCTCTATCTGCGGTAATATCTAAAGATGGAAATCAAAGAGCTCATTTTTTGATTAGAGAGTTAATAAATAAAGCTTATCGTGAAGGAGCAAATATTCCATATACGCAAAATACACCATATATAAACACAATACCTCCTGAGGCTGAAGTAAAGTCTAGCGGTGATCAAAATATTGAAAGAAGAATTAGATCGTTAATTAGATGGAATGCAGCTGCGATGGTGGTGCGTGCAAATAAAAAATATCCTGAGCTTGGTGGACACATTGGTACATTTGCATCTGCTGCAACATTATACGATGTAGGTATGAATCATTTTTGGAGAGCAAAAAATAATAAATTTGGAGGAGATCTAATTTATTTTCAGGGACATAGTGCTCCAGGAATGTATGCTAGAGCATTTTTAGAAGGTCGATTAAATGAGAAACAATTAGATAGTTTTAGACAAGAGGTAAAACCTGGAGGTCTTTCGTCATACCCACATCCTTGGCTAATGCCAAAATTTTGGCAATTCCCTACAGTATCAATGGGGTTAGGTCCTATGCTTGCTATATATCAAGCTAGATATATGAAATATTTAATCAATAGAGGTTTAATTAAGGATGAAGGAAGAAAGGTGTGGGCTTTCTTAGGAGATGGGGAAATGGATGAGCCCGAGTCAATGGGAGCAATTGGGTTAGCTGCAAGAGAAAATTTAGATAATTTAATATTTGTAATTAACTGTAATCTCCAAAGATTAGATGGTCCAGTTAGAGGTAACGGAAAAATCATTCAAGAGCTTGAGGGAAGTTTCAGAGGATCTGGCTGGAATGTAATCAAAGTTATTTGGGGATCATATTGGGATTCATTAATTGCAAATGATAAAACTGGTCATTTAGTGAAAACCATGAACGAGACAGTTGATGGCGAATATCAGGCCATGAAAGCAAGAGATGGTGCATACGTAAGAGAAAAATTTTTTGGAAAATATCCTGAAACATTAGAATTAGTATCAAGCATGTCAGATAAAGATATTTGGAGACTTAATAGAGGCGGACACGATCCACATAAAGTTTTTGCAGCATATGATAAAGCAACCAAACATCAAGGAAGTCCAACAGTAATTATAGCAAAAACTATTAAAGGTTATGGAATGGGAAAATCTGGAGAAAGTGTAAATACTACTCATCAGACTAAAAAATTAGATGTAGATGACTTGATGTATTATAGAGATCGATTTGATGTTCCTTTAACAGATAATCAAGTAAGAAATATCGAATATTTTAGACCAGATGAAAAATCGCCAGAAATAAAATATATCAAAGAAAAAAGAATTAAATTAGGTGGGTATTTACCTGAACGTTCCACTTTTGCTAAATCGATTAAAGCGCCATCAAAAGATATTTTTGATTTTATGAAAGTTTCCACTGGTGAAAAAGAAATGTCTACTACCATGGCCTTAGTAAGAATGCTGACCAATCTACTAAGAGATAAAAATATTTCTCCAAGATTAGTTCCTATTATTCCTGATGAGGCTAGGACATTTGGTATGGAAGGATTTTTTCAAAAAATAGGAATTTATGCACATGAGGGACAAAAATATGAACCGGAGGATGCAGCCCAATTAAGCTCATATAGAGAGGATAAAAGTGGTCAAGTTTTAGAGGAAGGCATCAATGAAGCTGGTGCTATGTCTTCATGGATTGCTGCTGCTACTGCATATACTAATCATGATATTGAAATGATCCCTATTTATATCTTTTATTCAATGTTTGGATTTCAAAGAGTAGGAGATTTAGCTTGGGCAGCTGGAGATAGTCAGGCTAGAGGATTTTTGGTGGGTGCAACAGCTGGAAGAACAACATTAGCTGGAGAAGGTTTACAACATCAGGATGGACATAGTCATTTAATTGCATCGACTATTCCTAACTGTGTTACTTATGATCCCACATTTCATTATGAATTAGCTGTTATATTTAGAGAAGGGTTGAGAAGAATGCATGAGAAAAATGAGAATGTTTTTTATTATATTACAACAATGAATGAAAATTATTCACATCCAGAAATGCCAAAAGATAAGAATTGTGAAGAAGGTATTTTAAAGGGCATGTATAAAATTAGAGAATTTAATAAATATAAAAAAACCAAAATTCAACTTTTAGGATCAGGTACAATCTTAAGAGAAATGATTTCAGCTGCAGAGGTTTTGCAAAATGATTATCAAATTGATAGTGAGATATGGAGTGTAACAAGTTTTAATGAATTAAGAAAAGATGGAATGGAAGTTGAAAGGTATAATCTTCTAAACCCCGATAAAGAACCAAAAAAATCTTATGTTGAGCAATGCTTAGGTAAGACCGAGGGTCCAATAATGGCTGCATCTGATTATATGAGAATGAATTCAGACCAAATCAGACCTTATACCAATAAAAGCTTTTATTCATTAGGAGCAGATGGTTTTGGAAGAAGTGATACAAGAAAAAATTTAAGAAAATTTTTTGAGGTGGATAAAGAACATTTGGTAGCTTATGGTTTAAGTGTATTGGCAAAAGAACAACTTATAGCTTCTAAGCATGCAAAAGAGGCAATCAAGAAGTATAATATTGACACTAACAAACCAATGCCAACTAAATTATAAAATGTCAGATATTGAGATTAGAGTACCAAATATTGGAGATTTTAAAGATGTGGAAGTGATTGAGGTATTAGTCTCTGAAGGTCAATCAATTAAAAAAAATGATGCTCTAATAACAATTGAAAGTGATAAATCTAGCGTAGAAATACCATCAAATTTAGAAGGTAAAATTAAAAATTTAAAAATAAAAGTAGGAGATAAAGTTTCTGAGGGCGACTTAATTTTAACTGTTGAAAGTGATACAGAAGTTAAAAAGGAAGAGGTTAAAGAAAAACCAGAGATTGAAAAAGAGTTAAAAAATATTGAGGTAGTAAAACCTGAAATCCAAGAAAAAACTTTTTCTAAAAATAATATTTCAAATATTTCATCTGCAAGTCCAAAAGCTAGAAAATTTGCTAGAGAACTTGGTGTAGATATTAATCAAGTAGCTGGAAGCCAGAAAGATGGCAGAGTTGTTGAAGATGATATTAAAAAATTTGTTTCATCTAATTCAAAAAACAAAGTTGTAGTAAACGATAGTAAATCAGATAAAATTAAAAACGAATTTGAACATTCTGATTTTGGTGAAATAGAAATTAAAGATATACCAAGAGTAAAAAAATTATCGTCAAAATATCTTATCAATTCGTGGACTACAATTCCTCATGTAACAAATCATGATGAAGCTGATATTACCGAAATGGAAAGTTTTAGAAGTTCATTAACAGACATGTATACTGGAGAAAAAATTAAAATAACACCTCTGGCATTTATCATAAAGGCTTTAGTTGCATCCTTAAAAAAATTTCCTAATTTTAATTCCTCTATCGATGAAATTGAGACTGGAAAAATGACTTTAAAAAAATATTATCATATTGGAATAGCAGTTGATACACCAAATGGATTAATGGTTCCAAAATTAAGGAATGCAAATAATAAAAAAATTTCATTAATAAGCAAAGAGTTGAAAGAAATAAGTGAGCTTTGTAGAAATTTGAAAATTGATAAAAAAGAATTATTTGGTGGATCGATGACAATTACAAGTTTAGGTGGTATAGGAGGCTCATTTTTTACTCCAATAATTAATTATCCTGAGGTAGCTATATTAGGAATTGGTAGATCTGAAAAAAAACAAATTTTTATAAATGGAAATTTTCAAACCAGGACTATGCTTCCAATTTCTTTATCTTATGATCACAGAATTATTGATGGTGCTGAAGCTGCTAGGTTTAATAATGATTTAAAAGAAAACCTAGGTAAAAATTTTGCCTATAAATTAGCAGTCTAACCAAAAATGTCTAAATCTATCTCTTTATTTAGTGCTTTATTGTGTACTTTCATTTGGGGCACAACTTTTATTGCCCAAGACACAGGCATGGATAATATTGGACCTTTCACATTTAATGCTGTGAGATTTTTTGTTGGTTTTTTAGCCATAACACCACTTTTGATTTTATTTGAATTAAAGAACTTTAAATCAGAATTCAAATTAGATAAAAAAACTTTCATAATTTATTCATTATTAATTGGAATTTCTTTATTTTTAGGCTCTGCACTTCAACAAGTTGCTTTGCTATATACAGATGTTGCTAATGCTGCCTTCTTCACAATTTTTTACGTGCCTATGGTGCCGATAATCATTTTTTTATTTGGAAAAAAATCAATGCACTGGAGTGTTTGGCCTTCAGTAGTCTTATGTTTAATTGGAGGATATTTATTAACAAATTTCCATGATGCTACAGTAAGACTTGGTGACACTTTAGTTGTTCTAGGGGCTTTATTTTGGAGTACACATATAATTTTTACGGGATTTATAATAACTAAATATAATCTTCCTCTTACATTAGGAGCCGTGCAAACTTTGATAGTAGCCTTACTTTCTTTTATAATTGGAATTATTTACGAAGAATTTATTTTAAATAACATTTTAATGGAAATTTATTCAATTTTATATGCAGGTATATTATCTGGAGGATTTGCATTTGTATTACAAATTTATGCACAGCGAAATATTACACCAGCACCTGCAGCAATTATTTTTTCACTTGAGGGTGTATTTGCTACTATTGCTGCATGGTTTATTTTAAATCAAATCCTCGATATAAATAATTTACTTGGATGTTTTTTTATTTTATGTGGAGTTCTCTTATCACAATTATTACCTTTGGCAAAAGAGAAATATACTTAATAAATTAAATAAAATAAAAATAAGGCAATTAAAATTCTATAAATAACAAAAGCGTTCATTGAAAATCTATTTATATAAATCAAAAAGAATTTTATTGTTAAAAAAGAAAAAATAAATGAAGATATAATTGCTACGATTACTAAGTAGTTAAATACAATTGTTTGTTCCAAAACATCCTTAAAGCTTAAAACACTTGCTCCTGCTAGAGCTGGTATAGAAAGTAAAAATGATATCTTACTTGAGTCAACTCTATTAAATTTTAAAATTCTTGCAGCTGTTATGGTGATACCCGCTCTACTCACCCCTGGTACTAATGATAAAATTTGGAAAATGCCTATAAATATAATTGATTTTAAGTTTAAATTTGAGGAAATTTTTTTATCAAATCGACTCTTATCTGAGATATATAAAACAACCGCAAAAATTAAAGTCGTCCAAGCAATAATTTCTATGTTCCTCAACTGGTAAATAATACCTGTGCTGTAAAATATGTAGCCAATAATTATTAAAGGAAAAGACCCAAATATAATTAAACTTAAAAGTCTTTTGTTATTTCTAACATCAAATAGTTCAGCTCTAAAAAAATAAATTATTGCTATTAGTGACCCCAAATGGAGGCTGATATCAATTAGAAGAGAGCTGGATTTAAATTCATATAGTGTTGATACCAGAATTAAATGAGCAGATGAGCTAACAGGTAAAAATTCTGAAATTCCTTGAATTGCTGATAGAATTATAATTTCAATAATATTTTGAAGCACAGACTCTTCCTAGCCTAAAAAAATGGCATTTCAAACACTTCGCTAGGAACATATTAGGTATGCAAATATTAAAATGATTACATTTTACGCTAGTTATGACAAAAAAAAGGTCATAAATATTGACCTAAATAATACTTTTACTAATAAAAACAATGTATATTTTGCCAAAACTAAAAAAAAAAATGACTGATAAAATGTTAAAATTTGTTGAAATAGGTCAACAGACTCCACCTAAAAGAGGTGTTGAAACTCGTAAAGAGGACTTTAAAGAAATTTATGACGAATTTATTAACCGAAAAGCTCAAGAACAGTCAAGCAGGTGCTCTCAATGTGGTGTCCCATTTTGTCAAGTTCATTGCCCTTTAAGTAATAATATTCCTGACTGGCTTAAATTAACTGCAGAGGGAAGATTAAAGGAAGCTTATGAATTATCCCAAAGCACCAACAATATGCCAGAAGTATGCGGAAGAATATGTCCACAAGACAGGTTGTGTGAAGGAAATTGTGTCATTGAACAATCAGGCCATGGCACAGTTACAATTGGCTCAATGGAAAAATACATAACTGATAACGCATGGGCTAAAGGTTGGGTTAAGCCAATATCAGTAAAATTTGAGAAAGATCAAAGTGTCGGAATTATAGGAGCTGGGCCAGCTGGATTAGCAGCAGCAGAGCAATTAAGAAAAAATGGATATAAAATTACTGTTTATGACAGATACGATCGTGCTGGGGGTTTATTAATTTATGGAATACCAAGTTTTAAATTAGAAAAACATGTTGTTGAAAGAAGGACAAAACTTTTAAAAGATGGAGGTATTAAATTTATCCAAAATTTTGAAGTTGGTAAAGATGCAACCTTAGAGCAACTAAGAAAAAAACATGATGCAATTCTTATAGCGACTGGAGTTTATAAACCAAGAGAAGTTGAATTACCAGGAAATGATTTGGATAATATTTTTCCTGCAATGGAATTTTTAACAGCATCAAATAAAAAAGGTTTAGGTGATAAAGTAGAATTATTTGATAAAGGAATTTTAAATGCAGAAGGTAAAGATATTGTTGTTATTGGGGGAGGCGATACAGCAATGGACTGTGTAAGAACATCAATTAGACAAAAAGCAAAATCAGTAAAATGTTTATACAGAAGAGATAAAGAAAATATGCCTGGTTCATCCAGAGAAGTTGCTAATGCTGAAGAGGAGGGTGTTGAATTTATCTGGTTATCAAGCCCAAAAGAATTTAAAGGTAAAAACAAAATTGAAAATTTAGTTGTTGATCAAATTCAATTAGGTGAACCAGATGAATCAGGGAGAAGAAAGCCTGAAGTAAAAAAAGGTTCTGAGTATGAAGTTAAAGCTGACATGGTCATTAAAGCACTTGGTTTTGATCCTGAAGATTTACCAAATTTATTTGATGCTAAAGAACTTCAAGTAACTAAGTGGGGTACAATAAAAACTGACTTTGATACAATGGAAACAAACTTAAAAGGAGTATTTGCTGCTGGTGATATTGTAAGAGGAGCATCATTAGTTGTTTGGGCAATCAAAGATGGTAGAGATGCCGCTGCAGCAATGAAAATTTACTTAGAAGAAATGGAAATTAAAAAATCAAAAGTAGCTTAATGAAAAATTATTATAAAAACCTGAAATTACTCACAAAAAATCATGTTTATTCAAAAGAAATGGAGCATGATGCCTGTGGTGTTGGGGTAATAGTTTCTACAGAGGGTAAAAAATCTCGTGAAATAGTAGAACATGGAATTAATGCACTTAAGGCTGTATGGCATAGAGGTGCAGTTGATGCAGATGGTAAAACTGGAGATGGAGCAGGAATCCATGTTGAGATACCTAAAGATTTTTTCATAGAGAAGATTCAGGTTACAGGACATGATTATGATAACGCTGAAATATGTGTTGGTATGATATTTTTGCCAAGAAATGATTATTCAGCGCAAGAAAGTTGCAAAACAATTGTTGAGAGTGAACTAACCAAAAATAATTTTAGTATTTATGGGTGGAGACAGGTTCCTGTAAATTCAAAAATTTTAGGACAAAAAGCTCTTCAAACAATGCCTGAAATTATTCAGGTTTTATTTAAATCTAATGATCAAGATTTATTAGAAAAAGATCTAGAGAGAAAAATTTATGAGACTAGAAAGAAAATTGAAAAAAAAGCTTTTCAATTATCTTTAAATAATTTTTATATTTGTTCTATTAGCTCTAAGTCAATCATATACAAAGGTTTATATCTTGCTGAGGCAATTTCAGATTTTTATTTAGATTTAAGAGATGAAAGATTTATTTCTAGATATGCTATTTTTCATCAAAGATTTTCAACGAATACAGCTCCTAGTTGGAGTCTAGCTCAACCATTTAGGGCCATTGCTCACAACGGTGAAATAAATACATATAAAGGAAATAAAAACTGGATGAAAGTTCATGAACAAGAAATGAGCAGTCCATTGTTCGACAATATTGAAAATTTAAAACCTGTTATACAAAAAGGTGTTTCTGACTCGGCAGCACTTGATAATGTTTTTGAATTATTAAACAAATCTGGACAACCAGCTCCATTAGCTAAATTAATGTTGGTACCTGACGCGTGGTCAAAAAAAAATAAGACACTACCTAAAAATCATCAACAATTATTTAATTTTCTAAATAGTACAATGGAACCGTGGGATGGGCCGGCTGCTATTGCTGCAACTGATAATGAGTGGGTTATTGCTGCAAATGATAGAAATGGTTTAAGACCATTAAGGTACGCAATTACAAAAGACAAAATGTTATTTGCTGGGTCAGAGACAGGTATGATCGAATTGAATGAGAAGAAAATTTTATCGAAAGGTAGATTGGGACCAGGTGAAATTTTAGGAGTTAGAATCGAAAAAGGTAAAGTATTTTCAAATACTCAAATAAAAGATTATTTAGCCAAAGAATTTAAACACTTCAATTCTCAAATTGTTGACCTAGATGAAAAATTAACAATCTCTAATGAAAAAAATGTTTTTGAGGGTGAGGCCCTAAGAAGAAGACAATATACTTTTGGAATTAGTTTAGAGGATTTAGAACTAATTTTACACCCTATGGCTGAAGATGCAAAAGAGGCAACTGGCTCAATGGGTGATGATACTCCACTTGCAGTATTATCAGACAAATACAGACCACTTTATCATTTTTTTAGACAAAACTTTAGCCAGGTAACAAACCCACCAATTGATTCGCTTAGAGAAAATAAAGTTATGAGTCTTAAAACTCGTTTTGGAAACCTAGGTAATATTTTAGATTTCGATACTTTAACAAAAGAAAATATTTACGTTCTTAATAGTCCGATTTTGTCCAATTCTCAATTTGAGAAATTTATTAATTTTTTTGGAAAAAATTCAGTAATGATAGATTGTAGCTTTTCAAAAGATGAAAGTTTGTCCGAAGCAATTGATAGAATTCAAAAGGAAGCCGAAATAGCTGTAAGACAGGGGGTAACTCAATTAATTCTTAGTGACAAAGAGATATCTGCTCAGAAACTACCTATACCAATGCTTTTATGTGTTGGATCTATAAACACTTTTTTAATTAATAAAAAGCTAAGAGGTTACGTTTCGATAAATGTTCAATCAGGAGAGGCGATGGATACACACTCATTCGCTACACTAATTGGTGTAGGTGCTACTACTGTTAACCCTTACTTGGCTTTTGATAGTTTGTACCAAAGATTTTCAAAAAAGCTATTTGGTCAATTTAGTTTTGATGATTGTGTGGAGAGATACATAAAGTCTGTTAATGCAGGACTATTAAAAATAATGTCAAAAATGGGTATATCAGTTTTAAGTTCTTATAGAGGAGGTTGTAATTTTGAAACTGTTGGATTAAGCAGAACTGTAGTTGATGATTATTTTCCGGGAGTTACATCAAAAATCTCTGGAATTGGATTAACAGGAATAGAAAAAAAAATTAGAGAAATTCATAAAGAGGCTTTTGAAAGTTCAGAAACAGTTCTTCCAATTGGTGGTATTTATAGATATAGAAAAAACGGTGAAACTCACCAATATCAAGGAAGATTAATTCATTTACTACAAAGCGCAGTTGGGTCAAACTCATATGATGCATATAAAAAATATGCTGAAGGTATTTATAATTTGCCTCCTATAAATTTAAGAGATTTAATTGACTTTAGAAAAAAAAAATTAGGTCCTTCTATAGATTTAAATGAAGTTGAACCAATTCAAAATATATTAAAAAGATTTGGAAGCGGTAGCATGTCCCATGGTGCATTATCTAAAGAAGCTCATGAAACTTTAGCAATAGGAATGAATAGAATAAAAGGAGCCTCTTGTAGTGGAGAAGGTGGCGAAGATGAACAAAGATTTAAAGTGATGCAAAGTGGAGATAGCGCAAACTCAAGAGTAAAACAAATTGCTTCTGCAAGATTTGGAGTAACCATCAATTATCTAAATAATTGTAATGAGATTGAAATAAAAATTGCTCAGGGAGCAAAACCAGGAGAAGGGGGTCAGTTGCCTGGTTTTAAGGTAACAGATGAAATTGCAAAATTAAGACATTCAACTCCTGGAGTTACTTTAATATCTCCACCTCCTCATCACGATATTTATTCAATAGAAGATTTGGCACAATTAATTTATGACTTAAAACAAATAAATCCCAAAGCTCGTATAGGTGTAAAATTAGTTGCATCATCTGGTGTGGGAACAATTGCAGCAGGGGTAGCAAAAGCTGAAGCAGACATAATATTAATTTCAGGCCATAACGGAGGAACTGGAGCTACACCACAAACAAGTGTTAAATACGTTGGAATACCTTGGGAGATGGGTCTTACTGAGGCTAATCAAGTCTTAACATTAAATAATCTTAGACATAAAGTAACTTTACGAACTGATGGTGGAATTAAAACTGGAAGAGATGTTGTGATTGCTGCAATGATGGGAGCAGAGGAGTATGGAGTTGCAACAACAGCTTTGGTAGCAATGGGTTGTATAATGGTTAGACAATGTCATTCAAATACATGTCCAGTTGGAGTGTGTACTCAAGACGAAAAATTAAGAGAAAAATTCACTGGAACACCTGACAAAGTAGTAAACTTGTTCACTTTTATTGCCTCAGAAGTCAGAGAAATACTAGCAGACCTTGGTTTTAAGTCACTCAATGAAATAATTGGTAGAACTGATCTATTAATGCAGGTTAATAAAGCTTCTCCTAATCTAGATGACTTAGACTTAAACCCATTGTTTGTTCAAGCAGACCCAGGAGATAATAAAAGATATTGTGAAAGCTTAGAAATTAATAAGGTCCCAGATACTTTAGATCAAGAAATTTGGCCAGAGATTGAAACAGCATTAGATAATTCACAAAAAATTGAAACAGAATATTCAATAAAAAATACAAATAGAGCGGTAGGAACCAGAATTTCTCATCACTTATTTAAAAAATATGGATATGAAACTTTAGATGAAAATTTTTTAACTTTAAATTTTAAAGGATCAGCAGGACAATCTTTTGGTGCTTTCACTGCAAAAGGATTAAAGTTAGTGCTTAAAGGAGATGCTAACGATTATGTTGGAAAAGGTCTGTCAGGTGCAACTATAGCAATAAAATTATCAGATGAGAGCAATTTAATTTCAAATGATAATACTATTATTGGTAATACTGTTTTGTATGGAGCCACATCGGGTAGACTTTTTGCTGCGGGTCTAGCGGGAGACAGATTTGCAGTAAGAAACTCAGGTGCAACAACAGTTATAGAAGGTTGTGACTCAAATGGTTGTGAGTACATGACTGGTGGAACAGTTGTAATATTAGGAAATGTGGGAGATAACTTTGCAGCAGGAATGACCGGAGGCATGGCATTTATTTACGACAAAAAACAACAATTTGAGAAAAAAGTAAACCCTGACTCTGTCGTATGGCAAAATGTAGAAACAGATTATTGGAAAGAATTTTTAAAAAAATTAATCAATGAGCATCTCAAAGAGACAGGATCAGATTTGTCAAAAAAATTAATAGAAAGTTTCGATGAAGAAATTAACAATTTTGTACAAGTATGTCCAAAAGAAATGTTAGATAAATTAAAAAATCCTATAACATTAAAAAAACAAGTTAAAAAAGTTAGTTAAATTAATAAATTAAGCTCATTCAAAATTACCTTTAACCTTTTTTTACTTGATAAGCTATGATCGCCTTTTTTTATAATATTTAATTTTTTTTTTGCCTTTGGAAATAATTTTAAAATTTTTTTTGAATAAGAAACTGGAACCACCTCATCTTTTTCACCGTGTATCATTGTTACTTTAATATTTGAATTAATTCTCTTATTCAAAACTTTGTTCTTCCTTCCATCTTTTATTAGCTGAAATGAAATTGGATATTCATAATTTCCGTGTTTTAAATGATAAATACCTTTTCTTTTTGTTTCGTCTTTCATCTTTTTTGTAAATTTTTTCCACATTAAGTTTTCTAAAAATTCAGGAGCAGCTCCTATTCCCAAAAATCCCTTAATTTGTTTTTTAAAAATTTTAAATTGATTAATAGAAATCCATGCTCCCATACTTGAACCAATTAATATAAAGTCTTTTTTTTTTACATATTTTCTTATTAGAATAGACGTCTCTTTACTCCATTTTGAAATATTTCCATTTATAAATTTACCTGAAGATTTTCCATGTCCGGAGTATTCAAGTGCTAAAAAACTCACTTTATTTTTCTTAGCAAACTTTAAAAATGCATTTGGTTTTTCCCCTTCAAGGTCTGACATAAAACCGTGTAAAAAAACTATAAAAGAACTATTTTTGAAAATTTTAGCAATATGCCTGATTTTCTTTGTATTCGATATTTTATGAAATTTGAAGTTTGCCATAATCGTTTATAAGTTTTGCCTATTAATATATAATCATATCAAATGTCTTCTAATTTAAAAGTTTTACAAGTAATACCAAAATTAGGTTATGGAGGAGCTGAAACAGGCTGTTTTGACATCGCTCATTACTTACACGAAAACAACTGTAAATCTTTTATAGTTACAAGTGGTGGTGAATTACTAAAATTTGTAGATAAAAAAAAAGTAAAAGTATTTAGGTTACCAGTAAATAGCAAAAACCCATTATTAATTTTAATAAATGCTATAATTCTAATTGGTATAATTTTAATTAATAATATCTCTGTAGTTCATGCAAGGAGTAGAGCTCCGGCTTGGTCATGTTTATTTGCAACGAAATTGACTAGAAGAAAATTTGTTACAACATTTCATGGGACATACGATTTTAAAAATAATTTAAAAAAATTTTACAATTCCATTATGACAAGATCTGATTTAATAATCGCAGGCTCTAATTATATATTTTCACATATAAAACAAAATTATTCTAAATATCTAAATGATAAAAAAAAATTATTAGTTATCTTTAGAGGAATAAATATTGATTATTTTGATCCAACAACAAAATTTGAGTCTGATGAAAAAAATTTATTAAAAAAATGGGAGATAGAAAAAAATAAAAAAATTATTCTTTTGCCAGGTAGATTAACATCTTGGAAAGGACAAGAAGTTTTTATTGAAGCAATTAATTTAGTTAATATTGAATTAGGTTATGAAGCATTTTATGCTGTTATACTTGGTAGTGATCAAGGTAGAGATTTGTATAAGAAAAAGTTAATAAGACTTTCAGAACAATATAGGTTGTTAAAGCAAATTAGATTTATAGATCACTGTAAGGACATGGCTTTGGCCTATAAGGTGTCAGATATTGTAGTTTCTGCTTCAACGAAGCCCGAAGCTTTTGGCAGAGTTGCTGTTGAAGCGCAATCAATGGAAACACCGATTATTGCGAGTAACATTGGTGGTTCTAATGAAACAATTATAGATGAAAAGACAGGCTTTTTATATGAAGCAGGAAATGCTATGTCTTTGAGTAAAAAAATTTTGAAACTTCTTTATTTAGAAGAAACGCTGTTAAAATCAATTGGTATTGAAGGAAGAAAAAACATAGTCCAAAAATTTAATGTTGAAAAAATGTGCTTTTCTACTTATTCAGAGTATAAAAGATTATTAAATTAAATGCCGATAATTACTTTACCTGACGGAAACAATATTAATTTTTCTAATAAGGTTACTGGACTGGAAGTAGCTGAAAAAATTAGCAAATCACTAGCTAAAGAAGCACTTGTAATGAGTGTGGATGGTGAACTCAAAGATTTATATTTTGAAATAAATAAAGATAGCTCTATTAAAATCTTTACATCAAAAGATCCTGAAGGATTAGAAGTTATAAGGCATGATACAGCGCACATAATGGCTATGGCTGTACAAGAATTATATCCTGGTACGCAAGTAACCATTGGACCAGTAATTGAGAATGGATTTTTTTATGATTTTGCTAGAAAGGAAGCATTCACAACAGATGATCTCAAAAAGATTGAAAAAAGAATGTCAGAAATAATTGATAAAGATGTGAAAACGAGAAGAGAAGTTTGGGAAAGAAAAAAAGCGATTAATCATTTCATAAAAATTGGTGAAAAATATAAAGCTGAAATAATTAAAGGTATTCCAGAAAATGAAGAACTATCTGTCTATCATCATGGTGATACTTGGCATGATTTATGCAGAGGTCCACATTTAGTATCTTCTGGGAAAATTGGTAAAGCATTTAAATTAATGAAAGTTTCAGGGGCATATTGGAGAGGAGACTCAAATAATGAAATGCTTCAAAGAATTTATGGAACAAGTTGGTCCAATCAAAAAGAATTAGATGATTATTTGAAAAGAATTGAAGAAGCTGAAAAAAGAGATCATAGAAAACTCGGTAAAGAAATGGACTTATTTCATTTTAGGGAAGAAAGTCCGGGGTCTGTATTTTGGCACGAAAAAGGATGGGCGTTATTTCAGAAATTAATTAACTACATGAGAAAAAGACAAGATGCAGCTGGTTATAAAGAGGTAAATACACCTGAAATATTAGACAGACAATTATGGGAAAAATCAGGACATTGGGAAAAATATGGGGAAAACATGTATACGTCAGAAACACCAGATGAAAAAGTATTTGCAATTAAACCAATGAATTGTCCTGGACATATTCAGGTATTTAATCAAGGTTTAAAAAGCTATAGAGATCTTCCTTTGCGTATTGCAGAATTTGGAAAAGTACATCGGTATGAACCATCTGGGGCCTTACATGGATTATTAAGAGTAAGAGCTTTTACTCAAGATGATGCTCATATATTTTGCTCTGAAGATCAAATTACAAGTGAATGTTTAGAGGTAACTAATTTAATTCTAGATATTTATAAAGATTTAGGCTTCTCAAATATAATTCTTAAATATGCGGATAGACCTAAAGTGAGAGTTGGAGATGATGAAATTTGGGATAAAGCAGAGGCCTCTTTACTTAAAGCAGTTAAAGCTTCCAATTTAGAATATAGTATTAATAAGGGTGAGGGAGCATTTTATGGTCCAAAAATTGAATTTGTTTTGAGAGATGCAATTGGTAGAGATTGGCAATGTGGAACACTACAGGTTGATTTAAATTTACCTGGAAGGTTAGATGCATCATATATTGACAAAGATGGAACGAAAAAAGTTCCTGTTATGTTACATAGAGCATTATTTGGTTCTTTGGAAAGATTTGTAGGAATTCTAATCGAAAACTACGCAGGTAAGTTTCCTTTCTGGATGTCTCCTTTGCAGACAATGGTAATACCTATCTCAGAGGAATTTAATGATTACGCAGTTGAAGTATCTAAAAAAATTAAAAATGTGGGCATTAGTTCTGCAGTAGACTTAAAAAATAATAATTTAAATTATAAAATAAGAGATCATTCTTTAGAAAAAATACCGCTTTTGCTTATTTGTGGTAAAAAAGAAGTTGACTCCAATTCAGTAACTATTAGAAGG
>CACOMK010000004.1 GCA_902628305.1 uncultured Pelagibacteraceae bacterium | reverse complement strand
GAGGAGGCTTAATAATAACAGATTGGTATTCAGATCAAAGTAACACTAATGAATCTATTAAAATTTCAATAAGATTTTTATCAAATGAAATTAGATCTGACGCATTAAAAATTACGGTTTTTAGTAAAGAGTGTGAAAAATTAATTAACTGCAAAGTTTCAAAAAGTAATCTTAAAATAGAAAATGAATTACAAGTTGCTATACTTAAAAGGGCGGCAAAATATAAAAAAGAAATGATTGAATCTAATCCAAAAAGAGATTTAGATAGTATACTCACATCTCAAGACAGGAAATAATCTTTAAAGTATTTTGTGGATAGATATAACTTTAAAATAGTTGAAGCTAAGTGGCAAAAAAAATGGGATAGTCACGAACAAAAAATTTCAAAAAAAAATAAAAAAAAGTTTTATTGTTTAGAAATGTTCCCTTATCCATCTGGAAATATTCATATGGGTCACGTCAGAAATTATACAATAGGCGATGTGTTAGCGAGATATAAAAAACTTCAAGGATACAATGTTCTACATCCAATGGGTTGGGACTCTTTTGGAATGCCTGCAGAAAATGCTGCTAGGCAGAATAATTTGAGTCCAAAGAAATGGACAGAAGAAAATATCAAAATAATGAAAAATCAGTTAAAGCAATTAGGATTTTCATTAGATTGGGATAAAGAAATTTCAACATGTTCTCCAGAATATTACAAACATCAACAAAAACTTTTTTTAGATCTTTATGACAAAGGTTTAGTATATCGTAAAGAAAGTTATGTAAATTGGGATCCTGTTGACAATACTGTTCTAGCTAATGAACAGGTAGTAGATGGTAAGGGCTGGAGATCAGGCGCTATAGTTGAACGAAAAAAATTAAATCAATGGTTTTTTAAAATTTCACATTTTTCAGAAGAATTATTAAACGATTTAGAAAATCTAAATGAGTGGCCTGATAAAGTAAAAACGATGCAAAAAAACTGGATTGGAAAATCTTATGGATGTGAAATTGAATTTAAAATAGAAGGTTCCAAACAAATTGATTCAATAAAATGTTATACAACGCGACCAGATACATTATTTGGGTTTACTTTTTTAGCTCTTTCAGTAGATCATCCGCTTTCAAAATTATACGAGAATGATGAAAATTTTTTTAAATTTAAAGATAAATGTTCAAAAACTGGAACCACTGAGGAATCGATAGCACAGGCTGAAAAAATCGGTTTTAAAACAGACTTATTGGCGATTAATCCTTTTGATAAAAATTCCAAAGTTCCAGTTTATTTTGCAAATTTTGTGCTAATGGACTATGGATTTGGAGCAGTATTTGGATGTCCCGCTCATGATCAAAGAGATTTTGATTTTGCAAAAAAATATAATTTAGAAATTAAAACAGTAGTAAAACCTTTTGGTGAAAATAATAAATATGTAGTTAAAAATGAACCACATACCGGTCCAGGTATAATGATCAATTCAAAATTTTTAAATGACTTGTCAGTTCCTGATCAATCAATATCCGAAGCAATAAAATTTATAGAAAAAAATAATTACGGTAAAAAAAAAATTAACTACAGATTAAAAGACTGGGGAATTTCAAGACAAAGATATTGGGGTTGTCCAATTCCAATTGCATATGATGAAAATAATGAACCAGTTAAAGTTCCAGAAAACCAACTCCCAGTTTCACTTCCCGAAATAGATAAATTTAGTAGCGATGGTAATCCTCTAGATAATCAACTTCAATGGAAATCTGTAGTTATTAATGGAAAAAAATGCACTAGGGAGACAGATACCCTAGACACCTTTGTTGATTCTTCTTGGTATTTTTTAAGATTTTGTTCAGCAAATAATCAAAAAATTCCATTTGATAGTGAAGATATTAAATATTGGTTACCAGTAGATCAATATATTGGAGGTGTTGAGCATGCAATATTGCATCTATTGTACTCTAGATTTTTTGTAAGAGCTATAAATTTAAAAAATGAAAATTTTGATCTTAAAGAGCCTTTTAAAGGTCTATTTACTCAAGGAATGGTGTGTCACCAAACATATAAAGATAAAAATAATAATTGGCTCAGCCCAGAGGAAGTTATTTCTAGTGATAATAAAAATTTCTTTGTTAAAAATAATCCAAATGAATATGTTAAAGTTGGACCGTCAGAGTCCATGTCTAAATCAAAAAAAAATACTATAGATCCAGGAAAAATGATAGCTGCTTACGGAGCAGATGCAGTAAGACTCTTTATATTATCTGATAGCCCTCCAGAGAAAGACGTCCAATGGTCAGAAAGCGGGATGACATCTGCATATAAATTCATTCAAAAATTCTGGATTATGAATGAAAAAATTTATACTTTAATTCAGAAAAATAAAAAAAATAGAAATAATCAGTTAGACGTATTCGCCAATCAATCAATAAACAAAATTAACATTTCATTAGAAAAGTTCAGATACAACATAATAATAGCTGTTTTCCATGAAATATATACTTTTTTTAGTAAATTAGCTGAAGAGGATAAGAACTATATAAATCTAAAAGAAAATTATAATAATATTTTAATTACTATGCTTCCAGTAATACCTCATATTGTAAGTGAGTGCTTAATAAAAATGGGCTCCTCAGATAAAGTTCGATGGCCAAATGTAGAAGATAAATATTTACAAGAAACATCAACTAATATTGTTATTCAAATAAATGGCAAAAAAAGATCAATCATTACTTTAGCTAAAGGCTCAGATGAAAGTACAGTGTTAAAAACTATAGAAGAAAAAAAATTAATAGATAAATACCTATTAGGAAAAAAAATATTCAAAACAATTTATATTCAAGATAGAATAATCAACTTAATAATAAAATAATGCAGAAATTAATTATCCTCATAGTATTTTTTATTACATCTTGTGGATATCAACCCTTGTATAAAAATGAAAAAAGTAATGACATTTTTAAGATAAATGAAGTTAAGCTTACTGGGAACAAAAAAATCAATGAAAAAATTTTTTCAGAAATTCCCTTTATCTTAGATAAGGATGATAAAAACTTAAATAAATTGTTTATTGAAAGTAAGAAAGAAATAATCGAAACGTCAAAAAATGCAAAAGGTGAAGTAACATCGTATAGAACTATAGTAAATGTCAATTTTTTAATAAAAGATAAAAATAAAAAAATATTAAAAACTAAAACTATTAACAAAGAATTCTCTTATGAAATTGATGAAAACAAGTTTAAATTTAAGGAATATCAAATTAAAATAGAGAATAATTTAATTGAGAGAATAATTGAGGAAATATTAATTAACCTAAATTACTAAATGATTATTAAAAATTTCGAATTAAAAAAAATAGACTTAAAAAAAAATAAATTCATTTTATTATATGGAAAAAACGAGGGTTTAAAAAAAGAAACAATCATAAAGCTTATAAATACAAAGGATATAATATATAATTATGATGAAAAAACTGTATTAGACAACTCAAATAACTTTATTGAGGATCTCGTTTCAAAATCACTTTTTGAAAGTGAGAAAATTGTAGTCATTAAAAGAGCAACAGATAAAATACTTGAAATAATTTTAAGTTTAAATGAGAAAGATATTAGTGATCTAGTAATTATTCTTAATTCGGATAATTTAGAAAAAAAGTCAAAGTTAAGAAATTATTTTGAAAAAAATAAAAAATATGTCTGTATTCCTTTTTATCCAGATAATGAACAAACTCTATCAAAATTAGCAGAAACTTTTTTTAAGGAACAAAAAATATCAATATCACCAGAAAATGTTAATTTAATAATTAATAAAACGAGTGGAGATAGAGTGGCTCTTTTTAACGAATTAGAAAAAATAAAATTTTTTTCTAAAAATGGGAAAAAAATTTCTTCAGATAATATTTTAAAATTAATTAATTTGGTGGAAGATTTTAGTATTTCAGAACTGATAGATAATTGTTTAACAAAAAATAAAAAAAAAATTATAAAAATATTAAATGAAAACAACTTTAATAATGAAGATTCTATTTTGATAACGAGAATATTTTTAAATAAGTTAAAAAAAATTCTATCGTTGTCTGAGATGTTTGAAAAAAATAAAAATATTGATCTCACGATATCTTCTGCAAAACCACCAATTTTCTGGAAGGACAAAGAAATTACAAAGATGCAATTAAATAAATGGAAATCTCAAGATATTAGAAAAATTATATATAAATTATTTGAGATTGAACTCTTAATTAAAAAAAATCTAAGCAACTCAATTAATTTAATTAGAGATTTTATCATTGAAGTATCAACTTATAAAAAATCTAATAATTAGATTTAATTGCATCTATAATTTTGTTTAGCTGATCTAAATCTTTGTATTCAAATGCTATTTTACCTTTATTTCTCTTATTATTTTTAATATCAACATTCAAACCAATTTTATTTGAGATGGATAATTCAAGAGCGATGATATTGGTATCTTTAGATTTATTTAATTTTTGTTTTTTATTTTTAAAAATTTTGACAAAATTTTCTGCTTGTCTAACAGAAAGTTTTTTCTCAATTATTTTACCTGCAACGAAACTGGCATTATTAAGACCAACCAAAATTTTTGCATGACCAGCGGTTAATTTTTGAGTTTCGATTAATTTTACTACATCATCGGGTAGATTTAAAAGTCTCAAAGAATTTGTAATATGACTTCTACTTTTACCAATAAATTTAGATACTTTTTCTTGATCATATGAGAAATCTTCTATCAATTTTTTATACCCCTGAGCTTCCTCAAGTGGATTTAAATCGTGTCGCTGTACGTTTTCAATGATTGCAAATTCTAAAGATTTTAAATCGTCAGCTTCTGTTATAACAACTGGCACAACATGCAAACCAGCTTTTTGAGCTGCAAGCCATCTTCTCTCGCCAGCAATTATTTCAAACTTTGATCTATCATCGTTTGATTTTCTAACGATTATAGGCTGAATCATTCCTCTTTCTTTGATTGAATTTGTTAGATCTTCTAAACTAGCTTCATCAAATATTTTTCTTGGTTGATACCTGTTTGGAACCAGATCACTAATTGATACGTGATTTTTTTGAGGTTCAATTTTTGTCTCACCAATCAATGACGACAATCCTCTACCCAGCCCTTTTTTAATTTTATCCATTACGCAGCACTACCGATTGTTGATTCTTGATTCATAAATTCATTGGTAAAACTAAAGTAAGATTTACTACCAGGACATGACTTGTCATAGATCAATACCGGCATACCGTGGGAGGGTGCTTCTGATAATCTGACATTCCTTGGTATGACAGTTGAGTAAACTTTTTCACTAAAATAATCCCTTGCTTCTTTCTCTACTTGTGATGAGAGCTTATTTCTTTTATCATACATGGTTAACAGTATGCCTCTGATTTTCAAATCTGGATTTAAACTTACTTTTATTCTTTCGATTGTTTTCATTAGTTGCGTTAAACCCTCTAAAGCAAAGAATTCAGTCTGAAGTGGTACCAAAAGTGAGTTGGAACACACTAGAGCCATTACGGTCAATAAACTCAAAGAGGGTGGGCAGTCGATCAAGATATAATCATATAGTCCTCTAGAATTGTTTAAATATAGGGCTAATTTAGTCTTAAGTATAAAGGCCCTGTTTCTATCATCAGCCGTCTCTACCTCTAAGCCTGATAAATCTACATTTGATGTAATAATATCTAAATTTTCAAACTGTGTTTTTTTAATTACCTCATTGATTTCCCTAGTACCATTCAATACCCCATAAATTGTATCACTTGAGTTATCTATATTAGATAATCCCAGACCTGTGGTGGCATTGCCTTGTGGGTCTAGGTCAATAACTAAAATTTTTTTATCTATTTGAGATAACCCTGCCGCAAGATTTATCACTGTAGTAGTTTTTCCGACCCCACCCTTTTGATTTATGACTGAAATAATTTGCATTTATTTTTTTTACAAGCCTTTTAATTTTTTTTTTTAAATTTTTTAATATTTATTAAAAATGAGTCTCCATTTGTTAAACTTTTTTTTTCTATATAATCTAAGTCCCATTTTTTTTTTGAATTTTCAAAAATTTTTTTTCCATTTTTCCCCATAAAAAAAATTAAATTTTTATATTTTGAAAAATTTTTATACACCAAATCTAAAACAACTGGCATTGGTTTGAAAGCTCTCGACATTATCGTTCCAGTTTCTAAATTTTTTATTTCAAAAATATTTTTTTGAAAAATCTTTGTATTTAAATTTAATTTTTCTGAAACTTCTCTTAAAAAATGGCTTTTATGGTAGCTTTTTTCATAAAGGTGTACATTCATAGTATTTTTCATATTTTTTAACATAATTGCCACTATTATCCCGGGCATGCCACCTCCTGAACCTATATCTGTGGTTGTATTGCTATTTAAGTCAACAAAATCAATAATTTGTGCAGAATCTAATATATGACGGTCAATTATGGTCTGTTTTGATGCTGTTTTTTGACTGATTATGTTGATTTTTTTATTTTTTTCAAGAATCATCGATATATAGTTTTCAAAGTCCAAAAATGTTTCACGTGAAACATTTAAGTGGTTGATTCTAGAATAAAAATTTAAAATTTCCTGATCCATTAAGCTATATGCTTAATAGACTTTCTTTTGACATGTGACAACAAAATATATACAGCTGCTGGAGTAATTCCGTCAATTCTTAATGCTTGACCCATTGTTTTAGGCTTTATTTTTCTAAATTTTGCTTTTACCTCATTAGACAAACCTGAAAGACTATCATAATTGATTTTATCAGGAATAATTAGGTTTTCATCCCTCTTAAATGCTAAAATATCAGCTTTTTGCTTCTTTAAATACCCGCTGTAATGAGCGTTAATTTCCACTTGCTCGTCAATTTCATTGCTAAAAAAAGGGATATCAGGCCATATTTCTCTAATTTTTTTCATATTCACACCTTTTTGGGTTAAAACATCATTAGAGGATCTCAATATTCCGTCTTTTGCTATTTTAATTCCAAATTTTTCAGCTTTAGATGGTGAAATCTTTGATTTTCCCATTTTTATATTAATTAGTTTAATTTGCTCATGTTTATTCAAATATATTTCTTTTCTTACCTCACCTATTAAACCAATCTCTATTCCCTTATCAGTTAATCTTTGATCAGCATTATCAGATCTCAAACTCAATCTATATTCTGCTCTTGATGTAAACATTCTGTATGGTTCGGCTACTCCTTTAGTCACTAAATCATCTATCATTACTCCAATGTAGGCGTCTGACCTATCAAGTATGAATGGTTCTAATTTTTTAACAGACAAGGCAGCATTTACTCCTGCTATTAGGCCTTGTGCTGCAGCTTCCTCATACCCTGTTGTTCCGTTAATCTGACCGGCAAGATAAAGGTTACTTATCTTCTTGGTTTCAAGCGTTAAGAATAGTTCACGTGGATCTATATAGTCATATTCTATTGCATATCCTGGTCTAAGTATAACAACATTATTTAAACCGTTGATATTATTACATATTTCTTGTTGAATCTCAGCAGGAAGTGATGTGGAGATGCCATTTGGGTAAATTGTGTGATCATTTAGACCCTCTGGTTCTAAAAATATCTGGTGGCGAGCTTTATCTGAAAATTTTACTATCTTATCTTCTATAGATGGACAATATCTTGGTCCTACTCCTTTTATACTGCCTGAGTACATTGCACTCCTAGATAAATTCTTTTCTATAATCTTATGAACCTTTTCATTTGTGTATGTCATACGACATGACACTTGTTTGTTTAAATTTTTTTTTGTTAAGAATGAAAAAAAATAAGGATCGTCATCCGCAAATTGTTCTTCTAAGTTTTCAAAATTAATTGTCCTTGCATCTAACCTTGGTGGTGTTCCAGTTTTCAATCTTCCAATTTTAAAATCATATTTAGCTAATTGCTCACTTAAACCTGTAGAAGGTTTTTCATCGTATCTGCCAGCAGGAGTTCTTTCATCACCTATATGTATCAAACCATTTAAAAAAGTGCCTGTTGTGAGTATTATCTTATTAGATAGAACTTTCTTACCTTCTTTAGTTTCAAATCCACTTATCGAATTTTTGTCAAAAATAAACTTAATTACAGGATCAGAAAAAACGCTTAAATTACAATAGTTTAGCAATTTTTTTTGCATATATTTTCGATATAATGATCTATCAGATTGAGTTCTTGGACCTCTGACTGCTGGGCCTCTACTTCTATTTAACAATCTAAATTGTATACCTGATTTGTCTGCTACATCTCCCATAACACCATCAAGGGCATCTATTTCTCTAACCAAATGACCTTTGCCTAGCCCTCCTATTGCCGGGTTACAAGACATCTCACCTATGGTTTCTACTTTATGAGTAAATAGGGCAGTGTTCACTCCAAGACGAGCAGAAGCTGCAGCAGCTTCACATCCAGCATGACCACCTCCAATTACAACTACATCAAACGAAAAATCTTTTTTCATAAACCAAATTTATAGGCGATTAAATAATTTACAAGATAGGCTTATTTTTTTGTAAATAAGCTAGTATTATCAACGTTTTTTAGCAAAAAAATGCAAAAAACCTGCTAAAAAGGTGTATTATTTACCGATACAAAAATCGTTGAAAATACTACCTAATATTTCCTCAACATCGACTTTTCCAACAATCATACCTAAATGTCTAGTAGCTAATCTTAAATCTTCTGCGGCTTTATCAAAATCTTCGATTTCTTTTTTTTGATTGAAATTTTTTAAATGATCCAAACACTGTTGCAGATGTTGTCTGTGTCTCTCTCTTGTAATTAAAATATCATCACTTGTAAAAAATTTATTTTTTAAATTATTTTTTATTTTTAATATTAATTCTTCTATATTTTTATTTTCTTTAATTGAGATTAAAACATGATTTGTTTTTTTAATTTCTGGATTAATATCTTTTTCTAAAAGGTCAGACTTATTTATAACTAAAATAGCATTCTCATCTAATAAACCCTTCAAAACATCAGTAAAATGTGGGCTTTTTGCATCAACTACAACAAGCTTTAAATCTGCCTCTTCTGCTCTATCTAAGGTTAATTTAATGCCTTTCTTTTCTATCTCGTCTTTCGAGTCTCTTATTCCTGCTGTATCAGATATTATTACTGGATAACCATCTATATTGAGATGAGTTTCTATTACGTCTCGAGTTGTGCCAGCTATCTCTGAAACAATTGCAACATCTCTATTGGATAAATGATTAATCAAACTAGATTTACCAGCATTAGTAGGTCCAAGTATGGCGATTTTAAAACCTTCTCGTATTCTTTCTCCAACTTTCTGGTCGTTTAAAATTTTTTTTATATTGTTAATAACTTCATCTAAACTATTTTTAATTTCATCTAAAATATTATTTGGCAAATCTTCATCTGGAAAGTCAATTTTAGCTTCAACATGAGATAAAATTTTTAAAAGTTTTTCTCTAAGAAAATTAAATTGATCTGCTGATTTTCCATTCATGATTTTTATTGCTTGTTGCCTTTGAATCTCAGTTTCAGATGAAATCAAATCAGCAATACTTTCAGCTTTTAATAAATTTATTTTACCATTTAGAAATGCAAGTTTTGTGAATTCGCCTGGTTCAGCTAATCTACAATTTTCTATATTTATAATAGAAGAGTGCAAGGACTCTATGACAGCTTTACTGCCATGAACATGAATTTCAGCCATATCCTCGCCTGTATAGCTCTCAGGCCCAGGAAACCACAGTAATATACCCTCATCAATTAGCTCAGAAGTATTGATTTTATTGAATTTTCTTAGAGTTGCCTTTCGAGGCTTAGGCAAATTTTTCAATGTTAATAATTTAATTATTTTTTCTGTATCTGGTCCTGAGATCCTTACTACAGCTATTCCAGAAGTACCTGGACCTGTTGAAAGAGCAAAAATAGTCATAATTAAATTTGAATTTAAAAAATTTATAAAAAATATTTTTAATTTAAAATGCTATACATTTTATCCAAATATTCATTATAATTATCACTACTATTTAGTGAAGTTTTGTATATCGGCTGTCTTGCCTGCGATATACTAACGGTTTTTATAGGCGTTTTACTATTTATATGTGGTCTCAAACATTTTTCATCCCATTCTAATCCACAAAAATTGATAATTTTTTTAATCTGATCTTCCTTTTCATTTACAAGTTTTTCATACTCAACATCATAAATATAATTTGGTAATTTTTTTTTCCAAAAATTCATTATTTTAATATATAAATTGTAATATTCTGCAATATCTTCAGCTTTATTGGTCCAATTCATTGTGTTTGATGCAAAACTATTTTTAAATAATGATAAGCAATTATCTTTAGAATTTCTAAAACAATGAATTACTTTAGCGTTTGGAAAAAATAATTTTATAAACCCAATAAGTCTAAAGTTTTGCGGAGCTTTATCTGTAATGATTTTTTCTTTAAAATTATATAAATTAAAATATTCAAGATATTCATCAAATATTATATTTTTGTTTAAATTTTGATATTCAATTATTTTTTGTTTGTCATATTTAAATTCATTTACAAAATTTTTTTTTAAAACCTGTTGTAAATAAATTAATTCTCCAGCACCGTAAACTTCATTGTGAGAGGATATTATTTGTTCTGTTAACGTTGTGCCTGATCGCGGCATTCCTAAAATAAAAATTATTTTCTTAACTGAAGACCGTGTGTTTGGAATATTAAAATTAATACCCTCGAATGTTTTAATAATGTTATTAATAGCTTTTTTTTCTGCCTCTAAATTTGATCCTTTTTCATTAAATTTTAATTCATTTGCAATATTTAAATGGTAAAAAGCTTTTTTAAATTCTTTTAAATCCTCATAAGACTTTCCAAGGGCATAAGATATATCAACTTTATTCTCGTAATCTTTAATATCAATTTTATTATTAAGTTCTTCCATTTTCTTAATATGTTCCATAGACTCCTGATCATCTTTGGAATATTTTTTTATCGAGGTTATTAATTTATTTGCACCAACATGAAACGGATCAATTAAAAAAATCTCTTTAATAATTTTTTTTGTTTCTTCTATTTTATTTTCACTTTGATAAGCTACAGCCAAAGAAAATAAAATACCAACAATGCTGTTTTTTGGTGAATTTTGTTTAGATTTCAATAATTCTAAAGCTTTTGAATACAGCTTTATGGCTCCCTGATAGTCATTTACCAGTGTTTTTAAATTAGCATAATTATTGTAAGCATTTACATAACCAGGATCTAATTTTATTGTTTTTTCGTATAGCTCTTGTGAGAGCTCAAGTTTTCCTATCGCTTTAACTGAATTAGCATAATTATTTAGTACCGCAGTGTTATTGGGACCATATTTTAAAGCCTCTTTAAATAACTTTATAGAATTATCGTGCTGGGACAAACCTTGGTAAGACATACCAGTTAAATTAAGCAAATAAACATTATTTGGAATTTTTCTTAATAACTTTGTTGCTCCATCAATAACCTTTTTATAATTTTTAACATTAAAGTGATTTTTTAAAATTTGAATTTTTTCTAATAATTCCATCACATATTTTTTTCAAAAAAAACCATCTTATTATGGCTTATTCATAGAATTAAAAAATTCAGAATTATTTTTTGTATCTTTTAACTTAGAATTGATAAATTCAATGGCATCCATTGTTCCCATGGGAGCAATAATTCTTCTTAATACATTCATTTTTTGCAAGTCATTTTTATCGAATAATAGTTCCTCTCTTCTAGTTCCTGATTTTGTAATATCGATTGCAGGATAAATTCGTTTATCAGCAATTTTTCTATCTAAAACTGTTTCGCTATTACCTGTTCCTTTAAATTCTTCAAAAATCACTTCGTCCATTCTACTTCCTGTATCTATTAGGGCTGTAGAAATAATTGTTAATGAACCGCCTTCCTCAATATTTCTGGCTGCGCCAAAAAATCTTTTTGGTCTCTGAAGTGCGTTTGCATCAACTCCTCCGGTTAAGACTTTTCCAGAACTTGGAATTACTGCATTATATGCTCTTCCAAGTCTCGTTATAGAATCTAATAATATAACTACATCTTTTTTATGTTCAGTCAGTCTCTTGGCCTTCTCTATAACCATTTCAGCAACAGCAACATGTCTTTGCGCAGGTTCATCAAAAGTAGAGCTGATTACCTCACCTTTTACAGTTCTTTGCATATCCGTTACTTCTTCTGGACGTTCATCAATAAGCAATACCATCAAATAACATTCAGGGTAATTTTTTGCTATCGAATTTGCAATACTTTGTAAAATCATTGTTTTACCTGCTTTTGGTGGAGAAATAATTATTGATCTTTGGCCTTTACCAATTGGACTTACTAGGTCAATTAGTCTTGGAGTAAGATCTGATTTCTTTTCAACTTTAGTTGTTTCTACTTCCATCACTAATTGTTTGTCTGGATATAACGGTGTCAAATTGTCAAATGCAATCTTATGTCTTGCTTTCTCCGGTTCCTCAAAATTTATTTTACTCACTTGTAATAATGCAAAATATCTCTCTCCTTCTTTTGGAGCTCTAACCGGACCTTCAACAGTATCTCCCGTTCTTAAACCAAATTTTCTAATCTGACTTGGGCTTACATAAATGTCATCTGGTCCTGGGAGATAATTCGATTCCATTGCTCTTAGGAATCCAAAACCGTCCTGCAATAACTGCAAAACACCCACACCAGTAATTTCCTCTTTTTCAGCAACTTTTTTAAGAATAGCAAAAAGTATTTCTTGTTTTCTCAGAGTGCTTGCATTCTCTATTCCAAGTTCTTCTGCTTGGGTAATAAGCTGTTCAGATGTTTTAAGTTTTAATTCTTGAATATTCATGATTTTTTTTATGATAAGGACTTACCAATTTAACTTAATATATATACTCTTTTAAGTATTACAAGACAGTTAGTAAGGTAGTAAAAAAATGACTAAAATTGGGGTTTTTTAACCTTATTTAGTAATTATTTTTTATCTCCTCAGAAAAATCATCAACTTTTGACCAGTCTGTAAATTCGTATGATTGGGAAGTATCTGTCGGACCATTAGTAATGAACATAATAAATTTGATTATATATTTATCAAAAAGTTTATAATTAGGATAATCAACCTTACCAGCAAACACTTCTATTTTATTTGGTTTCCATTTAGAGATTTTTAAAAATTTACTTATATAAGGGTTCGTTTCAGGTGTATTTTTTTCTGGTTTTCTTGCAACAACATTTACTGAAAAAAATGCACAACTTTTTTTTTCCAAAATATCTTTATTTAAATTAATAAAATTATAAAGATCCTTTGCATGATTACCATATCTTATACTGGCGCCAATGATGATTTTTTCAAAATTAGATAGATCAATTTTTTTAGCGTCTTTCAAAGGAAGAAGCTCTACTAAATTTCTATCATTTAAATGATTTGTTATTCTTTCGCAAATAATTTTGGTATGACCGTCAGTACTTGAGTAGATAATTAAAAAACTTGACATATTTAGATGATCTTATTGTTTGTTCATCTCTTGTTTTGGCATTTTCTGATAAAACTTATTGTCTAACTGATATTCTATGTCCTCTTTATCTTGTGCCGAACCCTCTGCCTGTGTAAATGTGTATTTTGCAAAATCTTTGCACCAAGCCTCTTTGGTATTTAGACATTCTATTGGATATATGTTGCCTCCCCAATCTTTTGCTTCGTTTACAAGTTCATGGCCTAATTCATCGGTGGTTTCCAAGCAATCAGCAACAAAACTTGGAGAATATATTGCTATTTCTTTTTTACCTTCTTCAATTAATTTTTTAACCACCTCTTCGGTGTATGGAGTTATCCACTCCTCGGACCCGAAACGGCTTTGAAAACTCATCATACATTGTTCGGGACTTATATTCTTCAAATTATTTGTTATAAGACAAAAAGTTTCGTAGCAATGTCGGTAATAATCATCTCCTTTATTAACAATTCTTCTTTTTTGCATGCCATGAAAAGTGATTACCAAATTGTCAATTTTTTTTCCTTGATTTTGTAACTCACTAATTTTGGAGTCTACTTGTTCCACAGAATTATCTATAAAAGCATGTGTTCTGTGAAAATTTGTGATAACTTCAAAAGTTGGGATCTTTACTCTTTTAGATAATTCTTTTGCTAACGCATCTATGCCTGACGCTATTGTACTTTCAGAATACTGAGGAAACATAGGTATTACCAACAATTTTGTTGCACCTATTCCTTTTTTTAAATCATCTTCCCAGCTATCATAAACTTCATTTACATACGGAGGCGACAAAAGAAAGGCGTGGTTTACTTCTACGTACCCATTAGGATCAATTTTTTTTAATTCTTCTCTAACATTATTGGTAAAATCTCTTGTATTCGTAATTAAAGGAAAACTTTTGCCATCCCAAATTCTTGCATAAAGTTTTGCAGATTTGCTTGGTCTGAAGGGTAATACAAAAAAATTTAAAATTATTTTCCATAACCATGGGTTAATGTCAATAACTCTTGGGTCTCCTAAAAACTTTCTTAAATATTTTCTTAAAGCTTTGGTAGTTGGCTCAGAGGGAGATCCCAGTTGCACAAAGACTACTTTAGTTTTTCTTTTTGGATGTGTGTAAATCTGATTCATATTAATAATTTTTCACTGTTTTTACCAGATAATCAAACATGTTAGGGTCTGTTTGTGGCAACACCCCATGTCCTAAGTTAAATATATATGGATGATCTTTAAAAATATCGAGATATTTTGTAGCTTCTTTTTTTAATGTTTCCTTATCATTTAATAAAATTTTTGGGTCTAAACCACCTTGTACAGGTATTTTTATTTCTTTCAAAATCTTTTTTGGATTAACATTATAATCAATACTAATTACGTCAGGTTTAACAAAATCACAAAACTCTTTATAATTTTTTATTTCTCTCGGAAAACAAATCACCGGCACATTTAAAGATTTAACATAATTTACTAAATTTAAAGTTGGAACATAGATATATTCTGGTAAATCTTTTTCATCGATTAGACCCGCCCAACTATCAAAGATTTGAATTATATTTGCTCCACTTTGGATTTGATTTTTAATATGCACTTTTAAAAATTTTTCAATAATTAGTAAAATTTTGTTTGTTAAAAATTTATCATTAAAGAAATCTTTTTTTAAATTTTTTTTAGGTGATTGCTGATTAATCATGTAGACTAGTAACGTCCATGGAGCACCGACAAATCCAATCATATTTTTATTATCTAAAATTGGGTTTGAGCTAACTATTTTAATTGCATTATACACACGATTAATTTTTTTTACGAAATGACTTTCATCAATCTTTAAAATTTCATTTAAATCTAATTTTCCTAACTTTGGACCAAAATCTTTTTCAAACTTCACATTTTGACCTAATCCATATGGTAACATTAATATATCTGAAAATATTATTGCAGCGTCTAAATTAAATCTTTTTAAAGGTTGTAAGGTTATTTCTGATGATAAGTTTTCATTTAAACACAGTTCAATAAAATTAGTATTTTTTTTTCTTATTTCTCTAAATTCTGGGAGATACCTTCCTGCTTGTCTCATTATCCATATAGGATTGAACGAGGTATCTTTTTCAATTATTATTTTATGTAACGGTTTCATAAATTAAGTATTATTAATTATTGTAGTTGTAATATATCCTGTGAATAAAGGTGATTATTTTTTATAAACATTATATTCACATTTTACCAACATGTTTGGTTTCTAAAATTGTTTAAAATGAAGCTTTTTAGCTAATATTGATTTTTTGTGGATTGTTTTATCTTATTTATTATTATTGTTAATAAAAACCTAGTTTTACAAGCTTTATTTTAGAAATTATGAATTGTGATATTTATTTAAAATAATACAAATTTATTAACAATTTATTCATGAAAAATACATATCAAATATATTTAATATCCGACTCAACTGGCGAAACTCTAGATAGAATATTTTTGGCTCTTAAAGCACAATTTCTAAACATAGAATACAAGGTTCACTCGTATTCTTTTACAAGGACAGAAAATCAAATTCTAAAAATTTTAGAAGACGCAAAAAAAAACACTAATTCAATAATTTTATATACAATTGTGGACAACAGCTTAGCTAAATATTTAGCAAATGTTAGCGAAGATAAAAGTATTCCATGTTTTGGTGTTTTGGGAAATTTAATTTTAAATTTTTCGAAAATATTAAATCAAAAAGCAACCCATGAGCCAAGTGGCCAACACATGTTGAACGAGGAATACTATGATAGAATTGAAGCAATCCAATTTACAATGAACCATGACGATGGAAATCTATTAAATGAAATTGACAAATCAGATATTATTCTCATAGGCGTAAGTAGAACGAGCAAAACACCAACCTCAATTTATCTGGCAAACAAAGGCTTCAAAACCTCAAATATCCCACTAGTTAACGAAAATTCACTGCCAGAAACTCTTAAGAAAAATCCTCAAATGACTTGTGTGGTTGGTTTAAGTACAGAACCAGAAAGATTAGCTGATTTGAGAAAAAATAGAATGAATTCTTTAAGGGAAGTAGAGAACATTAAATATACAAATTTAGAGAATATAAAAAAAGAGGTACAAAATGCCAAAAAGACATTTCAAAAATATAAATGGCCATCAATTGATGTAACGAGAAAGTCTGTTGAGGAGACTGCAGCATCCATTATTAAAATTCATGAAATATATTTAAATAATGCCAAGTAAAATTATTCTTGCATCTAAAAGTAAAGTTAGAAAAAAAATATTAGATAATAATAATATAGAGAGCTCTGTTGAACCATCGAATGTAGATGAAGATATTGTTAAATTGAGCTTGCTAAGAGAAAAAGCTAGTCCAGAATTAATTTCAAAAAATTTGGCTGAATTAAAGGCAAACAAAGTTAGTATTAAAAAAAATGATAAAATAGTATTGGGAGCGGATAGCGTGATAGATTTGAATGGTGAATTAATATCGAAGCCAAAAAATAGAGAAGATGCGATGAAAATACTGAAGAAGCTTAATGGAAATTCACATTTTTTAATAAGTTCTGTTTGCATATCAAAAAATGGATCAATGATTTGGAATTATACTGATAAAGCCACCCTGACGATGAAAAAATTTTCTGATAATGAATTAAAAGATTATTTATCTAAAATAACTGATGAGGCGCTTTACGCGTATAACGTTTACCAAATAGAAGGAGAGGGTAGAAATTTATTTTCAAGTATAGAGGGAGACGAAGATACAATTATGGGTTTACCTGTAAAAAAAATTAAGGAATACATAAGTTCTTTACAATGAGAAAATATTTTGTAATTGGAAACCCTATTGATCATTCGTTGTCACCCAAACTTCATAATTTTTGGCTTAAGAAAAATAATATCGATGCCAATTATGATAAAAAAAAAATTGATAAAAAAGATCTTAAATTAATAATATCTTCTCTTAAGAAAAAAAAAATACATGGTATCAATGTTACAGTTCCGTTCAAAAAAGCAGTAATTCCTTATTTAGATAAATTAAGTCCAGAGGCAGAGAAAACAAAATCAGTAAATACAATTATTTTAATTAATAACAATCTAGTAGGACACAACACAGATATTTATGGTTTTACAAAAGCAATTAAGAGTTTAAATTTTAATATTGAGGGAAAAAAGATTTTTATTTTAGGTGCTGGAGGAGTAGTTCCTTCAATAATTTTTGCTTTAAATAAGATGAATGTTTCAGAGATAACAATTTCAAACAGGACCAGGCAAAAAGCAGAAGATCTAAACTCTCAATTTAAAATTTCAAGTATTGTAGATTGGGGAAATCTACCAAAATTTGATGTAATTATTAATGCTACAAGCCTTGGTTTAAAAAATGAGTCTATAAACTTAAACTTTTCTGATATTGGAAATAATAAATTATTTTATGATGTAATTTATAATCCAAATAAAACTAGTTTTTTAAAAGAAGGAGAAAAATTTGGAAATCAATCAGAAAATGGAAAACTAATGTTTGTTTATCAGGCTTTACAAGCTTTTAAATTATGGCACGGAGTAGAACCTAAAATAAATGATGAGACACTTAAAATATTAGACAATGATTAAAATTGGAATTTTAGGAGATATAGGATCTGGAAAAAGTTTCGTAGCCAAGGCCTTTGGATATCCGGTGTTTAATGCTGATGATGAAGTTTCTAAATTATATAAAAAAAATAAAAAAATTTTTATAAAATTAAAAAAAGAACTACCAAAATTTATATTTTCTTATCCAATAAAAAAGGCGGAGATATCAAAAGCAATACTATCAAATACTTTAAATTTAAAAAAAATAGTGAAAATTGTTCATCCACAAATTAAAAAAAAAATGAGATTATTTTTAAAAAAAAATAAGTTAAAAAAAGTGGTTGTCTTAGACATCCCTTTGCTTTTGGAAAATAAAATTAATCATGAAAAAGATGTACTTATTTTTGTTCAATCCAAAAAAAGAGAAATTTTAAAGAGAATAAAAAAAAGAAAAGGTTTTGATATTAATCTCCTAAAAAAATTTAAAAATATTCAACTTCCACTTGATTATAAAAAAAATAAGTCTGATTTTATTATCAAAAATGATTTTACTAAAAAGTCTATTAAAAAAAGTATAAAATTAATTTTGAATAAAATTCTTAAATGAGAGAGATAGTTTTAGATACAGAAACCACAGGAATATCAGTCAAAGATGGACATAGAGTTGTTGAAATTGGTTGTGTAGAGCTTAACAACTTAATTCCAACTAACAATAAATTTCATTGTTACTTAAATCCAGAAAGGAAAGTATCAGAAAAAGCATTATCAATTCATGGATATACAGATGAGTTTTTGTCAGATAAAAAAAAATTTAGTGAAATTGGAGAGGAGTTTTTAAATTTTATTAAAAATAAGAGATTAATTATTCATAATGCAGAATTTGACCTCTCACACATTAATAACGAGCTCTCTTTAATCGGTAAAAAAAAATTAGAAAATGAAGTAATTGATACACTTATTTTGGCAAGAGAAAAATTTCCTGGGTCTTCAGTAAATCTTGATGCTTTGTGTAAAAGATATGGAGTAGATAACTCCAAGAGAAAAAACCATACAGCCTTGTTGGACTGCAATTTACTAGCTAAAGTTTATATAAATTTAATAGATCAGAAAGAACCAACTTTAGACTTTCAAACTCAAAATGAAAATATTTTAAATAGCAACATTATTAATACATCTTATTATAAAAAAGTTGTGAAACCAAATTTAAAAGAATTACAAAATCACGAAGAGTATTTAAAAAATAAATTAAAAAAAAATTTTTTTTAATTTATTCTTTCGTTATAAAGTTTTTCAAAGTCAACTTTCTTATCAAATTTAATATTAGGATAACCAGAATTGTGAAGAAGATTGAGCAAGGCTTTTTCTAAGTCAGGATATATCTCTATTTGCACATCACAAAGAATAATTTTTTCCATATCTTTTTTTTCTTTTATTTCCTCATTTGTTTGAATTATTGTTGCAAAGACGATTTCAAAATGCGATTTTTTTTCATTTTGACTTTTATCTTCAAACTTTAAAGCAGTATTTATTTCTACAAGTCTATTTTTCAATGGACGTGAAGTTATATCAATACTTAACTGATATTTTGAAATATATTCTTTTACAAATAAGTAAGTTTCAATATCTTTTGTTTCACTAGATAAATCTTTAATATATTTTCCTAAAACATTATATTTTTTTGTCATTATCATCTTCTATATCTTCAAATTCACCATCAATAAAATTATTTCTTTCTTGTTGTTTTTGGGGAAATTTTTTTGAAAATTTATTAAATATAAATTTTCTGGTTAAGGGAAAAATAAGCAAAAAACCTATTACGTCAGTTGCAAATCCTGGAATTATTAACAACAGAGCGGCAAATGCAATTGCTGCCCCTGATATCACTTCGTATGCAGGTGTTTCATTTTTGCTTAATTGGGTGAAACCTGATTTAAGAGTATTTAGACCCTCATATTTTGCGTAATAGACACCTACCACCGCAGTAGTAAAAATTAATAAAATTGTAGATAAGGCACCTATTTGAGAACCAATCTTAATTAAAAGGTAAATTTCTATTATTGGAACCAATATTATTGCCAAAAAAATTGAGTTCATTTGTCCTTAATCTAAATTGCTGGTTGAAATTAATCAACAGAGTAATTACTATAAATTCATGAGTTATAGTTTTGAGTATATAGATATTATCTTACTAGCGATGATCGCTGGGTTTATTTTTTTGAGACTGAGAGGAATACTTGGCAAAAGAACAGGTTTCGAAGGTAAAGCACCTACTCAGCTAAAAGAAGTGCTAAAAACAGTTAGTAAAGAACAAACAAAAAAAATTAATGAAAAATTTGATGATAAAGCTCAGGAGGAGTTTTTAAAGGGAGCTAAGATCGCATATGAAACAGTTATTACTGATTTTAGTGACAATGATAACAAAATAACTACTAGTAGATCACTTTTAAATAATGAGATTTATAATCAGTTTAATCAAGCACTTAAAGAAAGAAGTTCAAGAGGACACTTTGCTGAGATAACATTTATCGGTGTAAATTCTGCCACAATAAAGGAGCATAAAAAAATTGGTAAAATTCTAAATGTAACTGTAGATTTTATAGCAGAAGTAATTACTTGCATTAAAGATAAGGATAAAAAAATAGTGTCTGGTGATCCAGAAAAAATTAAGAAGATTTATGATACATGGGTTTTTTCAAGAGATATTACTTCTTCAAATCCAAATTGGCAGCTTGTTAATATTTTAACATAATTGAACGACGAAATTACAAATAAAAATAAAAGAGATTGGGAGAACTTTGTTAAAAGTAAAGAAAAATTACCTAACAAAGATTTAAAGTTTCAAATAAAGAAAAATAACTCAACAAAGTTGATAGATTTGCATGGTTATACATTGGATGGAGCCAATAAGGCTGTAGAGGATTTTATAAACAAGGCTTTCTTAGAGAATGTTAACAAACTAATTGTTGTTACTGGAAAAGGACTTCATTCTGAAAATGAGAAAGACCCATATGTCTCAAAGGATCTTGGAATTTTAAAATATTCAGTTCCTGAATTTATTTCAAATAATCATGATTTAATGAGTAAAATTATTGAAATAACTAATGCTAAATTAGAAGATGGTGGCGGTGGAGCTTTTTATATTTATTTAAAAAAAAATAAATCTATAAAATAAATTTTGATAGATCTGTATCTTTAACAAGAGTATCTAGGTTTTTATTAATATATTCTTTATTAATAACAATTTTTTCACCAGCTCGATCAGTTGCAGTAAAACTTATTTCATCTAAAATTTTTTCAATTATTGTGTGCAATCTTCTGGCACCAATATTTTCAACAGTGGTATTTACTTCAGATGCAATATTTGCAATCGCATCAATACCATCATCAGAAAATTCAAGATCAACATTTTCAGTTTTTAAAAGCGCAACGTATTGTTTAATTAAACTAAAGTCGGGTTCTCTTAGAATTCTTTTAAAATCATCACTAGTTAAAGCCTCTAATTCAACTCTTATAGGAAGTCTTCCTTGCAATTCAGGAAGTAGATCAGATGGCTTTGCAAGCTGAAAGGCTCCAGATGCGATAAATAAAATATGATCTGTTTTTATTGGACCGTGCTTTGTATTAACAGTTGTTCCTTCAATTAAAGGTAATAAATCTCTTTGAACACCTTCTCTTGAAACATCTCCTCCAACTCTATCTGTTCTTGCAGAAATCTTGTCAATTTCATCTAGAAAAACTATTCCATTATTTTCTGTTGAAAGTTTTGCTGCTTTAATAATTTTATCTTGTTCAATTAATTTATCTGACTCGTCATTGATTAAAATCTCATGAGATTCTTTTACTGACATTTTCTTTTTCTTTTCTTTATTACCCATTGATTTGCCAATCATTTCACCGATGTTAATCATGCCAACATTTGCTCCAGGCATACCAGGAATCTCAAATGAGGCACCACCTGAACCAGTATCGCTTACAGCAATTTCTATTTCATTGTCATCTAAATCACCATTTCTTAATCTTTTTCTAAAACTTTCCCTTGTTGCCAGACTTGCTTTTTTTCCAACCAAAGCATCTAAAACTTTTTCTTCGGCTGCTTTTTGAGCCTGAGCAAAAACTTCCTTTCTTTTTTTTACTTTTTCCATGGAGATAGCAATCTCGATTAGATCTCTTACTATTTGTTCTACATCTCTTCCTACATATCCAACTTCAGTAAATCTTGTAGCTTCAACTTTAACAAAAGGAGCCTCTGCTAATTTAGATAATCTTCGTGAAATTTCAGTTTTTCCAACACCAGTTGGCCCAATCATTAAAATATTTTTTGGTAAAACTTCATTTTTCATTTCACCTTTAAGAGCTTGACGTCTCCATCTGTTTCTTAATGCAACAGCAACTGCTCTTTTAGCTTTATTTTGTCCAACCACAAATCTATCTAATTCTGAAACTATTTCTCTTGGAGATAAGGAGCTAACTAATGAAGCTTCTTCGTTTGTATTTTTATCTGTAGGATGTAATTGTGTTACGTTTGATTTATCCATTATATTTTCTCAATTTTAACGTTATCGTTTGTGAAAACACATATATCAGCAGCAACTTTAATTGCTTTTTTAGCAACTTCCTCTGCAGACATATTACCTTCCATTAAAACTTTTCCTGCAGCAAGTGCATAATTACCACCAGAACCAATCCCAATTACATCTCCTTCAGGCTCAAGGACATCACCAGTACCAGAAATAATATAGCTATTGTTTTTATCACCGACAGCCATTAGTGCCTCTAGTCTTCTTAAATATTTATCTGTTCTCCAATCTTTAGCTAACTCCACAGCAGCTCTAGATAAATTTCCTGCATGTTTTTCCAATTTACCCTCTAATCTTTCAAATAAAGTTAGTGCATCAGCAGTTGATCCTGCAAACCCAGCTACTACATCTCTTTTTTCAATCTTTCTGACTTTTGAAGCTGTGCTTTTAACAACAGTATTTCCCATACTGACCTGTCCATCACCAGCAACTACTACTTCGTTATTTTTTCTAACTAGTACAATTGTTGTCATTACTAATAAATGGTAATTATTTTTGATACTTCAAGTGTTCAGACTGATATTGATATAGTGGGATTATGTATGTATACCATTAAAAATATATGGCTAGAAAAGGAAAAGTATCTCGAAAAACAAAAGAGACTAGCATTAATGTTGAAGTAAACATTGATGGTAAAGGTAAGTACCAAATTGACACTGGTATAGGTTTTTTAGATCACATGCTTGAGCAGTTATCAAAGCACTCTTTAATGGATCTAAAAGTAAAAGCAAAAGGAGATACTCATATAGATCTTCACCACACAACCGAGGATACAGGGATTGCTATTGGCGAAGCTTTAAAAAAAGCGGCTAAAAAATTTGTAGGAATAAAAAGATATGCGCACACAGTTATTCCAATGGATGAAACTTTAACTAGAGTTGCAATAGATGTTTCAAACAGACCTTATTTGATCTGGAAAGTAAAATTAAAAGTTGAGAAACTTGGAGAGATGGACACAGAACTATTTAAAGAATGGTTTCAAGCATTTTCTCAATCTTCTGGTATTACAATGCACGTTGAAAATATTTACGGTGATAATAGCCACCACATAATTGAGTCTTGTTACAAAGCTTTAGCAAGATCATTGAGAGCTGCATTAGAGATGGATCCAAGAAATAAGAAGAGTATCCCATCCACTAAAGGCTCATTATAAGTTTAATGAACGTCACAATTGTTGATTATAATTCGGGCAATATAAGCTCTGTAATAAACTCCTTTAAGGAAGTTGCTAAAGATAAAGTAAATATAGAAGTAACTTCAGATTTAAATAGGATTGAATCTTCCGACAAAGTTGTTTTACCAGGGCAGGGTTCGTTTAAGAGTTGTGTTGATGCACTTAATAACATCAGTGGTTTGGTAGATACCTTAAATGAGTTTGCAATTAATAACAAAAAACCTCTTCTTGGAATTTGTGTAGGATTACAAATGTTTGCTGATGTCGGTTTTGAAGAAACAGAAACTAAGGGTCTTGGTTGGATTTCTGGAAAAGTATCAAAAATAGATAACCAAAACGGAAAATATAAACTCCCTCACATTGGTTGGAATGAAATTAGCATTGTTAAAGACAGTAAAATTTTTAAAGATATAGAAAATTATTCTCATATGTATTTTGTACATAGTTATGAATTTGTTCCAGAAGATAAAAATGTTATTTTAGCAACAACAGATTATTCATCAAATATTGTTTGCTCTGTTGAAAAGGAAAATATCTTTGGAACCCAATTTCACCCTGAAAAGAGTGATAAAACTGGACTTAAAATAATCGATAATTTTATAAGTTTATAAATGAAAATATTTCCAGCAATAGATATTAAAGATAAAAAGTGTGTGAGGTTAGTCAAAGGAGACTTTCATAACAAAACTGAATATGCAATATCTCCAGTTGAACAAGCTGAAAAATATAAAGATCATGGTTTTAAAAACTTACATATAGTTGATTTAGATGGAGCTTTAACTGGAGAAACAGTTAGTTTGGATATTATTCAAGAAATAGTTACTAAATTTGATCTTAAAATTGAAATTGGTGGAGGTATCAGAAACTTAGAAAGTATTCAGAAATATACTGATGCTGGTGTTGAAAAAGTTATTTTGGGTAGTGCCGCAATAAAAGATAAAATTTTTTTAAAAGAAGCTTGTGAAAAATTTCCAAATAAAATTGCTCTAGGGCTAGATGCTAAAGATGGGTATTTGTCGGTTTCAGGTTGGAAGGAAAATTCTAATAAACTAACTTTAGATTACTTGAAAGAAGTGAATGATTATGGTGCAAGTAGATTGATTTATACTGACATTAATAGAGATGGAATGAAGCAAAGTCCTAATTTTGAAGAGACAGCAAAGGTTGCAGATATTTCTAATTGCCCAGTAATTATATCTGGCGGAGTTTCTTCAATTGAGGACATTAAAAAAGCTAAAGAATTAAATAATAATAACATTGAGGGTATAATAGTGGGGAAAGCTATCTTTGATGGTGATATTAAATTAGATGAACTTGTTAAGGAACTAGATGCTTAAAAATAGAATAATACCCTGTTTAGACGTTAAAAATGGTCGTGTAGTTAAAGGTATTAACTTTGTTGATTTGAAAGATGCTGGTGATCCTGTTGAGCAAGCTAAAATTTATTCTGATGGTGGTGCTGATGAAATTTGTTTTTTAGATATTACTGCTTCAAATGAAAATAGAAAAACTATTTACCATGTTGTGGAAAGAACATCTAAGAATTGCTTTGTTCCATTAACTGTAGGAGGAGGTGTTAGAAGTGTTGAAGATATTAATAAATTACTAAATTGTGGTGCAGATAAAGTATCAATCAATACTGCTGCTGTTCAAAGTCCAGAGGTGGTAGCGGAAAGTTCTAAAAAATTTGGGTCACAATGTATTGTGGTAGCGATAGATGCTAAAAAAAGTGGAGATAAATGGGAGATTTTCACTCATGGTGGAAGGAACTCAACAGGGATTAATGCTATAGAGTTTGCTTTAAAAATGGAGAACTGTGGAGCAGGTGAATTACTTGTGACTTCAATGGATAAAGATGGAACTCAATCAGGGTATGATATTGAATTAATGAAAATAATTTCATCTAGTGTGAATATACCAGTTATTGCATCCGGTGGCGTTGGAACATTAGACCATTTAGCTGAAGGAATTAAATCTGGTGCGAGTGCAGTTTTAGCTGCATCAATTTTTCATTATGGAACTTACTCAGTAAAAGAAGCCAAACAATATTTGGCTTCAAAAGATATACCTGTTAGAATTTAACATGCTAAAAATTTTAGAAGAACTTATTTCACTTGCAAGAGAAAGAAAAAATAATCCTATCGAAGGTTCTTATACAAACAAACTTTTAGAAGATAAAAATTTAGCTAAGGAAAAAGTGCTTGAGGAAGTAAATGAACTAATAGAAGCGGTGGAGGAAAACTCAAATAAGATACATGAAGCTGCAGATGTTCTTTACCACCTGATGATGTACCTTGAGGCTAATGGCATAAAAATTGAGGATATAATGGAAGAACTATCCTCTAGAAAAAAATAATACTTTTATAAAATACTTATAAATTCTATAAGTAATTTTCCTTTTAAGAAGCGATATACTTTTTTTCTAAATGAGCCATAAATTCTACAAACCAGCAAGATCAAGATTGCAAAGAAGTGAATTAGCAGTTCCAGGTTCTTCTCCTCAAATGTTTGAAAAGGCTTTAAATTCTGCAGCAGATTATATTTTTTTAGACTTAGAGGATGCAGTTTCTCCTAACGATAAAATAACAGCTAGAGCAAACGTTATTAAAGCTCTGAATGAAATTAAATGGAAAGAAAAAGGTAAAACAATTTCAGTAAGAATAAACAGTCTTGATACACATTATATGTATAGTGATTTAGTTGAAATAGTAGAACAAGCAGGCGAAAATGTAGATACTATTTTAGTTCCTAAAGCAGGGACAGCTAGTGACGTTTATATGGTCGATTGTTTATTGACGCAAATTGAAACAAATAAAAAATTAAAAAATAAAATTGGAATTGAATGTTTAATTGAAACTGCATTAGGTATGTCTAATATAAAAGAAATTGCAAAATCAAGTGAGAGACTCGAAGCTTTGCATTTTGGTGTTGCAGATTATGCAGCAAGTTTAAGAGCAAGAACCGTTGTTATAGGAGGTTTAAATCCTGACTATCCTGGTGATCAATGGCATCATGGTTTATCACAACTGGTTATGACTTGTAGAGCTTATGGTTTGAGAGCAATAGATGGACCTTTCGGAGATTTTAACGACCCAGATGCTTACATTGCTGCAGCGAAAAGAGGGGCTGCAATTGGTATAGAAGGTAAGTGGGCGATACACCCTTCACAAATAGAGCTAGCTAATAATGTTTTTTCTCCACCAGAGGCGGAGGTTAATAAAGCAAAAAGAATTTTAGAAGAACTTGATAAGGCTGCTAAAGAAGGAAAAGGAGCTGCACAACTTGATGGAAGAATGATCGATGCTGCATCATCCAGAATGGCAGAAAATATTGTAAATATAGATAAATTAATCAATAGTAAATAATTATGGATATTCACGAGTATCAAGCTAAAGAAATTTTACAAAGTTTTGGAGTTACAATTCCAAGAGGTGGAATTGTTTATAGTCCCGAAACTGCAGAAAATAAAGCCAGAGAAATAGGTGGATCAAAATGGGTTGTTAAAGCACAAATACACTCAGGTGCCAGAGGTAAAGCGGGGGGAGTAATTGTTTGTAACTCTCCTTTAGAAGTTGCTCAAGCAACAGATAAACTTTTAGGTAAAAAACTAGTTACCAATCAAACAGGTCCTGAAGGAAAAATAGTAAATAGAATTTATATTGAAGAAGCAACAGATATAGAAAAAGAATTATATCTAGGATTAGTTTTTGATAGAGCATCGGAAAGTATAATGGTCGTAGCCTCAACAGAGGGAGGAATGAGTGTTGAAGAAATTGCTAAAGAAAAGCCAGATTCCATTATTCGATCTAAAATTGAAGTTGCAGTTGGAATTCAAAGTTTTCAAGCAAGAGAACTAGCATTTGGATTAGGTATTGAACCCGAATTAATTAGAAGAGCCTCAGAAACTATTATGGGATGCGCTAAAGCTTTTAGCGAGTTAGATGCTACAATGGTTGAAGTTAACCCGTTAGTAATTTCAAAACAAAAACAGATATTAGCACTAGATTGCAAAATGAGTTTTGACAATAATGCGATGTTTAGAAGAGATAAAGTTTCCGAATTAAGAGACAAAACCCAGGAAGATGAGAAAGAGGTTTACGCATCTGATAGAGGACTTAATTATGTAAGTTTAGAGGGAAATATTGGAAATATTATTAATGGAGCCGGATTAGCAATGGCATCAATGGATATGATTAAATTAGCTGGAGGAGAACCAGCCAATTTCCTTGATGTAGGTGGAGGAGCAACTCCTGAAAAAATTGTAAAAGCTTTTAGGCTTATTACCATGGATAAAAAGGTGAAAGTGATTTTAGTAAATATTTTCGCTGGAATAAATAGATGTGATTGGGTTGCGGAAGGAATAGTTCAGGCATTAGAAAAAATAGAAATTAAGGTTCCACTAGTAATTAGATTAGCCGGTACAAATGTAGAAAAAGGAAACAAAATCTTAAGAGATAGTAAATTAAATTATATTGAGGCAAATACATTAGAGGATGCTGCAAATAAGGCAGTGGCAGCATTAAAATAAAAAATGGCAGTTATAATTGAAAAAGATACAAAAATTTTAATTCAAGGTTTCACTGGAAAGATGGGAACTTTCCATGCAGAAGAAATGATAAAATATGGATCAAATGTTGTTGGTGGTGTCACACCAGGAAAAGGCGGGCAAAAACATTTAGACAGGCCTGTCTTTAACACTGTTAAAGATGCTGTTAAACACACTGGTGCGACAGCATCAATATTATTTGTGCCACCAGCTTTTGCGGCAGACTCTGCAATGGAAGCAGCAGATGCGGGTATAAAAACTTGTGTAGCTATAGTTGATGGTATTCCATCACATGACATGATTAGAATTAAAAGATACATGAGAAGGTATTCTAGAAATGAAAAAATGACACTTGTAGGACCAAATTGTGCAGGTATCATTAGCCCTGGTAAATCAATGTTAGGAATTATGCCAGGTCATATTTATAAAGAAGGTAGAGTTGGAATTATAAGCAGATCTGGTACCCTAGGTTATGAAGCAGCAGAACAAATGAAAAATTTAGGTATTGGAATTTCTACAAGTGTTGGAATAGGTGGAGATCCAATTAATGGAAGTTCATTTAGGGATATAATTGAAAAATTTGAGACAGATGATGAAACTGATGCAATTTTAATGATAGGTGAAATTGGAGGTCCTCAAGAAGTAGCAGCAGGTGAATTTGCAAAAGAAAATATGAAAAAACCAGTAATTGGGTACATCGCAGGACTTACAGCACCAAAGGGAAGAGTAATGGGTCACGCAGGAGCAATTGTTTCAGCTTATGGCGAAAGTGCAATAGAAAAAGTTGAAATATTAAAAGAGTGTGGAGTTACTATTTCCAAAAATCCATCAGTGATGGGCGATACAGTTAAGTCTGTGCTTGAAAAAATTTAAATGGCTTACGACGATCAAAATATCTTTGCAAAGATTTTACGTGGAGAAATACCTTGTAATAAAATTTATGAGGACAATTTTGTTTTGTCATTTCATGACATTAATCCTCAAAAAAAAATTCATGCATTAATTATTCCCAAGGGAAAATATGTTGACTTAGATGATTTTAGTTTAAATGCTTCCTCTGAGGAAATGGTTGGTTTGTTAAAAGGTATTAATATAGTTGCTAAAAAGCTTGGTATTTCAACAGAAGTAGGCAAGGGCTATAGAGCTTTAGCAAACATCAGTGATCACGGCGGTCAAGAAGTGCCTCATTTACATTTTCATTTATTTGGAGGAGAACGAGTTGGGAAAATGGTGGAGTGACAGAAGAAGTTAAAAGAAATTACTTAGAAATTAATTCACTTCAAGATCTAATCGAGGGAAACAAACCATCTGAAGATTATTCTTTAAGTTTAATAAATCCAATTAATTTTCAATTAAATAAATTTTTTTATAAAAATATTGGTAAAAAACACAAGTGGGTAGATAGACTTACTTGGTCAGAAGAAAAATGGATTAATTATGTTTCCTCTAAAAATATTAATTCGTATGTATTAAAAAATAAGGATGATTTAGTCGGATTTTTTGAATTAATTTTTCATCCGGAAAATAGTGAAACAGAAATTGCATACTTTGGAATTTTAGAAGAATATCAAAATAAAAAATTAGGATCCTTTTTATTGTCAGAAGCCATTAAAAAATCCTTTATAAATAATACCAAGAGAGTTTGGGTACATACTTGTTCTTTAGATCATAAAAATGCTTTAAGTAATTATATTTCAAGAGGTATGAAAATATTTAAAACTGAAATATTTAATATTTAATTTTGAGCAGGTATATTAAACAAGTTCTTAGATAGCACCCTATTTTTTCTAATGGATGAAAGGAATGTAATATTAAAATTTTGATACATATCAGTGTTTTGCCAACCAATCAAATCATACGTTTGTTTGTCAAAAAATATATTTATTTCGTTATTATTTTCTAAGATTGTAAAATTAATAAGATTATTATCGATTGTTCTTTCTTTTAAAGATTTAATTTTATTGATTAGTATATTTTTATCTAAAATAATATTTAAAGGGGTTTTTTCCAAAGGATAACGATAATAGCTAGTAATAGTTTTAACAACTAAAGATTTTCCATTTGAAACTAAAATTTTATTGTTACTCCTTGCATATTCACAAAATATTTTTTTTGGATATTCTATCGTACAATTACCATTCTCTATTTTACCATTAACATTTTGTTCAAATTTAAAATCTAAATTATTAGTATTTTTAAGATTTCGTATAATTTTTTTTTTAACATCAGCATTTGAATTATGTGTTAAAAAAAAGAAGGTTATTATCAAAAAAAATCTTAACATCAGAGAACGTCTCTTTTACCAACATGATTAGCTTTACTTACAATTCCATCCGACTCCATCATATCAATAATTCTTGCAGCTCTATTGTAACCAATTTGTAGTTTTCTTTGTAAAAAAGAAGTGGAAGCTTTCCCTTCTGATCTTATAATTTCTAAAGCTTGTTGATATAGTTCATCTCTTTCACCTTGACTTTGACTATCACCGATTTCTCTCTCATCAGCAAAGTTTAAAATTTCATCAACATAATCTGGTTCTGCTTGTGACCTTAAAAAATTATTTATTTTTTCAATTTCACTATCTGATACAAAAGGAGCATGAATTCTTACTATACGATTTGCTGAAGACATATATAGCATATCTCCTTTTCCCAGTAATTGTTCAGCTCCTTGCTCACCTAAAATTGTTCTACTATCAATTTTAGAAGTCACTTGAAAAGATATTCTTGTTGGAAAATTTGCTTTAATAGTTCCTGTAATCACGTCTACACTAGGTCTTTGAGTCGCCATAATTATGTGAATACCAGCAGCTCTGGCCATTTGTGATAATTTTTGAATATAATTTTCAATTTCTTTACCTGCTACTAGCATTAAATCTGACATTTCATCAACTACAACAATTATGTATGGCATAGGAAGCTTGTGTTTAGCGTTATATCCATCAATGTTCCTGACTCCTTCTTTGGTCATCAGCTTATATCTGTTTTCCATTTCTTTAACTACCCAACCAAGCACTGATGCTGCTTTTTTAGCCTCAGTTATTACAGGACATAATAAATGGGGAATTCCTTCATACGTTGAAAGTTCAAGCATTTTTGGATCAATCAAGATAAATTTACATATTTCAGATGTGTGCCTATAAAGAAGTGAAAGAATTATGGTATTTATACATACAGATTTACCTGATCCGGTTGTGCCAGCAATAAGTAGATGAGGCATTGATGACAAATCTCCAACTATCGGCGCACCAGAAATACTTTTTCCTAAAGCGATCGGTAACTTTATTTCTCTTTTTTTAAAATCAGAGTTATCTAAAATTTCACTCAAATAAACATTTTCTCTAGTGTTGTTTGGTAGCTCAATACCAACCGTGTTGCTTCCTGGTATAGTTGCAATTCTAGCAGATTCAGAACTAGTATTCCTTGCTATATCATCTGATAAATTAATTATTTTAGAAACTTTGACACCTGCTGCTGGTTCAAATTCGTTTAATGTAACTACAGGTCCATGGCTAATCTTTTTAATGTTACCGTCAACACCAAAGTCTAGTAGAATTTTTTCTAAAAATTCAGGGTTATGAGCATCGGTTTTCTTGATGTTTTTTTTTTCGTTATTTGTTGGAATTTTTAATAAATTTAGACTTGGTAACTTAAATTTGATTAAATTATTATTATTTTTGGTTTCAGCTTTTATAAAAGGTAAATCTTCTTGAATAAGATTTTTAATTTCTTCTTGAGGAATGTATTCACTTATTACTTCACTTTTATCAGTATAGTTTCTCTTTTCTTTTTTGCTAAAACTTTTAGAGATTTTTTTTATTGTGGTATAAAATTTAATAGGGTGGAAGTTGATACTAACTAAAAATAATAAAATATTTAAAATAATCAAAACATAATAAAAAATTATTTCATTAGTCAAAATTAGAGATTTTAAAAATGTTTGATCTAAATAATTTCCTACAAAGCCTCCATTTCCATTTATATAAAATGTAAAAGCAGTTGAATAATAATGTGCAAGAAACAGAGTGCCAAGGATACAATAAATTGTCGCAAAGAATATATTTTCAATAATTAAAAAAAATTCTTTATTTCTAATAATATTAATGCCAGTCAAAATTATAGTAAAAGAAAAAAAATAAGAAACTAGCCCCAATGATTGAAAAAACAAATCTGACACAAAACCTCCACGAAAACCTAAAATATTTTTTATTTCAGTATTTTCTGGAAAGATAAAATTAGGATCATCTGGTGAATAAGTAAATAAAGCTAGCAATAATAAAAGCCCAGCACAAAAAACAACAATACCAAAAATTTCTGCAAGCCTTTTAATAGTAAAATTAATAAATAAATCAGTTGTTTTTTTAATTTCCATAATTATGAATCAATTTTATCACTTTGTATCATCTAATTTTTGTTGTTAAAATTAAAAATATTATGAGAGTTTGTATACTTGGTTCTGGTTTAACTGCTTTAACTTTAGCAAAAGCTTTAGTTAATCAAAATATTTTTGTTGATTTAGTCTCACTAAATAAAAACAATAAAATTAATCAATCAAGAACAATCGGCATTTCTAAAAGTAATTATGAATATTTTAATAAAAGCATAATTAAAATAGATAAAATGATATGGAAAATAAAAAAAATTGAAATTTATGGCGAAAATTTAAAAAATGAAAAAATTTTTAATTTTGAAAATAGAAAAAACCAACTTTTTTCAATAATAAAAAATCATAAGATACACGAAGTTTTAAATAAAAGCTTATCTAAGAATAAGTATTTTAAAAAAATAAACGCTAAATTAAGATCGAATAAATCAAGTAAATATAATTTAATAATAAACACTGATTTTAAAAATTTTTTAACAAAAAAATATTTCAGTAAAAAAATTGAAAAAACCTATAATAGTTTAGCTTATACTACTATTATAACTCATGAGGAGATTTCCAATGATGTTGCTATTCAAATATTTACTAATCTAGGACCATTAGCGTTTTTGCCATTTCAAAAAAATAAAACTTCTGTTGTATATTCAATATATAATTCAAAAAATATTAATAGAGAAAAATTAATTCAATTAATAAAAAAATATAACCTTAAATATAAAATTAAAAAGATTGATAGAATAGAAAATTTTGATCTAAAATCTTTAAACTTAAGATCATATTATCATGATAATATTTTAGCTTTTGGAGACTTGCTTCATAGAATTCATCCTCTTGCTGGTCAGGGTTTTAATATGACTATTAGAGATATAAATCTCTTAATTAATATTATTAAAAAAAAAATTGATTTAGGTTTACCTCTTGATAGTTCAGTAAACTATGAATTTGAAAAAAAAATAAAACATAAAAATTATATTTTTTCTAATAGCATTGATTTTATTCACGAATTTTTTAATCTAGAAAGAAAATTAAATAATAGTTTTTTGAGTAAATCATTAAAATTATTAGGGAGAAATACTTCCATAAACAATATATTTACTAAAATTGCAGACAAAGGAATAAATTTTTAGTTATTGAATTGTTGTATTGTTAAAATTATCAAAAGTATAAGTACTTAAAATTTGGGATATTTTATTTTTTCTAATGTCTAAATTTTCTGCTTCTAATAAAACTTGTTTTTCTTCCAAAGAAAATGGCGAGGCCATAGCAAGTGCATTGATTGTTTCATCAAGACTTTGTCTTTCAAGTGCTTTCCAATTTATAATAAATCCTCTTTTTTCAAATAATGATTTTAAATCTTTAAAAATTAGCTCAAGATCAGAAAATTTTACATTTTCTTTTTTATTTTCAAGGTCTTGATAAAAATCATTAAAATTTACGTTAACAACTCTATATTTATTTTTTGTAATTAATTCTTTAATTTTTTTAAACCTTATTAAGCCCTTTAATTCAATTAAAAACCTTCCATCTTCTGTTTCTTTAAAACTTGTAATTTTTCCAAGACACCCAACATCATGTAATTCTGGATTAATTTGGTCATTATTGGAATTTTTTGGTTGAATCATTCCAATTAATTTATTTGATTTCATACTATCGTTAATCATATCGATATAACGCGGTTCGAAAATATTTAAGGGTACGGTAGTTTTGGGAAATATTATAAAATTGCTTAAAGGGAATACCGAAAGTGTACTTGGAAGATCTTCTTTTTTCATCGTCAATTTATATCATATGCAAGATTTTAAATAATATATAAGTTTGTCACAAACATAATATAATAAAATTATTTTTAGTTATTTTGACTATTGCTTAATATTTAAAAAGGCAATAGTTTTAATACTTATAGAACAAGCGGGTATAGCTCAGTGGTAGAGCGTCTCGTTGCCAACGAGAAGGTCGAGGGTTCGACCCCCTTTGCCCGCTCCAAAAAAATGTTATGAGTGATTTAGCTAATAAAAAATGTGTTCCTTGTGAAGGTAATATCCCTCCATTTAATGCTGAGGAGATACATAAATATCTTAAAAAAGTTGATGGCTGGGAAGTCTTAGAAGACAAAATTGATGGCTTTCATTTAATTAAAAGTTTTAAATTTGATAATTTTTTACAAAGTCAGGAATTTGTAAACAAAGTTGGAGAAATAGCAGAAACCGAAGGTCATCACCCCGATTTATGGTTTGGATGGGGTTATGCGAGAATTAAAATATTTACGCATGCAATAAAAGGTCTAGCCGAGAGTGATTTTATTCTTGCTGCAAAAATAGATCAAATACCTAATGTCTAAAGTGTCTTGTTTTAGAAAAAAGTAGTACAGTATTAGTTTCATTTGCAAAGTTAATTATTTCTCTATCCCTTATTGATCCAGATGGTTGAACAACAGCTCTAACTCCAGATTGTACCAGTTTTTCAATGCCGTCTACAAAAGGAAAAAAAGCATCTGAGGCAGCAACTAAGTTATCAGTCTGAAGATTAAATTTTTTCATTTTGTTTATCGCTATTTCACAACTGTCCAATCTACTTGGTTGACCCGAACCAATGCCAACAGTTGTTTCGTTGGATGCCAATACTATTGCATTTGATTTTACATATCTACATACATTAAAAGCAAAAATAAGATCTTTAAGTTGCTTAGATGTTGGTTTTCGTTTTGATACAACTTTAAAATTTTTTTTTGAAAATATATTTATGTCTTCTGTTTGTATCATTATACCTTGATTAAATGATACAAACTTTAAAAGTTCTCCTGATGTGTAATTTGTTCCATCAATCAATCTTAAGTTTTTTTTAGCTTTTAATATTTTGATTGCATTGGTATCGAAACCATTTGCAACTATTACCTCTAAAAATAACTTATTTAATTCAACAGCTAAATCACTCGTAATTTTAAAATTACAAGAAACTATTCCACCAAAAGCACTTACAGGGTCACAAGAAAGAGCGGACTTATAACTCTCTAAACGATCATTTTTAGCAGAAACTCCACACGGGTTTGCGTGCTTGACTATGACAGTTCCCTTCCCTTTTGGGAAAGATCTTGAAATAGTTAGAGCACTAAATAAGTCATTATAATTGTTATAACTAAGCTGTTTTCCATGAATTTGTTTTAAGTTAATATTTGAACTACTTGAATAAATTGCGCTTAATTGGTGAGAATTTTCACCGTATCTAAGTTGCTCTATTAGATTTCCATGAAAAATTTTTTTCCAAGGGAAAATAGTATTTGTTTTTTTGTTAAGATAGTTTGAAATAACAGAGTCATAATATGCCGTCTCAGCAAACGCTATTCTTGATAGTTTTTCTCTAAAATTTAAAGAAGTAGATCCCTTGAATTTTTTTAGTTCTCTAATTAATTCCCCATACTGATCTGAGGAAGTTATTACAGCTACATCATTATAGTTTTTTGCTGCAGATCTAACCATAGTAGGACCACCTACATCTATATTTTCTATAATTTTTTGATGATTATTTGTTTTTTTAAGAGTGTTCTCAAATGGATAAAAATTAACTATGACTAAATCAATATTCTCAAAATTATTATCTTTAAGATCTTTAAAGTGAGATTTTTTTTCTCTTTTATTTAAAATCCCTGCATGGATTTTTGGATGAAGAGTTTTTACTCTTCCCTCCAGAATCTCAGGGGAATTAGTAAAGTTAGATACTTCTAAACAGTTAAATTTTAATCTTTTAATTTCTTTATAAGTACCACCTGAGCTAATTATTTTAACTTTGTTCTTTTTTAAAATATTTAGCAATGGTTTTAAGTTATTTTTATCAGATACAGAGATGAGAGCTGTTTTGATTTTTTTCTTCATTATAATTTATTTATCTCCCACTTTATTATCTGTTCTTTTTCTTTATTCATACCTGAGATAAAAATATTTTGGTTTTCTTTATATGAATTTTTATTACCGAAATATAAACCATTATCAATATTAATATCAAAGTTATCACAACTAAATTTCCAACCTTCCTCATCTAATTCAATTAGTATTGATTTGTTATCTTGTGTTTTCATTACTTTTGAGTTTGGATCAAGATGAAATCTAATATCAAATTTAATTTCTTTACTTGGATTTTTTCTTAATAACTTATCATAGCCAATAAATTTCATTTGTTCTGGGTAGAACTCAATCTCTCTTTCATAAATAGTTCCAAATTTAATTAAATATCCATCATGTGCCCCTGATATTTTCCAATAATTATTTTCAAAAACTACATTTTTTTTAGATACTTTAAGTCCTTTATCAACAATCAAATTTTTTTGATGCTTAATAAAATTACAAGAGGAAAAATCCTCAATGCTTAAAGCACAATGTAAAGACGTGCTTCTTGATAATTTATTAAATTTATTATTTTTGTCTGGATAATAACCAGCATTAGAAATTAATTTTTTATCATTAGAAAATATTTCAAATGATAAAGCTCCTGCTTGATAGTCGTTAGAAAATATTTTGTTAGGGCTAGATCCAATATCAGCAGCAAGGATTATTTTTTTATTTTTTAGTATTGCATAACCGCCTAGTTCATTAATTTGATTTTTAAAAGTGTAACCCAATCTTTTCAAGTATTGATCAAATTCATTATTATCAGAAGAATAGTTACCATTAAAAAAAATATCTTGTTTAATATTTTGCCAAATGAAAGTGTAACTTGAGCCTAAATAGTAGATAGTTTCATCAATATATTCAGGGATCAAACTCTGAGATTCTTTAAACCACTCTCTTATTATTATAAAATATTTTAAATAAAATATTAATTGCCTGATATTTCTTGATTTTGTAAAACCCTGATTATCTATTGAGAATTTAATTATATTTTTTAATAAATTTAATCCGTAAGTAAGATATTGTCTTTCATTCTTATAAGCTAAACCAGTCAAAATTATTGCAGCACACCCAATCATCTTATTTTCTACTTCTTTTGGATTTTTTATTTCATTTAATAAATGATTAGTTTGCTTTTGTATCATGTGATCAAAAGTAGTTCTGTACTCTTGATCACTATCTTCATACGTTAGTTGATGATTTGATAACCATGAAATAATTCTTTTTGCAGTTAAATCAAATTCCCAACTCCTTTTTTGATATTTAGTGTTATTTGAAATCCAATTTTTTATTACTGTTTGTGTAGTTTTTTTTGAGGATTTTAAATCTAGGCTGAAAAACCAAAAAAAATTATTTAATTTTTCATAATCTTTAGGACTTAAATTTTTTTGCCAAATTGACTCAATAGCAAAATCTTCAATTTTATACTTTTTATTTTGGTATTTAATTATAGATGAAAGTAAATGAGGACTAGGTTTGTATTCAAAATTATTTTTAAAAGTTTTTGATATTTTTTTTTCGTAAAAATTTGAATTTTGATAAATTGATTTAAAACTTTCTTTAATATTAAAATAAAATTGACCTAAAATGCCTAAGGAATTTGTATTAATCATTAACTTATTTTAATTTTAATAAATTAATATTTTTCTTTATATCTCCATCATTACTTTTGAATACCGTAGTACCGGAAACGAGAATGTTTGCACCAGCATCAATTGCACTTTTGCAGTTATCAAAATTGATTCCACCATCAATTTCTATGTCAAAATTAAACTTTTTTTGCTCTCTTATTTTTTTTAATTTTTTAATTTTATCTAAAACTTCTGGCATAAATTTTTGCCCTCCAAATCCAGGATTTACACTCATAATTAGGACTAAATCTATTTGATCTAATAAATCTATTATTAAATCAATTTTAGTTTCAGGATTAAGCGAAACTCCAACATTTTTATTTTTTTCTTTTATTTTTTTAATTGAATTTTCTAAATTATCAGTTGCCTCAGGATGAATAGTAATAATATCTGCTCCCGCATCAGCGTAAGCATCTATATATTTATGGACTGGTGATATCATCAAATGAACATCAAATTTTAATGAACAATGTTTTCGTAGAGCTTTTATTACGGGTGGTCCTATTGTTAAATTAGGAACAAAATGACCATCCATCACATCCACATGAATCATATCAGCCCCACCTTCTTCAAGTCTTTTTATCTCTGTACCTAACTGACTAAAATCAGCCGATAGTATTGATGGTGAGATTTGTATATTTTTCATTGATTACTAGATTAACTAGTATCAATTTTAAAAATTAAAATGAATTAAAAAATTGATAAATTTGTCTAGAAATTTCACTCTCCAAAGGAAATGACAACATTCCCATGACTGAATAGCCTAAGATCCAAGGCATTAGATAAAATCTAATCATGTAAAAAAACCAAGCAACATACAAGGGTACCAGTGGCCCAATGATAAATGAGGGTGTTATTGGTTTAAATAATTTTATTAGAGGATTGGTGTATTTCACAAATACTCTCATGAAAAAGAATTGTGAGTCTTCTCTTTGAAAAATATTCATCGCTACTCTTCCAATTAGAGTCCACATGATAATTCCAAGTAAATAATCAATAAAATATATTAAAGGATGAAAATTTGCCGACATTCAAAATTTATATTGGAAAAAGTAGTGAAATAAAAGGGGCGAAATTAATCGCCCCTTTAAAAGATTTATTTAATGTGATTTACCAAGAATTGATTTACCACTTGGTACACGTACATCATCAACCATTTTTTGAGTAGCTTTATCTGGTTCTGCAGTCATTAAACTAACTACTACCATTAAAACTAAACTAACAGCTGATCCGAAGATACCAAATGTTAACTGTGTAATTCCTAGGAATCCACTTCCACCAGTTCGTACCCAAACTAAGTACCATGCACCGGCGATTAGACCACCTAGCATACCAGCAATCGCACCTTGTCTATTAGCTCTCTTCCACCAAACACCAAGAACAAGTGGGAAGAACAATCCAGACATCGCAAAATCAAAAGCCCAGATAACCGAACCTAAGATTCCTTGAATCTCCATTGCTGCAATAGTTGCTCCAGCAAAACCAATTATTACAAGTAATACCCTTGCAACAAGTAGTCGTTTTGCAGTTTCCGCTTTTGGATCAATGATCTTATAGTAAACATCATGTGATATAGCGTTTGCAATCGCTAGAATCAAACCATCGGCAGTAGACATAGCAGCTGCCATACCTCCTGCAGCAACTAGACCTGAAATTACGTAAGGTAATCCAGCTATCTCTGGTGTTGCTAACACAACGGCTTTACCACCCATGAAGAACTCATTTAATTCTAGAGTTCCATTTCCGTTAAAGTCGCTGATAAACATTAGGTTTGCTTGGTTCCAGTTTTGGTACCAATCTATCGCTTCCACTTCTGCAAATGTCTTACCGATAATACCAGTTGGTAAATTCGGGTCGATCAATGATAACTTAGATAATGTAGCTAACATTGGAGCAGAAGAATAAAGTAGGAAGATAAAGAATAATGACCAACCTACTGATTTTCTAGCTGCTTTTACACTTGGAGTAGTAAAGTATCTCATCATCACGTGCGGTAATGAAGCTGTTCCCATCATCATCGCTAATGCTAATGAAATAAACGCCCAAGGTGTAGCGTTTACTGCAGAGTGAGCTTTAGTTATTCCTGCTAAGCCTTTAGGTACTGATTTTAGATCAGCAGCCGCGTTTTTAACAAAACCGAACTGTTGTTCTAATTCACCAATTCTTGCTACCTCGTCAGCTAACATAAAGTGAGGGAAGAAACCCGCACCCATTTTGTTACTGATCCAGAATACTGGAAGTAGGTAAGCTATAATTAGTACGATATATTGTGCAACCTGTGTCCAAGTTACCCCTCTCATACCACCTAACATTGAACATAATAAAATACTTATTAGTCCAACATAAACTGCGTATTGGAATGGGATATCAAGTGCAACAGATGCGATAGTACCTGTAGCGTTAATTTGTGCAGTCACATAAGTAAATGAAGCAACAGTTAAAACTACCACTGCGCTAAATCTAGCTAAATTACCACCGTATCTAGTACCTATAAAATCTGGAACTGTATAACAGCCAAATTTTCTTAAGTATGGTGCTAATAAAGATGCAACAAGCACATAACCACCAGTCCAACCTACAAGTAGAGCCATATAGCCGTAACCTTTAAAGTAAATACCACCAGCCATTGCAACGAATGAAGCACCAGACATCCAGTCTGCTGCAGTCGCCATTCCGTTAAAGACTGTTGGTACTTGCCTTCCAGCTACGTAATACGCATCTGCTTGGGCTGTTCTTGATAGCCAACCGATTAATGCATAGATGAATACAGTAAATGCAACAAAAGCGATACCTATCGCTTTAGCTGTCATACCCATCTGTTCAGCAATTGCCATGATGATTATGAAACCTATAAATCCTCCAGTATAGATTCCATAAACTTTTGGCAAATTATCTATGAAATTACCTTTCATTATTCGTCCTCTCTTTCGCTAAAGCCGAACTCTTCATCGATTTTTTCTTGTCTATTCGCAAACCAGAATATTAGGATTACGAAAGCACCAAGAGATCCCTGACATGTAAACCAATATGTCCATGGATAACCGAAAGGTCCTGTGACCTCGTTCATTTCAGCTCCAAAGAGAAAGATGCCAATTGAGAAAACAAACCAGATTGCCAGTGTTATAAATAACAATCCCCTGGTTTTTTCCCAGTGTTTTTGTTGATTTGACATTTATACCTCTCTATTTAGTTATAACTGGGTGAAACCATAACCATTATGAGGGTTTTGAAAAGACCTAAAATTCACCATATTAGGTACTTATTTACTTACTTTTTTAAGATATAATTGGCGCATTTATAGATAAACATGGCAAAATACAAATTAACTTGGAAAGATCTAAAACTTGAGGATTTAAAAACATATTTATTCGCCATGTTTAAGGCGTTTGTTCCTAAAAAAAAAATAAAAAATCTAGATGAACTAGAGCAGTTTATTCAAACAAAATCTGCTTGGGCCACTCAAGTTACTTTGTATAATTATTTAAAAACTCGAATGGGAACAAGATATGTTCTCCATTTTGATAACGATGAATTTATGTCTTCTGTTAATCTAGCTAAATGGAATATTTATTCAGTCGCATTACAAGATTTAACTTTTTTCACTTTTTCTTATTTAAAAGTTAATTTTAATTACCAGGATATTCATAAGGCTAATGAAATTTTTAATAAAATTTTAGACGACGAAATTTCTAATAAGATGCCCCTAGATATTATCGATGAAGCGAGGAAAAGTTTTGATGAAAGATTAGAGAAAATAAATTGGGATGGTTATTATCAAGACTTACCTTTTAATCCTAGTGCACTCTCTTTATATAAATGGGCTCCAATTGCAGATGAATTAAAAACTTTAGACCGAAAGATTGTTTTAAATTCAATGATTTTAAAATGGGATGTTATTAAACAAGAGTTTAAAGATTTAATTCATTTTTAAATATTTTTTCTATTATCAACTAGGCTATCAACAACACTTGGATCTGCCAGAGTAGTGGTATCTCCTAGTTGTCCATGCTCGTTAGCAGCAATCTTTCTTAAAATTCTTCTCATTATTTTACCTGATCTTGTCTTTGGAAGACCTGGTGTAAAATGAATTAAGTCTGGTGTTGCTAAAGGTCCTATTTGTTTTCTTACCCAAAGTTTAAGATCTCTTTCTAGTTCACCCGTTTCTGACTCTCCAGCATTTAAAGTTACGTAACAATATAACCCGTTACCTTTGATATCATGAGGATAACCAACTACAGCGGCCTCGGCTACTTTTGGATGAGCAACAAATGCACTTTCGATCTCGGCTGTTCCTAAATTATGTCCTGAAACAATAATTACATCGTCTACTCGACCTGTTATCCAGTAATAGCCATCTTTATCTCTTCGACACCCATCACCAGTAAAATATTTTCCATTAAATTGAGAAAAATATGTATCAATAAATCTTTGATGATCTCCGTAAACTGTTCTCATTTGTCCAGGCCAAGATTGAGAAATACAAAGTCTACCTTCACCGGCACCTTTTATTTCTTTACCATTTTTATCAACAAGCACTGGCTTAATTCCATAGAAAGGTTTTGTTGCTGAACCAGGTTTTAAAGGAATAGCCCCAGTTTGTGGAGCAATCATAATTCCCCCAGTTTCTGTCTGCCACCAAGTATCTACAATCGGACATTTAGAATTACCTACAGTTTTATAGTACCACATCCATGCCTCAGGATTTATTGGCTCTCCGACTGTTCCTAAAAGTTTAAGAGATTTTCTAGAAGTTTTCTTAACAGGTGTATCTCCTTCACGCATCAAAGCTCTTATTGCTGTTGGAGCTGTATAGAATGTGTTTACTTTATATTTATCAACTATTTGCCACCATCTCGAGCTATCTGGATAATTTGGAATTCCTTCAAACATGATAGTAGTGGCGCCATTCGCTAAGGGTCCATATATAATATAACTATGTCCAGTTACCCAACCAATATCAGCAGTGCACCAATAAATATCTTTTGGTTTGTAGTTAAAAATATATTGATGTGTCATTGATGCATAAACAATATAACCACCAGTAGTATGAAGAACTCCTTTAGGTTTACCTGTTGACCCAGAAGTATATAAAATAAACAATGGATCTTCTGCATTCATTTCTTCGGGCTCACAATGGTTAGGAACATCTTTTATTAAATCGTGATACCAAACATCTCTATTTTCATCCCAGTTGATGTAATTACCTGTTCGTTTAACGACAATGCATTTCTTAACATTTGGACAACTCATTAAAGCTTCATCGACTGTATATTTTAGTGGTATTATTTTTCCACCTCGCACTCCTTCATCTGCAGTAATGATGTATTCAGATTCACAATCATTTACTCTCCCCGATATAGAATCTGCTGAGAAACCTCCAAAAATAATTGAATGAACAGCACCAATTCTTACACACGCTAGCATTAAAATTGCTAACTCTGGTATCATCGTTAAATAAATTGTCACTCGATCACCTTTTTTTATTCCTATTTTTTTTAAACCATTTGCTGCTTTTGAAACTTTTTGGTGAAGCTGTTTATAAGAAATTTTTTGATTATCTTTAGGATCGTCTCCTACCCAAATTATTGCAGTTTTATCTTTCTTATCTTTTAAATGTCTATCAATACAGTTAGCAGAAACGTTCAAAGTTCCATCTTGAAACCATTTAATTTTTACTTCTTTTGAACTGTACTTAACATCTTTGATTTTTTTATAAGGTTTTATCCAAGTTATTCTTTTTCCCTCTTTTCTCCAAAATTCATCATTACTTTTAATAGATTGAGAATATTTTTGTTGATACTTGCTTTTATTTGCTAGGCTGCTTTTTATCCATTCTGGTTTTGTCTTAATAACAACTTCTGGAGTAGAATTTATATTTTCTTTCTTTGCCTTAATTTTTTTTTTAACTTTTTTAAAAGATTTTTTCCTAGCTTTAGATTTTTTTTTAACTTTTTTTGAGGATTTTTTTCTAACTTTAGACCCTTTTTTTCTTACCTTGCTTTTCTTTTTCTTTTTTTTTGGCATAGGATATTTTTTTTAAATTCTACTCATGTTATTTATAATTTTCCAGCTTTTATAATCAACAGGCATTACCGAAAGCCTGCTTTGTTTTATAAGAGATAAGTGGCTTAAATCCTTATTTTTTTTGATATTTTCAAGCGTTACAGGCTTCGAAAACCTACTTTTAAATTGAACAGTTACAGCAACGAACCTTCCTGTTTTGTCTGTTTTATCTATAAAAGATTCTTTAATAACTTTTACGACTCCAACTATCTCTTTTCCAATATTTGAATGATAAAAAAAACAAAGATCTCCTTTCTTCATATTTTTCAAATTTTTTGCAGCTTGATAATTTCTAACACCATCCCAAGGAGCACCTTTAGTTCCAGCTTTTTTTTGTTGATCAATTGACCAAACATTCGGTTCAGATTTTAATAACCAATATTTCATTATAATTGAACTCCAGCACCTTTGAGAAAAGCTGCATCTTCATCTAGAGGCCATCTAGGTTTTGCTGGATAATCTAAATTATCAAATTGTTTTAATTTGAATTTTTCCAAACCTACCAATGCAATCATTGCTGCGTTATCTCCACAAAATTCTATGGGTGGAAAAATACTTTTATAATTATTTTCTTCACACAGCTTAATCAACATAGATCTTATTTTTTTATTTGCTGCAACTCCACCAGCAACGACAAATTTTTTTTTATTTAATTCATTTGCTTTTTCAAATTCGGAAAAAGCAATTTTAGTTTTTTTATATAAAATATTTTCAATTGTTTTTTGAAAAGATGCTGCAAGATCATATTTATCTTGTTCTGATTTAATAGTTTTACTTATTTTCAATACAGCAGTTTTAAGACCTGCAAAAGAAAGATTACACCCTCCTTTGTTAAAAATTGGTTTTGGTAAATCATATTTTTTAGGATCTCCTTTCTCAGCTAAAATTTCTATTTGAGGACCTCCTGGAAATTCTATTCCTAAAAGTTTTGCTGTTTTATCAAATGCTTCACCTAAAGCGTCATCAACAGTTGTTCCTAGTCTTTTATATTTACCAAGATTTTTAACGTTCAAATATTGTGAGTGACCGCCAGAAATTAAAAGAAGTAAATATGGATAATCTAGATTTGTATTTAGTCTTGGACTTAAGGCATGTCCTTCTAAATGATTAACAGCAATAAAAGGTTTATTCATTGCGTAAGCAAAAGCTTTACCAAAACTTAAACCAACAGATAAACACACAATTAATCCAGGACCAGCTGTAGAAGCAACCGCATCTATTTCTTCAATTTTTCTTCCACTTGCATCAATAGCTTTTTTGACTATCCAATCGATTTTTTCAATATGTGAACGAGCTGCTAGTTCTGGAACTACACCACCAAACTCCTTATGAACCTCGATTTGACTTGAAACAATGTTGGATAAAACTACTGGGAATCCTTGCTCATTTTCAGTTAGCAAAGAAGCTGCAGTTTCATCACAACTAGACTCGATTCCAAGAATTAAAGGTTTTTTGCTCATTCAAATAGTTTTTAATAATTGTACAATCTTTATACAAGTAAGAAATAAATTTTATGAGTAAAAAAATAATAATTGGATCTAGAGGTAGCAAGCTTGCCTTAATTTATGCCCAGCAAGCTAAGGATAAAATTATTAAAAATACCAGTCTTAATAATGATGACATTTTAATTAAATCGATTAAGACCAAAGGTGATGAGGTGCAGGACATGAGACTATCAGAGTTTGGTGGCAAAGGTTTGTTTTCTAGCAATATTGAAAAAGAACTTCAGTTAAAAAATATTGATATTGCGGTGCATGCTTTAAAAGATATGCCGGCTAATGATACAAAAGGATTAATAACCGACTCCTTTCTAGAAAGAAATGACCCTAGGGAGATTTTAATTACAAAAGACAAAAAGAAACTTAAAGACTTAGATCAAAAGTCAATTGTTGGAACTTCTTCATACAGGAGAGAATTTCAAATAAAAAAAATTAGACAAGATTTAAAGTGCAAATTGATTAGAGGAAATGTAGATACTAGAATAAGAAAACTGTATGAAGGAATGTATGACGCGATTATTTTGTCTTATGCAGGTATCAAACTTTTGAAATTTGAAAATGAAATCTCTGAAATTTTTTCAGCCAAAAAAATAATTCCTAGCGCAGGACAAGGCGTAATTGCTCTTCAGTGCAGGGAGAATGATAAAGAGATAATTTCTATTTTAAATAAAATTAATCACACAGAAACACACAAAAGAGCCCACCTAGAAAGAAATATTTTAAAAGTTTTAGATGGAGATTGTGAAACAGCAATTGGCGCTCATTCAGTGGTTAATGGAGATAAGATTATTGTTGAGGCTGAACTTTTTTCTCTTGATGGTAGACAAAGATTTTATGAAAAAAAAATTGGTAATTTGAATGAATATAAAGAACTTGGTAAAGAAGTTGGCACACTTTTAAAAACAAAATCAAATAATTCATATAAAACATAGTATGCATATTTTATTAACTAGGCCACTGGAAGATATTTCAGAAATGATATTGAAATTTCAATCATTAGGACATCAAGTTTCTCACCTTCCATTAATAAGAATTGAAAAAGTTAATTATGAAAAAATTAATTTTTCCGAATATGCTGGTGTCATTTTTACTAGCGCAAATGCAGTAAAATTCTTAAATACAGAAAAATTAGATAAAAATATTAAATGTTTTTGTGTTGGTAATTCTACTGAAAAAAAAGCAAGAAGCTTTGGTTTTCAAAATACAATGTCAGCTGAAGGAAACGTTGCAAACCTAAAAGAGTTAATAATACAAAGTTATGAAGATAAAAATAAACAATTAATCTACATTAGTAGTGAAACAATATCAGTTGATTTAGATGAGCAGCTTTTAAACGAAGGTTTTAGGGTAAAAAGAATTGTTAATTATAGAGTAAATCATAATCAAAAATTTGATGAGAGATTTGTTAATGAATTAAAATTAAATATGCCCGATATTGTCTATATTTACTCTCATAATAGTGCATTAAGTTTTTTAAATTTCATAAAGATTTATCAAACTGAAAATTTATGGATGAATACCAATTTAATGTGTATAGGTGAAAAAGCCTCGTCAATATTGAACGAAATCAAATGGAAAAAGATTTTTCTTTTTAATCCTGGAGATGAAGAGTTTTTGTTATATAAAATTTAAATATGGAAATAATTAATAATTTTTCTGAGATATTTTTATCAGTATGGAATAAGGGTATTCTCGGAGTTGATATTTTTCAGATATTAATCGGAATAGGAATTTTTTTACTCTTTTTAATTTTTAGGGGATTAATAAGTAAATTAGTAATTAAAAAATTAGAAATTATTTCAAAAAGAACAACTAATAAATTAGATGACACATTTGTTCAATCTCTTATAGGCCCTGCAAGATTTTTACCAATCGTTTTAGGATTTTTTATTGCAAGTTACTATATGACTTTCTCAATAGAGGGAAGAGAAGTAGTAGACACAATAAATAGAACACTAATTACTATTTTAATTTTTTGGGTAATTCATCAAATTATTGAACCTGTATCATATATACTTAGTGGTTTAGATAAATTGCTAACAAGAGAACTTATTGGTTGGATAATTAAGTCATTAAAGATATTAATTTTCATTTTAGGTTTAGCTGCAGTTTTGGAATTGTGGGGAATTAAAATAGGACCAATTATTGCAGGTTTAGGATTATTCGGTGTTGCTGTTGCATTAGGAGCTCAAGATTTATTTAAAAATTTAATATCAGGAATTTTGGTTTTGGTTGAAAAGAGATTTAAAATTGGAGACTGGATAGCTGTTGAAGGTATTATTGAAGGTGTAGTAGAAAAGATTGGATTTAGATCTACAACAATTCGAAAGTTTGATAAATCTCTTGCAATTATTCCAAATTTTCAGTTTGCGGAAAATGCGGTTGTTAATGTTAGCGAAACCTCAAACTGGTTGATTAGTTGGATTATTACCCTTCAATACGACACAACTGTAGATCAGTTAAAAAAAATAAGAGATGAAATTGAAAGTCATATTAATTCGAGCGAAGATTATAATACCTCGATCGGTGTTGCTGTAAGAGTTGATAAATTTTCTGATAGTTCAATAGATATGTATGTAAGATGTTTCACAAAAACAGGAAGTTGGAATAATTGGCTTGATGTGAAAGAAAGATTAGCAATTGCGATTAAAGAAATTGTTGAAAAAAATGGAGCCTCATTTGCTTTCCCAAGCCAGTCGATTTATGTTGAGAAAAAATGATAGCTATTTTTTATTTAGTTTTACAGATTTTAAAATTGTATTCTTATATTGTCATTGCTAATGTTATTGTAAGTTGGTTAATAGCTTTTAACGTTCTCAATACCCAAAATAGATTTGTTTATGCAATCTTAGAGTTGAGCTATAAATTAACTGAGCCTTTTTTAAATAAAATTAGATGTTTTTTGCCAAATTTAGGTTCATTAGATATTTCTCCCATCATTCTTCTTTTATTGATTTGGTTTATCGAAATGTGTATGAAGCTCTACATTGCACCAATAATTTTTTAAAAAATAAATATGATCTTAATTGATGGAAAAAAAGCAGCAGCAGAATTAAGAGAAGAATTAAAGCAAGAAGTTACAAAATTAAAAGCAAAATATAATAAAGTACCAGGTTTAACAGTCATTCTTATTGGTGATTTAACACCAAGTCAGATCTATGTGAGAAATAAAGAGAAATCAGCAAACGAGGTTGGATTAAAATCTGAAGTTATTAAATATCCAGACTCAGTTGAGGAGAAAACTGTTTTACAAAAAATTCAAGATTTAAATAACGACAAAACTGTTTCAGGAATTTTAGTTCAACTTCCTTTGCCAAAACATATAGATAAACAAAAAGTTATAGAGGCGATTGATCCTTCAAAGGACGTAGATGGATTTCATCCAATGAATGTGGGTAATCTTTCTTCTGGGTATGAAAGCTCTATTCCTTGTACACCACTAGGCTGTTATTTGTTAATAAAAAAATTTGAATCTAATCTTAGCGGGAAGAAAGCTGTAGTCGTGGGTAGATCAAATTTAAATGGAAAACCTATGACGCAACTTCTTTTGAAAGAAAATTGTACAGTTACAATAACACATTCTAAAACTAAAGATTTAAAAGCCGAGTGTTTGGAGGCAGATATAATTGTAGCCGCTGTAGGTATACCAGAACTTGTCCGAGGAGATTGGGTAAAGAAAGATGCTATCGTTATCGATGTTGGAATAAACAAAACAGATAAAGGTATAGTAGGCGATGTTCATTTTGAGGAAGTTTCAAAAAATGCCAAAGCATTAACTCCAGTTCCAGGTGGAGTTGGACCAATGACTATTGCTTGTTTGCTTAAAAATACCATAGACTGTTTCAAAAGATCGCAAATTTAATAATTAAACCAAAAGCTGTAATCTGTTAATTTATGAGGATGAAAAAACCTAAGAGACCTTATAGATTTGGTATAATCTTTTTGCTTCTCACTGTTCCACCTATTGGAGCAACACAGATAGGTTGGTATTTGCATGACATGCAAACTGGTTTTGACTATGGTATGATTGTTGGAACAGTATCAGTAATTTATGCAGCATATTTGATGTATGAAAAAAATTGGCGAGAAGAGGACGAAGATTAAATTATGGAAAAAATAATTTTTTTTGGATTGGTAATTCCCATTATGGCTTACGTTTTATATTTAGGTGGAATGGCAATTATGAATGGTTTTAAATCTAAGGAAGCTAATAGAGTAGAAAAAGAGGAAGCTGAAAATGAGACCAGTGAAACTAGAGACACCGATTCTGAACAAAGCATTAATTTAAGTGATGAACTTTCTAAATTAAATGATTTAAAAGAAAAAGGAATTATTTCTCAAGAGGAATTTGAAAAAGCAAAAAACAAACTATTAAATACTTAAATAGTTTAACATGTTTAATGGCTTTAAAAAAAAATTTGTTAAAGTAAATAAGGGTAGAATTTTTTGTAGATTTAAAGGAAAAGGTCCTCCCTTATTATTACTTCATGGATATCCTCAAACACATGTTATGTGGCACAAAACTGCCCCTGAACTTAGTAAATATTTCACAGTAATAGTAGCTGATCTTAGAGGATATGGGGACAGTTTAGTTTTACCTGGCGGAATTAACCATAAAAATTATTCCAAAAGAGAAATGTCTAAAGATATGGTTCAATTGATGACTAAATTAAATTTTAAAAATTTTTTTGTTGCAGGACATGATCGAGGTGGAAGGGTTGCTCATCGTATGGCCAGGGATTTTAGAAGAAAAATTTTGGCTATTAGCGTGTTAGATATTTGCCCTACTTTAGATATGTATGAACAAACAAATATGAAATTTGCAAAAGGATATTTTCATTGGTTTTATTTAATACAGCCAGCACCCTTGCCAGAGAAAATGATAATTGCAGATCCTAAAAGATGGTTAAAAAGTCGTTTTAACAGATCATCTAAGCTTGCGATTGGAAGAATTGAAGAAGAATATTTAAGAGCCTTTAAACAAAAAAAAAGGATTCATGCAACATGCGAGGATTATAGGGCTGCGGCGAGTATAGACTTGAAGCATGATAAAAAAGACAGAAAAAAAAAATTAAATATCCCTATTCAAGTTTTATGGGGAAAAAAAGGAGTCGTTGGAAAACAATTTAATTCGATTAAAATTTGGCAAAAATATACAAATAAAAAGATTTATGGTGCAGAAATTAATTCGGACCATTTTATTCCAGAGGAAAATCCTAAACAAACGATAAAACACTTGAAAACTTTTTTTTTAAAAAATGCTTAAGATAATACCTAATAAAAAAAATATCGGCGCAGAAATAATTTTAAATTTAAAAGATATTTCTAATGAAGATATTTTCACGATCAAGAGAGCCCTAAATAAGTATGGGATGATATTTTTTAGAAATCAAAAATTGACCTCTAAACTTTATATAAAGTTTGCTAAAAATTTTGGAAAATTAGCAAACTATCCAAGACTAAAAGGTTTAAATAAAAAATTTCCTGAAATTACAGTAGTTCAAAGAAAATCAACTGACAAAGGTCCAAGTTTTGGTGAACAATTTCATACAGACTCAATTTATACAAAAAAACCACCAAGATTTACTATGTTGTTCTCAAAACTTGTGCCAAAAAAAGGAAAAGCTAATACAGAATTTTGTTCTCAATATCTTGCTTATGAAGATTTGCCAAATTCAATTAGAAAGAAATTTAAAACAATTAAAGGTAAATATTCCTCTGAAGGTCCAATTTCAATTACAACTAAGGAAAGAGTAAAAGAAAAAGGAAAAAATATCAAAGAACTTAAATCTTCACACAAGATAATTAAGAAAATTAGCTCAAAATATTCGATTTACTGCAGCCCAGGACATTTTGTTGGATTTAGCTCAAAGATTAAAAATCAGAAAACATTAAAAAAATTTTTATTTAATCATCAAATTAAAAAAAAATTCCAGTTCTCACTTCCTTGGGAGAAAAATCAATTGGCTATTTGGGATAACAGATCTATGCTACACCAAGCAACTCCTTTTAAAGGAAATAGAATAATGCATAGAATAACAATCAAATAATTTATGTTCACAATTTTTTTGGGACTTACTCCTTTTATATTTATTACTTTTTTAGGCTTTATATTTGCTAAATTAAAAGTCTTAGATCTTAGTCATGCTAAAATTTTAAATCTTTTCCTATTTTATATAGCTGTCCCAGCATTGATAATTAAGTTAATTGCACAAAATGAAATTGGACAAGTAGATTTTAAACAAATTCTATCTTATTTAATTATGCAATCAATATGTGGAATTATTGCTTATTTAATTACTTCAAAATATTTTAAAAAATCAATCCCAGAGTCTATAATTTGGGCTTTAACAGTTGCATTATCAAACCATGTGACTTTGCTTTTGCCAATAACAGAAATTTATTTTCAACAAAATGTAATTACACAAGTTGTAGGTATTATATTAATGGATGGAGTAATATTATTGTCTGTAATTGCTTTTTTTTTAGAATTATCAACAAAAAAAAATGTAAATTTATTTATATTTATTAAAAATTTATTTTTAAATCCATTTATTCTTTCAATAATTATTGGTTTATTATTTTTATTATTAAATTTTAATATTGATCAAACACCAATCGAGTATACATTATCTAAACTTGCAGCATGTGTTTCACCAGTTGGATTGTTTGCAATTGGTATAATTCTTTCATTTTATACCAAAAATGTAATTAATAAATTATCTGTTTCTATATCAATTTTAAAATTAATAATTTCCCCAATTATTTTATTATTGATTGGACTTTCGTTTTTTAACGTAGGATCACCAGCAGAAATACCAGGTGCTTTTTTTGTGAGTGTTGCACCTTGTGGAGTTACAGCTATAGTTTTATGTTCTGCATACAATGTAAGTCCTGAAAATATAATAAAAGCTATCTTTGTATCTACCATTGCATCTATAGGAACTATATTCTTTGCAATTAAGTATTTAACTTTATAAAATTTTATTTAAAGGACTAACCTCTCCAATTTTAAAAGTAATAGCATCACTTTTTTTAAATCCGTAATTTTCTGCATTATCTTTAAATCTAATTGGAGGTTCCATAATTGGCTCAAATGATAAAACAAATGTTCCCCAATGCATTCCTAGCACTTTTTTACTTTTTAAATCTTGTGCAACATTCAAGGCTTCCTCTGGTGTGGTGTGATAGATAGTTTTATCAAACATTGGTTTAAAATTATAAGCCCCAATATTAATCATTGTGAGATCTATTGGACCATATTTTATTCCTAACTCTTTGTAAATTTCTCCATATCCTGTATCACATGCAAATAAAATTTTCTTATTTTTATATTCTATTAAAAAGTTACCCCACAAAGTTTTATTTGTATCTGTTAAACTTCTCTTCGACCAATGAACTGCAGGAAGTAAAGAGATTTTTAAATTCTCATTTATAATTTTTTGATCATACCAATCCATTTCGTTTACATCTGTGTATCTTTTAAAATATTTGCCAAGATTCAGTGGCGTCAATATTTTTGCATCCTTAAAAGGAAAATTTCTAATAGTTGACATATCCTGATGATCATAATGATTGTGAGTTAGTAAAAATATATCTGTTTTGGGTATCTCATTTAATTTTATTGCAGGATTAGTAAATCTTTTTGGACCAAAAATAAGTGGTCCAGCATTTTTAGAAAATACAGGGTCCGTTATGATAGTCGTTTGTCCTATTTTTATAAGGAATGTTGCATGACCTATCCAAGCTATATAATCATCGTCTTTATATTTTTCTAAGTTTTCCAGGACTTTTTTTTTCTCAACTACATGTTCTGTAGGATAATTTAGATCAACTTTTTTTCTTAATTTACTAAAAGTTCTATAAGAGAATTTTGCTGACCTAGATATGATTACTGGTGATCCTTTTGGGTTTCTAAAAGTACCATCTGGTAAATGATGATAAGGTCTTTCTTTCATTTTATTTTTGTTTATTCATTAACCACAAACTATTTCCTGCAAGAAAATAAATTTTCCCATTATTTGGGTGTACCTGAATATCTCTAATTCTTCCAATTTTGTTTTTAAAAATAATTATTTCCTCTACATTTGATAAATTTTTAAAATTAAGTTTTCTTAACGATTTATCTTTTAGTGAAGTAATAAGTGCTTGCCCATTCCACTCTTTAAACTCTTTTCCTTCATAAATAGTTATTGCACTTGTAGCTATCGATGGTACCCAGTATTGAATTGCCTTTGTAAATCCTGGTTTCCATTTAGGTCCAATTTTAGATCCTGAGTAATTCGTGCCTCCCCAACCTAAAATTTTCCAACCATAATTCTCTCCTTTTTTTACTTCACCAAACCAATCACCACCTTTTGCACCATGATTACTAATATAAATTTTTCCATCAAAAGGAGACAAAGTTAAACCCTGTGGGTTACGAACCCCAATTTGGTATATTTCTGGTAACCAACTGGATTTACCATCAAACTTTGGATTATCTTTTGGTATACTTCCATCAATATGAATTCTAATTATGCTTCCAGCATGTTTTGTAGGATCTTGAGCAATCATTCCTTGTCCTCTTTCACCTGCAGATGCAAAAAGATAATTATCTTTAATTGCTAGTCTTGATCCAAAATGATAACCAGATTCTATTGGTGGTTCAGCTTGAAATATATTTTTAAAATCTAATTTTTTTTTATTTAATTTAGCTTTTGCAATAGAAGTACTAGTTTTCCAATCACCTCTATTTTCAGAGTAAGAAATCCACAAGTTATCGTTTTGATAAATAATATCTAGTAAACCCCCTTGGCCATGGACAAAATAATTTAAGTTATGCTCAACTTCATGAACTTGTTTAGAAATAATATTTACTATCTTTATTTTTCCAGTTTTCTCAGTAATAATAAGCTCTTCATTGTTTATAAAAGATGATCCCCATGGATCATTTAAATCTACTAATTTTTGAAAAGTAAAATTCTCAGAATAACTTTTTGATGAAAATAAAAAAAAGAAAAATATCGATAAAAAATACTTGATCACTCTATGAAAGTTTAGATCTGCCGCCGTCTACAGCAATTACTTGGCCTGTAACCCAAGAACTATCTTCCGTTAGCAAGAATTTAGCAAGAGCTGCCGAATCCTTTCCTTCACCTAATCTTTTAAGGGGATGTGCTTTTGCTATCCCTTCAGCTAATGCAGCATTTTTTAACATTGGTTCTGCAATTTTAGATTTAGTCAAACTTGGAGCAACACAGTTTACTCTTATATTTGGGGCAAATTCAGCTGCTAAAGAAACTGTTAAACCTTCTACAGCTGCTTTTGTTGAAGCTATTATTGCATGATTAGTAAATCCTCTTTGGGCAGCAACAGTAGAAAATAATACTATAGAACCTTTATTCTTTTTTAAGCTTTCTTGAAATCCTTTAATAGCCTCTACAGCAGAATAAAGATTAAGTTTCATACATTTTTGAAAGTCTTGTTCGCTTACCATTCTTAATGGTTTTAG
>CACOMK010000003.1 GCA_902628305.1 uncultured Pelagibacteraceae bacterium | reverse complement strand
AGATTTAATATTTCTTGTATTTCAGTTTCTATGAACTTTTCAATTTTGGTGAAATTTTCCCTATAATTTTTTGAGTAATTTCTGAGATCATTTTTAACTTTCTCGATATCAATATTTTCAAACATTAAATTTAGCTCTTAGGTTTAAAAACTAAACATACTCCATTATTACAAAATCGTTTTCCTGTAGGTTCAGGTCCATCATCAAATATATGACCATGATGGCCTCCACATTTTTTACAATGATATTCGGTTCTTGCGTAACCTATATGGTGATCCGTTTTGGTTTCAAATACGTCAGGTAAAGATTCATAAAAAGAAGGCCAGCCTGATCCACTCTCATATTTTGTTTTTGAATCAAATAATTTTTCACCACAGTTTGCACAATGAAAACTTCCTTCCCTTTTTTCATGATTGAGCTCACTTGATCCTGCTCGCTCAGTTCCTTCCTCAAATAAAATTAACTTTTGCTCTGCAGTTAAATATGGATTTATTTTTTTTGTCATAATCCTATATATTTAGCACAAGATTGGTATAACATTGAATGTAATTCAATAAGTTTATTAAAATCTTTATTATAGCCACCACCCAAAACTCCGCAAAATGGTATTCTCTTAGAAAAAAAGTTTTCTACTACGAGCTCATCTCTCAATTTAATACCCTCATCAGAAATTTTTAATTTTCCTAACCTGTCATTAAAATGAATATCAACACCAGCTATATAAAAAACAAAATCAAAATTTTCTTGATTTAATTCATTTAAATAATATTTAAGTGTTTTGATATAAGCATTATCCTCTAAATTGTCATCAAGCTCTACATCTAAATCACTATTAGATTTTATAGCAGGATAATTAGTTTTAGAATGCATACTAAATGTAAAGACACTTTTATTATCTTTAAAAATTTCTGAATTTCCATTCCCTTGATGAACATCTAAATCAACAATTAAAATTTTATTTGCAAGGCCTCTATTAAGTAAATAATGTGATGCAACTGCTACATCATTAAATACACAATAACCTGCGCCTCCATCATAACTTGCATGGTGGCTACCACCTGCAGTGTTACAAGATATACCATAATTTATTGCAAGCTTTGAGGCTAAAACTGTTCCACCCGTAGCTACTAAAGATCTTTGCACAACACTATCTACAAGTGGAAATCCAATTTTTTTTACTCCCTGTTTGCTCAAGGTTTTATTTTTGATATCTAAAATATAATTTTTTGAATGTGCGTAGCTTAATGTTTCAAATGAACAAGCTGATGGTTTATGAAACTTATTTATAATTTTTTTTTTTACTAAGTAATTAGCTAATTCTCCAAATTTATTAATTGGAAATTTGTGATCATCACCAATTTTAGCAAAATAATCCTCATGATTAACTACTGGCAACTCCATGGTTATTCTAAAACTCGAATTGGCTTTCCATTAACACAAGCCTCTAACCCTTCAATCATTTGATTGTAAAAAATACTATAATTTTCAGCTGTTACGTAACCGATATGTGGCGTAAGCAATGCATTTGGTAGAAATCTGAGCTTATTGTTTTCTGGCAAAGGCTCTTTATCATAAACGTCAATCCCTGCACCTGCTATAACATTAGTTGACAATGCAATAATTAAATCATCTTCATTAATAATAGGTCCTCTTGAAGTATTTATTAAAAATGCTGTTTTTTTCATTTTATCAAATTCTTTTATAGTAATGCAGTCTTTGTATCTTTCCCCTCCTTGAACATGAATTGAAAGTACATCTGAATTTGTAATTAGGTCATCTTTGCTACAAGGAAGTACATCTAACTCTTTACACTTATCTAAGCTTAAATTTTCACTCCAGGCCATTACTTGCATTCCAAAAGCTTTTCCAATTTTAGCAACTTCAGTACCTACTCTACCCAAACCAATTAAACCTAAAATTTTTCCCTTTAATTCGATCCCAATACTAGTTTGCCAATAACCTTGATACATATTGTCAATCTCTTCTTTAAAATTTCTAGCTAAACCAAGGATTAATGCCCATGTTAATTCTGGTGTTGGATTAACATTTATATCTGTACCGCAAACTATAATTTTTCTTTTCTTAGCAGCTTCTAAATCAACAGATTTATTCCTTAATCCACTTGTGATTACAAATTTTAAATCATTTAAATTATCAATTAAATTTTTTGTAATTGGAGTTCTTTCTCTCATTATTAGTAAAGCTTCAAAATCTGATAATTGTTCAATAGCATCTGCTTCATCTAAAAATGGTTCACTAAAAACCTTAAACTCATATTTCCCAGACAGTTTTTGTAAATCTACAAATTGTTGTGCAACGTTTTGATAATCATCTAATATAGCAACTTTAAGCATTTTTGATTTTCTTATTTGATAACAATATTCCTGTAATAATAAAACAAGCGCCTAAAATATGATAAAACATAAATTTTTCACTAAAAAAAATCATCGCCATTATCGCGCTCAAAATTGGCATTAGGTGTAAAAAAACACCAGAACGATTAGCACCAATCATAGATATTCCTTTTATCCATAAAAGAAAAGATGCCAAACCTGGGAATAAAACCACATAGGATAAAATTAAAATAAAAGGTAATTCTAAAGTAATTCTGAAACCAACTTGATATTCAATAAAATAAATTGGTATTAAAAATATTAAACCAAAAGTTATTACTACTTGTAATAATGAAATTTGAGTTAACTCATATTTTTTACCCTTTAATAATGTAGAATATAATGCCCAAGAGAACATTGCTATAACCATAGTGATATCACCTTTATTAAAATCTAAATTTTTTAATATTTCCAAATTTGCTTTTGTAATAATAACAATTACACCTGCAAAAGAAAAAATTACTCCTATAATTTGAAAAATATTTGTCTTTTCAATTTTTAAAATAGATGAGAACAACATGATCATAACTGGTATTGTGGAAATCATCAATACCCCGCTGATAACTTGTGTAAAATTTAATGAATAGTAAACAATTGAATTAAATATTGTTATACTGGTTACCCCTAGTACAATAAATAGTTTGTAATTCTTAATTACATATTCTTTTTTATTTAATATTTCAGGAAGTGTAAAAGGTGCTAAAATAAGCCAGGCAAAAAACCATCTATAAAAATTTAAGGAAAAAGGTGGGACTTCATAAAAACTAGCTAGTTTACCTACTACAAAATTTCCTGCCCAGAAAGTTACTGTTAAAAATAGATATAAATAAGGTAAAAAATTATTATCTTTAGTCACTTAACTAAATCTAAGCGAACTATAAGGTTTTAAATCTAAATTTGTATTTTCGTTCGCTATCATCCCTGAAACAATCTTTCCAGAAATTGGACCCAAAGTCCATCCTAAATGATGATGCCCAAAACAATAATAAATATTTTTGTAATTTTTTGATGGCCCCATAACAGGTAAAAAATCTGGTAAAGTTGGTCTAAATCCTAACCACTCATCCTCATGCTCTGGTAAATCACCAAGCATATATTTTGCATTATTTATTAAATTTTTTACTCTTGATTTAGATAATGGATTATCTAATCCACCAAATTCTACAGTTCCAACAACTCTTAAACCTTGTTCCATCGGTGTAATTCCAAATCCACGGTTAGAAAATATTACAGGTCTACTTAATAAATGATCACAATTTTTGAAATGAACATGGTACCCACGCTCTGTATCTAAAGGTATCTTTTCTCCAAGATTGTCTGTTAATTTTTTTGAAAAAGCACCACAGGCTATTACTGCTTTATCAAAAACATAACTTTGAGTTTCAGTTTTAAAAACTGGTTTTTCTTCATCAAAACTAATATCTTTAATATTTACTTTGTTAAATTTTCCACCTTTTTGCAAAAATAAATCAAACAGTTTTAAAAGAATTCTTTTTGGGTTTCTTGCATGTCTTGCATAAGGATAAAATACACCTGCATGATAAAATGGTTTTATATGTGGTTCAAGATCATGTATTTCAGCTTTATTTACTAATTGTTGTTCAACTCCTAATTCTTCTCTTACTCTGATTTCTAATTCTCTACTTTTTAAATCCTTGTCATTCCAAATATAAAGAATGCCCTTGTTTTCAACTAAGCCTTCTAAATCAATTTCTTCAAATAATTCATCATAAGCTGGTAAAGCTAAATCTAAAATTTGATGCATATTTTTTGCAGTATGCATCATCTTTGTTTTAGAAGTATTCATTATAAACTTTAAAAACCACGGAATCATTTTAGGAACGTAGTTCCATTTTAATGCTAATGGACCTGTGGAGCTTAATAACATGGCTGGGACATCCGCTAAAACATCTGTTCTGTTTAAAGAAAGAGATGCATATGGCGAGAAGTGTCCTGCATTACCATATGATGCAGCTTGGCTTCCAGGATTATCTCTATCAAAAATATTTACATTGAAACCTTTTTTTTGAAGAAATAAAGCATTAGATACACCTTGAATGCCTGCTCCAACTATTCCTATATTTAGACTTTTATTCATCCACTTTTTATTTATACAAGTAAAAATTAAATAATGAGAGTGACAAATTATGCTATAATTTGTTTATGATTGATTTTTGCACTCAATACTATGCCAAAACCAATCATTGTGGCTAACATTGATGAACCTCCATAGGACATGATAGGTAATGGAGAGCCAACTATGGGTAGCAGACCCAAAACCATAGATAAGTTTACCACAATATAAATAAAAATTGCAAAAGCATAACCAAAACAAAATAGTCTAGCAAAATTACTCCTAGAAATAGATCCTATTCTTACAATCCTAAAAATTATTATTGAGTACAATATTAAAAGACCAACTGAACCTATAAAACCAAACTCCTCTGAAAATAAAGTAAATATAAAATCTGTATGTTTTTCAGGTAAAAAATCTAAATAACTCTGAGTTCCTTTTAAAAAACCTTTTCCATCAAGACCACCTGAGCCAATAGCTATTTTTGACTGTATAATTTGGTATCCAGCACCCAATGGATCTCTATCTGGATCTAAAAAAGTTAATATTCTTAATTTTTGATATGGTTTAAGGAATGAGATGATAAATGGAAGCGAAATTAAAAATGTAATGAATGAATAAATAAAATATTTAATTTTAATACCTCCTAACCACAAAATAATTAATCCACTTAAAGCAATTAATATAGAGGTACCTAGATCAGGTTGAGAAATTACGAAAATTATTGGAATTATTATAATAGATAACACAATAAGTATACTAGTAAATGAATTAACATGTTCTATTTTTAATCTATGATAATATTTTGCAAGACACATTATAATTGCTACTTTCATAAGTTCTGAAGGTTGAAGAACAAATAAATAAAGATCCATCCATCTTTGAGAACCAGATGACTTAATCCCAAAAAATGAGACATACACCAATAAAAATATTACTAAAATGTAGATAATATAAGAAAAGTTATGCCAAAATTTTATATTAAAGAAAGCTACAAAGATCATTAAAGGGAAAAAAATTACAAGTTTTACAAAATGATTTTTTGTGTGAAAAAGTAGTTCACCTCCATCTGTAGAATACATAACAAAAACACTTAATACAGAAAGAAGGATAATAGAAATCAACAATATATAGTCTAGGTTTTTTATTTTTTGAAATAGTGTAATATCACTATTCAATCGATCATGTTGAAACATTTAAACTTTAATCCTCTCAAAATTCGATTGTTCATTTCTTAAATCATGTCTATCGATGATTAATTTAAATAATTTTTTTGCAAGAGGTGCTGCCGCCTTACTTCCTGAACCGCCATGCTCAACTATTATGCTCAGCGCATATCTTGGATTTACGTAAGGACCATATGCAACATACAAAGCGTGATCTCTATCTTTATAAGGTATTTGCTCTAATTCTAAATCTAATTCTCTCTCTCTTTTACTAATTCTTTTTACTTGTGCAGTTCCTGTTTTTCCTGCAAATTGATATTTAGGGTCATCTATTCTTGATTTATAGGATGTGCCAAATCTTTCATTAGTTGAACTGAACATTGCCTCTTGAACAATCTTAATATTTTTTTTTTCTTTAAATAACTTTTTGTTTAATAAAAAATTTGAGTTTAGGTCTAATGATAAACCACTTTCCATTGATTGTTTTACATCTTCATAAGAAATTGGGTTGCTATCTACAATTATTTTTGGTTTGATTGCATAACCACCATTTGCTATTTGTGCTGTCATCATACAAAGTTGTAGAGGTGTTGATTGTATATAGCCTTGACCTATACCTGTAATTAATGTTTCTCCTAACACCCACCCTTTACCAAGATTATTTTTTTTCCATTTTGTATTTGGGAATAGTCCTTTCTTCTCGTTATCAAAATAATCGCCAAGAACTTTTTTGCCCAAACCAAACTTTTCAGCAGTAATGTTTAATCTATCAACACCTAATAATCTAGCTACCTCATAAAAATAAGTATCACAAGATTGCTTCATTGCATTATTCAAACTTACCCAACCGTGCCCTTTCTCCTTCCAACAGTGAAATGTTTGTCCGTATAACTCCATCTTACCTGTGCATTTAACTTTAAACTTTGTGTCTATCACTTTGTTTTCTAACGCTGATAGAGCAACTATAGGTTTTATCGTTGAACCAGGGGAATAGAGACCCGAAAGTGTCTTGTTAACCAATGGTTTTAATGGATTATTTCTTATTAATTGCCAATCATCTTGACTTATTCCAAATAGAAATAAATTTGGATCATAAGAAGGAGATGAATACATTGCTATGACATCTCCAGTATAAATATCCATTACACTTATAGATCCTGCTTTTTGATCCAACAATTCTCCACAAGCTTTTTGTATTTCCGTATCAACAGTTAACCGTATTTTTGACCCTTGCTTACCTTTTTGATGTTCAAGTTGATTGATTCTTTTACCGTAAGCATTAACTTCATACCTTTGAATGGCATTTGTGCCTATTAAATGATTTTCAAGTCTTTTCTCTAAGCCCAGTTTTCCAATTTTCATCCCAGGCACAAATCTTTCTTGGATTGTTTGATTGTTTAAAATTTCTTGCTCATTGGGTTGACTGACATATCCAAGAACATGTGTATATACATCATTAAATGGATAGTTTCTGGAGATTGTCATTACAGGCTTTACCCCTACAAGATCGTATAAATAATTATTAATTTTTACAAATTGGCTCCAGCTTAAATTTTCGGAAACAATAATGCTATCCCAAGGTTTCAGTTCTGATTTTAATTTATTTATCTTTGCAATTTTTTTGTCACTTAGATCTAAAAGATTTTTTAATCTAACTAATAAATAATTAAAATTCTCAACTTGTTCTGGAATTATATGTAATTGATAAACTTTTAAATTTCCTGCAATTATATTTCCAAAATAATCAACTATATTTCCTCTTGTAGGGGGAAGTTTCCATTCTCTAATTCTATTTTTATCTGACAGTGTAAGATATTTTTTATTTTCGTTTATTTGTAGAGAAAACAAACGAGCAATAATACCAGCAAAAACTATTACTTTTGCTGCTCCAATTATAAACATCCGTCTGTTTATCACATCAGCTTTTCTTATTCCTGAATTAGATTTAATCATTTTTTTGAAATGAAATTCTTTCGTTTAAAAAATTAAAAAATAAAAAAAATATTGGATAAAATAGAAAAGTAAATCCGGAGTTAATTAAATAATTAGTATAATCAACTTTAATTAAAAAAACTAAATCTAAAACAATAACTTGAATTGAGTTTATTAATAAGATTGTAAATAGTAATGACATCCAGTCCTTAATAAAGTTTGGAGATAAAGTAATGTTTCTAATGTAAGCTGTTACTGAACAAAGAATGAGATAGCAAAAACTACTAATTCCTATAGGTATTCCTATTACAACATCATTAATTATTCCAGCAAAAAAAATTGCGAGGTAACCTAATTGATCGGGATTTCTTAAAGTCCAAAAGAAAATTAATAAATGAACAAAATTGAAAGCAAAATAGTCAAGATTTAAGTAATTAAAATCAAAATCATTAAATACAGAAAAAAATAACATAATTAAAGGTAGATAGGATAAAAAAATTTTTAAAAAAGGGCTCTTGTTAAGTGAAGACATTATTTTTCCTCACCAAATTTATAAGAGATTATTTTTACATAATTCAACTGAGTGAAATCAGAAAAAAAATTAATTTTTCCTTCTGATGAGCCATCAATTTTTCCAATTGGAATACCAGGTTTAAATAGGCCTCCAAGGCCTGAAGTGTAAGCAATAATTTTTTTATTTTCAAAACTTTCCGTATAGTTCCCTTGAGTATGTTCGATAGTGCCAAAATCATTACCTGTTCCAGAAACTACAGCCTGTATATCATCTGGCTCTAGGACAGAGGGTATTTTACTATTAAGGTCAGACAATAATAATGCTCTTGAATTAGTATAATTTACCTCAATTATTTGACCAACTAGATAAACTTCGTCAACAACCGCCATTCCAATTTTCACATTATCTTTACTACCTTTGTTCAAAACTACAGATTTTAAATATGGACTGTTTTTGTCAATTAAAACTCTGGCAAATATTTCTTCTGAACCTATACTTTCATCAAGTAACTCTCTAAGCTTTTTATTCTCTAAGGTTAGAAAATCATTTTGTAATGCAAGTTGCTCAGAATTTTTTTTTTCGGTTAATTTTTTTTGATAATTTTCATGTAATTCCATGTGAGATTTAATTTTGGAAGTTACCTCTTTTAATTTATTTTCTGGAATTGATGCAATATAAGATGACCTATAAATTAATTCATTAATTCCTAATTTAATAAGCTGAATTGCTTTGAAGTTAAAATTACTTAAAATAATTACAAAAATTGATAGAAAAATTAAAGTTAGTAAAGAAAATTTTTGTTTATCTTTTTTTTTTAAAAAAGCTGACCTAATGGCAATTACAAAGTCATCTCTGCCAGTAGCCATTTTTCCTAATATTCAGATAACATAGTAGAAAAAGTTTCTTCTTGATCCAAAGCTTTACCTGTTCCAACAGCAACACAAGATAATGGATCATCTGCTATATGAACTGGTAAGCCTGTTTCTTTAGAAAACCTTTTATCGATATTTTTTAATAAAGCTCCACCACCTGTTAAAGTTAAACCCATATCAACCAAATCAGCTGATAACTCAGGAGGTGTATTTTCTAATGCATCCTTAATTGCACCAACCATTTGTTTCATAATGTCGTTTAATGCTTCAGCAGTATCTTCCTCGGTAATATTTACTTCTTTTGGAGTACCTGACCTTAAATCTCTTCCTTTTACTGGATAAGTATTTGTTCCAGTCGGGACGGCAGTTCCCATTTCTTTTTTTATCTTTTCAGCGGTAGTATCACCAATTAATAAATTATATTCTTTTCTCATATAATCTACTATTGCTGTATCCATTGAGTCACCTGCAACTCTTAAAGATTTTGAATAAACTAATCCACCTAAAGACATAACTGCAATTTCACTTGTGCCTCCGCCAATATCTACAATCATTGAACCAGTTGCCTCAGAAATAGGAAGATTTGCTCCTATAGCTGCTGCAATTGGTTCTTCAATTAATTGAACTCTTCTAGCACCAGCTGCTAAAGCACTATCTTGGATTGCTTTTCTTTCAACTGGTGTTGAACCAGTTGGTACACAAATTAAAATTCTTGGATTTGCAAAAGTACTCCCTTTATGAACTTTTTTAATAAAATGTTTAATCATTTCTTCAGTGACTATAAAATCAGCTATCACACCATCTCTTAAAGGTCTAATCGCACTAATATTACCAGGGGTTCTTCCAAGCATTGTCTTTGCTTCATCTCCAACAGCTAATACATTTTTTTTCCCACCTTGATCGACTATTGCAACAACTGAGGGTTCATTTAAAACTACTCCTTGTCCTTTTAAAACTACAAGAGTATTTGCTGTTCCAAGATCAATTGCCATATCTTGGCTCCATATTTTTTTAACACTGTCAAATAATCCCATTTAAACTCCTCCTTTTACCTTTTGGTGTTCAATATTTTCTGAGAAAGATTTTTTCTCTCTTTTAATAAGCATTTTATTTAATGCGTTTAAATAAGCCTTTGCAGAAGCTACCAATGTGTCTGTATCTGCAGATTGACCTACAGTTGTTCTATCATTCTCTTCAATTTTTACACTTACAGTTGCTTGTGCGTCTGTGCCCTCAGTAACAGCATGTACTTGGTATAAGGATAGTTTTACATCATGCTCATATAATTCTTTTATGCATTTGAAAATTGCATCAACTGGACCATCCCCAGTTTGAGTGGTTTGTTTAATATCTCCAAAAACATCTAGTGTCATCTCAGCTCTTTGAGGTTCTCCAGTGCCTGCAAATACTTTTAAAGATTTTAAATTTATTGCATTTATTTTATTATCGACAATTAAGCTATCATCAACTAAAGCGATTATATCTTCATCATATATCTGTTTTTTTTTATCTGCTAAAACTTTAAATTTTCCAAATGCTTCTTGAATGACATCATCTGTTACATCTGTGTATCCTAAATCACTTAATTTATCTTTAAATGCATGCCTTCCTGAATGTTTTCCCATAACTAAAGATGTTTTTTTAACTCCAACACTTTCAGGAGACATTATCTCATAAGTTTCTCTATTTTTTAACATTCCATCTTGATGAATTCCTGACTCATGTGCAAAAGCGTTTTTTCCAACAATTGCTTTATTAAATTGTACAGGAAAACCAGTTGCGTTAGAAACCATTTTTGATGCTTTGCTAATTAATTCAGTTTTAATTCCAGTATCATATGGCATTAAATCATTTCGTGTTTTAATTGCCATTACAATTTCCTCAAGAGCTGCATTTCCAGCTCTCTCTCCTATTCCATTTATCGTACATTCTATTTGTCTCACTCCTGCTGATAATCCAGCTAACGCGTTAGCAACCGCTAACCCTAAATCATTATGACAATGTGCAGAAATTATCGCCTTATCAATATTGGGAACATTATTTTTTATATGTGTAATTGTTTTTGCAAATTCCTCAGGAATAGAATATCCTACTGTATCAGGAATATTAATAGTTGTTGCTCCACAATTAATTGCAAGTTCTATTGTTTTACACATAAAGTCTAAAGTGGTTCTAGTTCCATCCTCACAAGACCACTCAACATCATCTGTAAATTTTTTTGCGTAAGTCACACTTTCTTTTACTGCATCTATAACTTGCTCATCACTCATATTGAGTTTATGCTTCATATGGACTGGACTAGTAGATATAAAAGTATGAATTCTAAATCTCTTTGCAAATTTTAACGATTCATAACATGCATCAATGTCTTTCTTTTTAGCTCTTGCTAAACCACAAGGAATTGAATTTTTTAAACCTTTGCTTATTGCAGAAACAGCCTCAAAATCTCCAGGGGATGTGATTGGGAAACCAGCTTCAATAATATCAATTCCCATATCGTCAAATACTCTTGATATTTGAATTTTTTCCTCAACACTCATTGATGCACCTGGTGACTGTTCACCATCTCGCATCGTAGTATCAAAAATATATACTTTGTCTTTATCAGCCATATCTAAATTATTTTGAAAATCTATAATACAATCTATAAGAGAGATTGCAAAATAATTAGTAAAATTGAGTAATTTTGATGGACCATTTTAGGCTACTTACAAATTAATTATAAATAGACTCAATTTTAGGCATTAAGCGTAAAAGTTCCCTTGTGTATTCATGAGTAGGTTTTAAAAACAAATCCTCGGTTTCTGAAATTTCACATAACTTACCATCTTTTAATACTCCAATTCTATCACACATTTGTCTAACAACTGGAAGGTCATGGCTAATAAATAAAATTGTTAAATTTAATTGCTCTTGAAGATCTTTTAGCAAGTTTAATATCTGAGCTTGGATACTAACATCTAGAGCAGAGGTGGGTTCGTCGCAAACTAAAAGTCTTGGTTGTGTAGCGAGTGCTCTCGCAATTGATATTCTTTGTCTCTGACCACCTGAAAATTCATGTGGATATCGGTCTGCAGATTTTTGAGTTAATTCTACGGACTCCAATAAATCATATATATAATTATTTAAATCTATGTTTGTTATTGATGGATTGTGAAGTGTTATTGGTTCTGCAATTATATCTTTTACTTTTAATCTTCCATTTAATGATGAGTAAGGATCTTGAAAAATCATTTGAATTTGTTTTCTAAATTTCATTAACTCAGACCTCTGTTTTATTTTTGTAATACAAACTTTGTCAAAGAAGATGTCTCCAGAAGTTGGTTTAAATAAACTTACAATCATTTTTGCAATAGTTGATTTTCCACTTCCACTTTCTCCAACCAGGCCAAAAGACTCTCCTTCTTTAATATTAAATGAAACATCATTCACAGCCATTACAGAATTTTTAGAATTTTCTGTAAAGAAATTATCATCAAAACTTTTATTAAGATTTTTTATCTGTACTAAATCTTGATTTATTATTTCTTTCTTTTCCCATCTATTTAATATTTTTATATTATTTTCTTTTTTATTTTTATCTTCTTTTTCAACTATTATAAATCTTGAAATTTTTTTATTGGTTGGAGGAACTGAGCTTACTAAACTTTTTGTATAATTTTCTTTTGGATTAGTTAGTATTTTTTTTGTTTCCCCGATTTCGACCAAATTACCACTTTTCATAACTGCAACTCTGTCAGTAGTTTCAGCTATTACACCCATATCATGAGTTATTAAAATTACTGCAAGATTTCTCTCTTTTGTTAATTTTTTTATAAGTTCTAAAATCTGAGACTGAATTGAAACATCTAATGCTGTTGTTGGCTCATCTGCAATTAATAATTCTGGTTCACAACATAAAGCTAAAGAAATTACAACCCTTTGTCTCATTCCACCTGAGAATTGGTGTGGATAGTTATTGAATCTTTTCTCTGCATCTTTTATACCAACTTCTTGTAATAACTTTATAGATTTATTTTTAGCTTCCTCTTTGCTTGATTTAAGATGTGTTTGAATAGTTTCTATTAACTGTTCACCTACTGTTAAAATTGGATTTAGCGAAGTTTGGGGATCTTGAAATATCAAGCCAATTTTATTTCCCCTATATTTAATAATACTCTCAGAATTTTCATGAATATTAAGATCACCTAAAAAAACTGAACCACTAGAAACTTTACCTGGATCATCAATTAAATTTATAATAGCGTTTCCTACAGTGCTTTTTCCTGATCCAGACTCTCCTACCAATCCTAAAATTTCACCTTTATTTACTTCAATATTTACATTCTTAGCAGCGTAAACTGTTTCTTTTCTCATTTCGTAATCAACACTAAGATTATTAATTTTTAAAAATGTCATTTTTTTAATTTTGGATTTAAAGTATCTCTCATCCAATCACCTAATAAATTTATTGAAAAAGCTAGAATAACTAAGAAAATTGCTGGAAAAAAAGTTATCCACCATTCTCCTGAGAATAAAAAATCATTGCCAAGTCTAATCAAAGTTCCTAATGAAGGTGTCGTTGGGGGTACACCAACTCCTAAAAAACTTAAAGTAGACTCTGCTAAAATAGCAAGAGCTAAACCAATAGTTCCAATTACTAACACTGGTCTTAAAATATTTGGTAAAATATGTTTAAACATAATGATTAAATTTGAAACTCCAATTATTGTTGACGCTGAAACATAGTCTTTATTTTTTTCTACTAAAGTTGCAGCTCTAGAAACTCTTGCAAACTGTGGCCATTCTGAAATTCCAATTGCAAATATCAAAACATAAATTGCCATTTCATCATGCATTTCTCTTGAAATTAATCCCCTAGCTATACCATCAACTAAAAGTGCCATCAAAATACTTGGTACAGTTAATTGTACATCCGTTAACCTCATTACTATCATTTCATATTTTCCACCAAAAAATCCAGCTGTTAATCCTAATCCAACTCCAAGAACTAAACTAAATATTATTGCAGAAAATCCTACAATTAGAGAAATTCTACATCCATATAAAATAGTCGACAACATATCTCTACCTTGTCCATCGGTACCCAAGATAAATTTAGCTAGACCGTCATCAGTCCATGAAGGAGGGGTGAATGCCTCCATTAAAGATAAAGATGATGGGTCAAATGGATTATAAGGTGTTATGAGTTCTACGAAAAAAGAACAGAAAAAAATTATAAACAAAATAGTTGAAGATACTATTGCAGTCGGAGACTTTATAAAGCTGTGATAGACATCACTATCTTTAATTCTTGCCAAAGTAGTCAAAGTCCTGTTATCCACTCGCGGTATCTCCCTTAACTCTTATTCTTGGATCAATGAAATAATAAAGAATATCAACTATAAAATTTATCATTACGAAGACAAAAGCTATAAAAACTAAATAAGCTGACATTATAGGTATATCTACAAATTGAACTGCCTGAATAAATAAGAAACCCATTCCCGGCCATTGGAAAACGGTCTCAGTAATAATTGAAAATGCAATTAAAGTTCCAATATTAATACCAGCAATAGTTATTACGGGTATCAATCCATTTTTTAATGCATGTTTATATTTAATACTATTTTCACTAATTCCTCTTGCACGTGCAAATTTAATATAATCAGTCTGAAGTATTTCCATCATCTCAGCACGTACAAGTCTGATGATATAAGTCATTTGAAAAAGACTTAAAGTTACTGAAGGAAGTATAATCGCTTTAAGCCCAGAGACTGTTAAAAATCCTGTAGTCCAAAAACCTAGATCAACAACTTCTCCTCTTCCAAAAGATGGCAATATTCCTAAAATTACTGCAAATAAATATATGAATAATATTCCAATAACAAATGTGGGGAGTGAAACACCTAGTAAAGAGATTGCCAATACAAAATCGCTTAAAAATCCTTTTCGATTAATGCCTGTATAAACTCCTAATAATGTACCAGTTATTAACGCAATAAGTGCCGAAATAACCACTAGCTCAATTGTAGCTGGTAATCTTTCAACTATTAATTCTGAAACAGGTCTTCTTAGTTGATATGAAATTCCAAACTCACCCTTAGAAGCATTAACTATAAACCTTGAAAACTGCACATGGATTGGGTCCATTAAACCTAATGTATCCCTCAATTCAGCTCTTTCCTCGTCAGAGGTTTCTTCACCAACCATATTATTTATAGGGTCTCCAACAAAATTAAATAATGAGAAAGATACAAAGGCGACCACCAACATCACCAAAGCAGATTGAAACAGCCTTTTAAAAAAATATTTTATCAATTTAAGAAGATTAAATTTTACAAGCCCTTTAAATTTTTAAAGGGCTTGTAATAATTTTTAATTAGTTAAAACTAGCAGTTCTGAATAACGGTTCGTTATTCGGTCTGATAGGTACATTAACATTGCTTTTAGATGCCCAAGAAATTACCTGGTGATGCAAAGGAAGATAAGAAATATCATCTTTTACAATTTTCCAAGCATTTGCAATTGCAGCATTTCTTTTTTCTAAATCAACTTCACCTTCCATAACTCTGATAGCAGCATCTACTTCTGAGTTGCTAAAGTTAACTTTATTCCAGCTAGCACCTGACTCATATAAGTAATGAAATACATAGTGACTATCTAAAGTAGGAACACCCCAACCAAGCATATAGAAATCACCCTGGTTATCTTTTAGCTCTTTGAAATGTTTACTTTTAGTTTGTGCAAACAAGTTCACGTTGACACCAATTTTACCTAACATTCCAACAACAGCTGTACAAATTGCTTCATCGTTAACATATCTGTCATTTGGACATCTTAGCTCAACATCAAAACCATCTGGATATCCTGCATCCGCTAATAGTTTTTTTGCAGCATTAACATCGTAAGGTAATCTTTTATCAAGATCTTTAGTGTAACCATTTACACCTGGGAAAGTTATAATCCCTGCTGGTTCACTTAAACCTCTCATAACTTTTTTCTTGATGGCCTCTATATCAATTGCTTGATAAAGAGCTTGTCTTACCTGTTTTTTCTTAAATGGATTATCTCCTGTGTTACCTGTTCTTAACTTGTCAGCTGCTTGATCCATTCCTAGGAAAATTGTACGCATTTGTGCAGTGCTTTCAACTTTGTGACCTGATGAAGAACCAATTCTTTTTAAATCCTGAACAGGTGCATCTGTAACTATATCAATTTCTCCAGATAATAAAGCTGCAACTCTAGTTGCTGCATTTTTAATTGGCAGCAATTCAATTTGAGTAACTTTTTTATCTTTCATCTCGCCCCACCAGTGTTTATTTCTTTTAAACACAGTTTTAGTATTAGGTTCTCTCAAAGTAATTTTAAAAGGCCCAGTTCCTAATGCATTAGTAGCTGAGAAAGTTTCTTGCCCTGCATCCCAATTTTGTGGTGCCATTGCAAAATTTTTCTCTGACCATGCTTTTGACATGATAAAAATATTTGAAAGTTGATTTAAGAGAATAGGATTTGGTTTACTGGTTGTAATCACAACAGTATGATCTCCAATCGCTTTAACTCCCGAAATTGTACTTATGTACTCTTTAAAATCTGATGTCCTTTGTTTAGCTCTTAATATGCTAAATACAACATCTTCTGATGTCATATCAGAACCATCAGAAAATTTTACACCTTTTCTTAATGTAAATTCCCAATTATTTGGATCTGTTGCTCTCCACTTTGTTGCTAAAGCAGGTCCTATTTTCATATCAAGGCCTCTTTGAACAAGTGCTTCATAGACTTGTCTTGATACCTGAGTAGTTGGACCTTCGTTTTGCGCATGTGGATCTAGTGTTAGACTGTCTCCTTGCATAGACCATTTAATAGTCTTTGCCCATGCAGAAGAAAACCCAAATACTAGAACTAATGACAATAGTATTCTTAGTATATTTTTAGTCTTCATTATTTCCCTCGTTTTTAAATTTATTTAAAAAAGTATAGGTGAAATAATCGAATTATTGTAGCAATAATTTACTAATAAAATTTAACTTTTATCGCTATCAACCAATTTTTTCTTACTAATCCAAGGCATCATAGCTCTCAATTCTGCACCAACTTTTTCAACTGGATGCTCAGCTAATTTTGCTCTTGTAGCAAGGAAATTCTTTTGACCACTTTTACACTCATCCATCCACTCTTTTGTGAATTTTCCTGATTGAATTTCAGCCAAAACTTCTTTCATTCTTTTCTTAGTCTCTTCTTTATTGACCACTCTAGGACCTGATTGATATTCACCATATTCGGCAGTATTTGAGATAGAATAATTCATGTTTGCAATTCCACCTTCATAAATTAAATCAACAATCAATTTAACTTCATGAACTGTTTCAAAATATGCCATCTCTGGTTCATAACCTGCTTCAACCAAAGTTTCATAACCATTTTTAATCAATTCAACAAGACCCCCACACAATACAGTCTGTTCACCAAATAAATCTGTTTCGACTTCATCTTTAAATGTAGTTTCAATAATTCCAGATCTTCCTCCTCCAACTGCTGAAGCATACGATAAGGCTAAATCTCTTGCCATTCCTGAACCGTTTTGATGTACAGCAAATAAACAAGGTACACCACCTCCTTTTTCATATTCACTTCTAACTAAGTGACCTGGTCCTTTTGGAGCAACCATAAAAACATCTAAATCTTTTCTAGCTTTAATTAAGTCATAATGAACATTTAAACCATGAGCAAATGCAATACTTGTTCCTTCTCTTGCTCTTTGCTCGATATGATTTTTATAAATTTCTGCTTGTAATTCATCTGGTGTTAAAATCATTACTACATCTGCCCACTCTGCAGCATCTGATAAATTCATTACTTTTAATCCTTTTGACTCTGCCTTTGGAGCACTCGATGAACCTTCTCTTAAAGCTACAACAATATCTTTTACCCCACTATCTTTTAAATTTAATGCATGAGCATGACCTTGACTTCCATAACCAAAAATTGCAACTTTTTTAGTTTTAATTAGATTTACGTCTGCATCTTTTTCATAAAACATTTTCATATTGTGTCTCCTATTAAATTAATTAAATATTTTAGCACCTCTTGTCATAGCAACTGCCCCTGTTCTCGATGTACTTATAAGTCCTAAAGGCTTTAATTTTTTGTTCATTATATCTATTTCTCTTCTAAGAGCAGTTATTTGAATTACTGCTGAATTTTTTGTTTCATCTAATATTACGGGATTAAATTTTTTACAAGCATTTAAACATTTTTCAATTTTATTTCTTTTTCCTACAACTTTAAATAAAGCCATTTCCTTAAATATTACGCTTTTGTCTTCTCTTTTAAACTCTGCAACTTTATGAACGGGCACTAATTTAGTTAATTGTAGTCTTATTTGATCAATTACTTGGGGTGTTCCGGTTGTAACAATTGTTATTCTAGAAATATTTTTAATTGCATCAACCTCTGCAACAGCTAATGACTCAATATTATAGCCTCGGCCTGAAAAAAGACCAACTACCCGTGCAAGAACTCCAGCCTCATTATCTACCCAAACCACAAAAATATATGTATCTGGTTTTTCTTTTCTCGTAGGCACGCTATAAGCTGATTTTGATTTCGGCATTACAATTATACTAAGGCTTTGCCTTTTCCTTTAATTTTATTTTCCTCTTGATCTTTTGGACCTAAGATCATTTGGTTATGAGGTTTTCCAGATGGTATCATTGGGAAGCAATTCTCATTTGGATCAACATGGCAATCAAATATTACTGGCCCGTCGTAATCAATCATTTCTTGAATTTTATCGTCAAGATCAGCTGGGTCATCTGCTTTAATTCCTTTACATCCATATGCTTCAGCCATTTTCATAAAATCTGGTAATGCTTCTGAATAACTCTCAGAATAATTTTTTTCATGAAGTAATTCCTGCCATTGTCTAACCATTCCCATGTATTGATTATTCAAAATAAATATTTTTATAGGAAGATTATATTGAACTGCAGTAGACATTTCTTGCATTGTCATTAATACTGAAGCTTCTCCTGCAATATCAATTACAAGTTTTTCTGGATGTGCAATCTGTACACCAACAGCCGCTGGTAATCCATACCCCATAGTTCCTAAGCCACCAGAGGTCATCCATCTGTTTGGTTTGTTAAATTTATAATGTTGGGCAGCCCACATTTGATGTTGTCCAACTTCAGTAGTAACATAAGTATCCTGATCCTTAGTTAATTCATAAAGTCTTTGAACAGCATGTTGTGGTTTAATACTGTCAGTGCTATTTACAAAATTAAGAGAATTTTTTTCTCTCCATTTTTCAATCTGCTCCCACCACTTAGCAATATTTGATTTATTTGATTTGCTGTGACCATTTTTACTTTTTATAATTGTTTTATTAATCTTGTTTATTACACTTGATACATCTCCAACTATTGCAAGATCAACCTTGATTATTTTATTAATTGAAGATGGATCAATATCAATATGAACTTTTTTTGAGTTTGGTGAAAACTCGTCTATCTTACCAGTAATACGGTCATCAAATCTTGCACCAATATTAATTAATAGATCACAATCATGCATCGCATTGTTTGCTTCATATGTACCATGCATACCAAGCATTCCTAAAAATTGATTATCATCTCCAGGATATGCACCTAAACCTTGGAGTGTGGATGTAATTGGAAATCCAGTGATCTCAACAAATTCTCTTAAAGCCTGACTTGCTTTTGGTCCTGAGTTAATCACTCCTCCACCACTGTAGATGATTGGTTTTTTTGCTTTACTTAATAGTTTTAATAATTCATCAATTTGATCTTGAGAGAATTTATTATGTGATTTTCCATTTAATTTTTTTTCTTTATTTGGTTTTTTATATTTTGTTTTTGCAAACTGAACATCTTTTGGAATATCAATTAAAACTGGACCAGGTCTTCCGGTTGTAGCAACTCTAAAAGCTTCGTGCATAATTTTTGAAAGATCGTTTATATCTTTAACCAACCAATTATGTTTCGTGCAAGGTCTTGTTATTCCTGTAGTATCGCATTCTTGAAACGCATCTGTTCCAATTAAGTGTGTTGGAACTTGACCAGAAATACATACCAATGGAACCGAATCCATATAAGCATCTGTCAAAGCTGTAACAACATTAGTAGCCCCAGGACCTGATGTAACTAAAACTACGCCTGGTTTTCCAGATGATCTTGCATAACCTTCGGCTGCATGTCCAGCACCTTGTTCATGTCTCACTAAAATATGTTTTATAGAAGGATGATTTTTTAATTCATCATAAATCGGTAACACAGCACCACCTGGATAACCGAAGATATACTCTACCTTTTGGTCTTCAAGACATTTAAATACAATTTCTGCTCCAGTTAATAATTTTGGCATTAGGCAATCTAGCTGAAGTTGTACTCATTGGTCAAGTTTAAGAATGAAAATTTTAAATTTTTTTCAAAAAATTATTTATGTCTTGTGGCTTTAGTTTCATCCAACTGATCATGTTGCCTCTAGCCCAAGTACTTTGTCTTTTGGCGTATTGTCTAGTTTTTATGGCTATTTTATCTCTAGTATCATTCAAATTTTTTTGTTTTTTTAAATATTCTGTAATTTCATTAACTCCAATAGCCTTATTAGCACTTTTATCTTTTCCAACCCTTAGCTTTATGAAATCTTTAACTTCTTTAATTGCTCCATTTTCAATCATCTCCCTTGTTCTTAAATTGATACGCTCAATTAATTCTTGTCTAGGAAAATCAATATAAACTTTAAAAAAATCATCTTCCACGAAGTTTGATTTTGTATTATTAAACCATTCACTCAAAGATCTTTTTGTAAACTTTTTAACTTCATAAGCTCTTATAGATCTTTGGGTATCTGTAGGGTTGATTTTTCCTCTTGAAAGTGGATCTAATTTTAATAGTTCTTCATAAAACTTCTTTTGTCCAAGTTTTTTTTGTAAATCTCTAATTTGATTTCTTAGTTTTAATGAAATATTTGGTATTTTAACTAAACCATCAGTCAAAGCTTTAAAATATAAACCTGTCCCTCCAACAAGAATTGGAGTTTTTTTTCTTTTTTTAACTTCCTTAATTTTTTTAATTACAAGCTTAAGCCAATCACCTGTGGAGAAGTTTTTTGTTACATTATGAAAACCATATAAGTGATGTTTTATTTTATGATATTTTTTTTGATCTGGTCTAGCTGACAAGATTTTAAGCTCTTTGTATACTTGCATGCTATCTGCATTAATAATCTCACCATCGACTTTTTTTGCAACTTTAATTGCAAAACTTGATTTTCCTGATGCTGTGGGACCCGAAATTAATATAATCTTGGATTTTAAATCCATGATCAATCTAGCTTGATACCAATATATCTTCGTTGATTTTGATTATTATAAATAGCAAGTAAAATTGTTTTTTGGTTTGAGTTAAGAACTTCTTTAATAATATTTCTTAAATCATTTGCAGATCTAATTTTTTTCTTTTGAGCTTCAACAATAATACTATTAAGTTCTATTGAATTTGTAACAGGGCTAGTGTTTGCAATTTTTGTTATAACAAGTCCTGTCGTCTGATTTGGTAGTTTTCTAATTTTTATATCCTCTTTAGTCAAAGGTCTTACTGCTATTTTTAAACTTTCAATTATCTCTTCATTATTCTTTTCTTGAGTTTCTTGATTTTTACTTATCTTGAAATCATCTGAAGTTTCTAATCTTCCTAAAATAACATTTTTTTCAATCTCCCTTTTATCTCGCCAAATTTTTACTTTGACTTTTTTTCCAACTTCTGTTCTTGCAACAATAGCGGGGAGCTCTTTCATTTGATTAATTTTTTCTCCATTAAATTCTAAAATAATATCACCAGCTTGAATTCCTGCTTTTTCTGAAGGACTATTTTCAGCAACACTAGCAACTAATGCTCCTCGTGCTTTGTCTAATTTTTCAACCTCAGCAATTTCTTTTGTTACGTCTTGAATTCTTACACCCAGCCAACCTCTCTTTGTTTCTCCAAACTCTATTAATTGCTTAATTACAATTTGAGCACTATTTGATGGTATAGAAAACCCAATTCCAATTGAACCATTACGACCAAGTATCGCCGTATTAATCCCAATTACATTTCCGTCCATATCAAACAAAGGTCCACCTGAATTTCCAGAGTTAATTGAGGCATCTGTTTGAATGAAATCCTCATATCTTGATAAACCAATTGATCTATTTCTGGCTGAAATAATTCCAGCTGTGACTGTTCCTCCTAAACCAAACGGATTTCCAATTGCTAAAACCCAATCTCCAATTCTTGCTTTATCGGAATCACCAAATGCTACTGGAATAAATTTTTCCTCTGTTTCGAGTTGTAAAACAGCTATATCCATAAGTGGATCAGCACCTAAAACTTTTGCTTTAAATTCTTGATCACCATTCACTCTAACAATGATATCATCAGCATCTTGAATTACGTGATTGTTTGTAACAACAATTCCTTTTTCATCAATAATAAATCCTGAACCTAAGGCAGCTGATTTTCTTTCCTGTGGTGTCCCGAATTCTTTAAACATATCCTCAAAAGGAGATCCTGGAGGAAATTGAAAAGGAAAAGGATTAGTGTTAGATACTACTGTTGTTGTAGTGGAAATATTAACTACAGACGGCATTAATTTTTCTGCAAGATCTGCAAAAGACGAGGGAACTGGTTTAGAGTTTACATTTATTAAGAAAGAGAACGATAAAACTATTGTTAAAAATATAATTTTAATTTTTTTCATATTAGCTCTTAATGTAATAAATAATTATAAAACCTATTAGAGCAAAAATAAGTCCACCTGATCTAAGCTGACTATCCTTAACAAGTTCTAATTTTTTTAACATACTTTTCATTTTTGCTGGAAATAAGGCGTATAAAATTCCTTCAACAAATAAGAAAAGACCAAAAGCTATAACTAGCTCACGCATTTAAGAATTATTGTTGAATTTCTGGTTTTATATTTCCAAAAAATTTAAAAAATTCACTATCGGGCGATAAAATTAACGAAGTTTCACCACCAATAAGAGCTTTTTCATATGCTTGCATAGCTCTATAGAAAGCAAAAAACTCAGGATCTTGACCAAAGGCATCGGCAAATATTTTATTTCTTTGTCCATCGCCCTCACCTTTCATGATCTCAGATTGTTTTTGAGCATCAGCTAAGATTACCGTAACTTCCTTATCTGCTGTTGATGTAATAGTTACAGCCATCTCTGCACCTTTTGCTCTGAATTCTTTTGCTTCTCTTTCCCTTTCAGTCTGCATTCTTCTGTAAATTGCATCACTATTTGCTTGAGGAAGATCAGCTCTTTTAATTCTTACGTCAACAATGTTTATTCCAAAGTTCTGCGCTTCATTATTTACACCTTCTTTAATTAAAGCCATTTGTTTAGATCTATCTTTAGATAGTAATGTTTGTAATTCTTCTTGACCTAACACATTTCTAATTCTTGAGTTTATAATTGTAGATAATCTTGATCTTGCAACTCTTTCATTACCAACTGAAATATAAAATTTAAGTGGGTCAACAATTTGAAATCTGGCAAATGCGTCGACAATTAATCTTTTCTGATCTGATGCAATAACCTCCTCAGGTGGAGCATCTAAATTTAAAATTCTTTTATCTAAATAAACAACGTTTTGAATAAATGGAATTTTAAAGTTTAACCCTGGTTTCATTATAATTCGTTTAGGATCACCAAATTGTAGAATTATTGCTTGATTAACTTCTTTAACGATTATTACTGATAAAAAAGCCACAACACCAATTGCAACTAATACTCCTGCTAATATTTTTCCAGCTTTCATTTTAATTTGTCGCTTTCTTCTTTTTTAATTCAGGTAAAGGTAGATAAGGTACTACACCTGAGCCCGCATTTTTTTCTATAATTACCTTATCAATGTCTGCTAAAACTTTTTCCATTGTTTCAAGATACATTCTTTCTTGTGTCACAGCTTTAGCATTTTTATACTCACTATAAATTGCAATAAATCTACTTGCTTCACCCTCAGCTTTTGCAACAACTTCTTTTTTATATGCTTCTGCAGCTTGTAAAATTTTTTGTGCTTCCCCTCTTGCTCTTGGAATTACATCATTAGCATAAGCTTCAGCTTCGTTTTTAGATCTTTCCATATCTGCTCTAGCGGCCTGTACATCTCTAAATGCATCAATTACTTGATCTGGTGGGTCTGCTTTTTGGGTTTGCACTTGCGTAATTTGAATTCCACTTTCGTAATCATCTAAAATTGTTTGGATAATTTCTTGAGTTTCAAGCTCAATTTTAGACCTTCCTTCCGTCAAGATTGGTTGAATATCACTTTTAGCAATAACTTCTCTCATAGCAGTCTCAGCTGCTGCTTTTACAGTTCCTTCTGGGTCTTGAATTTTGAATAAAAAATTACCCGCATCCTTAATTACCCAAAATACTGAAAAATCTATATTAACTATATTTTCATCTCCAGTTAACATTAAACTTTCTTGTGGAACATCTGCAACTCCACCACCAGTAGAAAAACCACTGTCTCTCTCAGATCTAAATCCGATATCCATTCTATTGACTTTTGTGACTTTTGGTGTTTGCACAGTTTCAACGGGGAAAGGTATATGATAATTCAAACCTGGCTGGGTTGTTTTTACAAATTTACCAAATCTTAAAACTACACCTTGTTCGTCTGGTAGCACTCTATAAAGTCCACTAGCTAACCATACAAAAACTAAAACTAATAAAATTAAACTTATTGATTTTCCTCCAGAAGTTTTTCCTCCGGGTAAAAATCTTTTAATTTTATCTTGAAGATCTCGTATTAATTCATCGACATTTGGTGGTGTTGGACCTTTACCCGACCCATTTCCACTTCCACCTCCTGGAGGTGTACCCCAAGGACTTTGACCTTTAAAATCGTCTGACATATGCGAAAGTATATAGTGTCTTTATTTTAAAAAACAAGTAATGATACTTTTATGACCTATAAAAAACCAGAACTTAGTGCCGCAATGAAAAGTAAGCTAGAACCTAAAAAATTCACCAAAAATCCTATTCTTGGAACTAAGTTTACAATTGCAATTTCTAGTGCAAAAGGTGGTGTTGGGAAATCTTCGTTTGCAACGAATCTTGCTCTAGCTTTAAAGAAAGTTGGATGCAAAGTCGGTCTTTTAGATGCAGATATTTATGGTCCATCAATCCCTAAAATGTTTGACATTAATGAAAAACCAAAAAGTGATGGTCAAAAATTAGATCCAATTACAAAATATGACATTCAGTGTATGTCAATTGGTTTTTTAGCTGATCAACAAACTCCAATGATATGGCGTGGTCCTATGGTTACAAGTGCAATTAAAACTTTTACTCAAAAGGTAAATTGGAAAGATTTAGATTTTATTATAGTGGATATGCCTCCAGGAACTGGAGATACTCAACTTACATTTTCTCAAGAAATTAAAATAGATGGTGCTATAATTGTAAGCACACCTCAAGAAGTAGCTCTTTTAGATGTTAAAAGAGGAATTAAAATGTTTGATAAGCTTGGAGTTAAAATTTTAGGTTTAGTTGATAATATGAGTTTTTTTATTGGAGACGATGGAAAAAAATACAAAATTTTTGGAGAAGGTGGGGTTAAAAAAACTGCAGAGGAATTTCAAAAAGAATTTTTAGGTGAAATACCAATCAATCCTGAAGTTGGAATAACTGGAGATAAAGGTAAACCAATAGTAGAAGCTTACCCTGACCATGAAATTTCAAAAATATATATAAATTTTGCTGAAAAAATTAAATCAACTTATCTTTGAGATCAAAAGCAGTCATTAATTCATTCCACTCTCTTTTAGATAATCCAGAACTTTCTTCATCTACATTTTCGCCCTTAATAAGTTTTTGAATAATTAATTTTCCTTTTGCAGAAACTTCTGTTCCACCAACTCTATAATCCATAAAAGCATCATAGGTTATGGGAACCCATTTTTTTACAGACTCTAACATTATATCGGCATACACCCTAATTTCATATTGAGCATGACTGTCTGCTCTTAATCTTAAAAAATTCATTAAATTTAATAAATCAGTTTTCCAATACCATTGAGTATAAGTATTTAATGTTAAATTCATTCTTGCAAGTTCTCTTGCTAAGCCTTTTTTATTTTGGTCAATTGTTGATCCATCAAATCTTTCATTAAGCATAGTCTCATAATTATCATAGGTTCTCTCTGCATCATTTTTTAAAAGTTCTAATACTTCCTCGGCCTGCTTTCCTTCCAAAATATCTCCTCTTCCTTGCCTATTGCTTGTTGATTGAGCTGCTAAATTTTCTTGTGAAGGAAGGTAAAATTCTTTATCTAGAATTGAATACCTTGCAGAGTATTCATTTACATTTGCTGTTCTGTGTCTGATCCATTGTCTTGCGATAAATATTGGAAGCTTTACATGATATTTAATTTCACACATTTCAAATGGTGTACTGTGCCAATGTCTCATTAAATATTTAATTAAACCTTTGTCTGTTGAAACTTGTTTTGTTCCTTTTCCATATGATACTCTAGCTGATTGTACTATAGATGTATCATCACCCATGTAATCAACTACTCTAACAAAACCATGATCTAAAGCGGGGATTGCTTCATATAGGATTTTTTCAAGCTCCGGTGCAGTAACTCTTTTCGTTTGATTGCTTTGAGATTGTTGATTTTTTATTTCTTCTTGTTGTTCTTTAGTTAATTTCATGATTGTTATTGAATCTGTTGTAATTACTTTTATATTAATAAAGTTGGTTTTCCAACTACGACGATAAACGAATTTCGTAATAACCATTTCGGACGTGGGGGCAGTACCCACCACCTCCACCATTACAACTTATGGGGGTGAACTAGATTCGACGGGTGACTAAAGGCTATTCTTTCGTTCGGGATTGTTCCACCGTAACGGGCTAAATTATAATTGCTAACGAAAGTTACGCACTTGCTGCCTAATTAACTTAGTTAATTAAGCAAACGGGGTCCGGGGCACCTGGCAACAGAACGCCCCTAAACTTTTCAAGAAACGTTAAGCAAATCAATCGTTAATTAAACAGTTAAGCAATTTGGTCGGGCTGTGGTTGTGATTATTTTGCAGAAAGTGATTGAAATGTACTATCGAAGAAAAAAATCAGGAAAGTGGTTAATTGAAATCCAACGTAAAGGTTATCCAAGATTATCTAAAAGTTTTGATGACCTAAAGATTGGTAAGAAGTGGGGCAGGAAGATTGAGCATGAAATTGAAACAGGTCAATTTGAAGATTTAACTAAAGCATCTAAAACTACAGTGAGAGCTTTGCTTGAAAAATACAGAGATGAAATCACTATCAACAAAAAGGGTGTTAAGGAAGAGACTGCAAAGATAAATCTATTAGTTAGGAATGAAGTTTCAAATTATACAATTACACAGTTGAAAGCTCATCATTTATATAAGTTTAAAAAAGAATCGGATCTAGTTAGAGCTCCTGCTACAACAAATAAATATTTGCATATGTTGCAAAATGTTTGGAACACTGCAAAAAGAGTTTGGGGAATAACAATGCCTCCGTATAATCCATTTGAATTAGTCACGATGCATAAAGTTAAAAATGCAAGGGATCGTGTACTTACAAAAGCTGAGTATGAAAAGTTACTTGAAGCATGTTTAATGGGCAATATGCCAGTGCTATCAGATATAGTTATCTTTGCTTATGAGACTGGAGCAAGACAGGGCGAAATATTAAAACTCAAAAGAGATCATGTAGATTTTGAAAAAAGACTCTGTACATTCTTGGACACTAAGAACGGGGAAGATAGAACAATACCTCTATCAGATACAGCATTTGAAATTTTAAAAAGACACAGGTTCGGGGATACATTATTTAATATCTTAGCAAGAAGATTAAGAAAGCATTTCAATATTGCATGTAGAAGAGCTGCTATTAGTAACTTTAGATTTCATGATCTAAGAGCTTGTTTCTGTACGAATGCATTATTAAGTGGAATGACAATTCCAGAGGTGTCAGTTTTAAGTGGACATAAAGATTGGAAACAGTTGCAAAGATACGCAAGAATTAAACCTGAAGACTTAATTGAAAAAGTTAAAAAAATAGAAAAATCTATAGGATAATATACAGAGAGTCCTACAGGTTAATGGTTTCCAAACTTGCATATGCTGAGCTCAATTATGTGCCTTGAAAGAGTCATGATTGATCTGTATATAAGTATTGTTCGTTGATAGTACGAGCTTAAATAAATTCCTATCTTACCAAAGAAAAAATAATCAAGAAACATCGTAGATAAGTGCAGTTAAGGTAATGGAGTTTATAATGATAAAAATAAATAGTGAGAAATACATACACAGAAATATTTGGGTTAATCGTTGCAACGATAATTATATTCCCAATTCTTACACCTACAATATTCATCTAAAGTCCATTGCTGATGAAATCAATGTGGAGGGTGCAGCTGCACTCTGTAACCCTCCCAAACAATCAGCGAGTAATAAATGGAAAAAAACAAACGTGATATAGGACACAACTCAAACCTATTAATAGAAGATGCATTTAAAGATACATTAAAAGATGCTTATAGATCTTCAGTAAAAGCAAGTGATGCAGCTCTTAATCTTTGGCTTAAATTAAGCAATCTATTTAAGAGAGAAGCAGCTCTAACAAAAGAGCAGGAAAACTGGAATTTCAATGTGGATAGACATAACGAGTTTATCATGAAGCATGATCCAAACCCTGCAACAAATAAGAAAGATTTAAGAAAAAAATATAAGCCTAAAAAATTAAATCAAGATGAAGCTTATGAGCTCTACAAAGAAATGGATAGAGAATTCAATGAGGTGTTTGATTTAAGTGGGGACGCAGCTGCATACTTTAGAGGCAGCGAAGATCCTAGAATTTTGGAATTAGTTAAGGAGGTTGATAATGAAAAAGACAAAGACATTTAATCAATCAATCACTGAAGCAATGAATAAGTATGACGGTACAAATTACATCTACAATGCAGCTGATGACGGGATTTATACTGAGCAAGAATTAAAGAAAAAATTTACAGCTCAGGATAATTATAAGCTTTTAAAGTCTGTTGCTAATAATCAGGAAAAGAAGCAATTCAGAGATATTGAGCGAAAATATAAAAAAAAGAATCCCTCAGAGCCACGTAGAGAGCCATTCAGCAAGAAACCTGATACTGGGGCTGCAGTAAAAATTGACATTGCAGCATTACCTAAAATAAATCCATTTGAGAATACAATCACTCATACTTATGGTGCTATCGAAGATATTCCTGTTGAAGAGATAAAACCACCAAGACGTTCAAAAAAACAGTTAGCAGGTCTTGCATATATTTTGGGGGTAGATGATGCCTAGGATCCCGAAAAAACATTTAACAGAAAGATATCCTAAATCCAAAACAATCAGAGAAGCTCTACTCAAAAGAAATAAGTTGAGCAGGAAGATTGCAGTATGTCAACACGATCAGATTGATTATAAATCAATGTCACTACTTGCAAGAAAGTCAGTTAAGGTAATTGAAAATCTTGCGAAAGCTGTTGCATCATTAGAGGAAAGAAACAAAGTATCTGAGGAAAGTCTAATTGGTTTCCTAACTACAGCTCAAAAGATGCTGTCAGATCAAGACGAACAAATCAAAAAATTACAAAAGAGATTGGAGGTATTTAGACATGTCAATTAGAACAATAAAAGATCCCACATTTAATATTTATGCAAAAGGTGGGAATGTAGAGAACAAAAATAAACCTATCAAAAAAGAGCAGCTGCAGCAGTTAGCAAAAGATGAGGCTGATATAATCTTTGATCTTGAATCAGATATTATCTCACAGTTACGGGTTGACTTTGAAAAAGAGAAAACAAAAGGTCAAACATTTACTGATTGGTTAAAATCAAAACCTAAAAGCTATTTAAGAAATATACCTTTGCAAATGGCTGGAGGTGGTAAGGTTATATTCTTATCTGATTACTTGAAGCAAAAAGAAAAACCTAGAATTAAAAAACTAGATTTAGATTCAGTTGCACCAGGTAAAGCTCTTTCACAGTTGACCGAAGCTGAAAAAGAAGTTGTGCGAACACTTTTAAGGCTAAGTATGGGGAGGGACGATTAATGAGCTCAGAAGCCCCTAAAATCAACAATAAAGCTGCAATACTAAATAAAGATGCCCTAGCAGTTCTACTCAGAGAAAATGCAACAATCTTTGAATATGATTATGGAACAAAGCAAGTAGATATCTCATGGGATAAGCGAAGAAAAAAAATAATTAAATCTACTGAGGAAATAAAACCATTTGCAAATTATCATATCATTACTGGCGAGGGTAACATCTTAGACCTAGATCTTGACTGTGCAGAAACGAGAGCTCTTGCTCATGAGTTTATGCCACCAACAAAAATGAAATATGGGAGGGAAAGTACACCTGCATCTCATTGGTTATATAAAGTTTTAGATCTTAATAAAAAACATACTCGCAAAGCTTTTATATTTGAAGATGAAGATGTTGCAAAAAAGACCCTAGTCGAGTTAAGAGCTTATGATCATTATTCTATGTGCTCAGGTAAGTATCCTGAAAATGAACATGTTGAATGGAATGAGTATGAAACTATAGGCGAAACTACTTATGATTCTTTATATAAATCCACGGCAATGTTAGCAGCTGCAGGGGTAATTCTTAGGAATTATGCAAAAGCAGAAAGGAACAAATATATCTGGGAAGTAGCAGCAACACTATGGCACCACAAAGTTGAGGAAGCTGATACATTACACTTGATTGAGGTTGTTAGTAATCTTGCAAGAGATGACACTAAAGAAAGATTAGCCAAAGTAAAACATGTCTATAAAAATGATGATCCAAACAAAGAGATAGTTGGGTTACCTACATTAGCAAAATCTTTAGGTTGGAATGATAAGCAAAAAGATAATTTTAAAAATATCTTATATGCAATAACTGGAAGATCAGAGCTGCCAAAGTTTACTCATGAATTTGTTAATCGAATTGCATACATGATGAAACAAAAAAAATACTATGATCTGGAAGATAAGGAAATGTACGATGCAGAAGCTATCGATGTGAAATATGCAAAATATTTTAGAGATGCAAAATACACCCCGTTACTGTTTTGGAAAAAACACCCTGATAGCAAAGTCTGTGTGGATTTTACTTATAAACCAAATGACCCAAAAAGATTTGTGCATGTAGATAAAAAGATAATGATTAATGTCTATGAGAAGAATGAGCTGCAGCCAGATCCTAAAGCTGATACTGATATTTTTTATGCAATGTTGGAACATATAATCCCACATGAAAAAGAAAGAAATTATTTCTTAGATTGGTATTCATTTCCTATGCAAAATCCTGGTGTAAAAATTAGGAATGCAATCATTATGCAATCAGATGAATTTCAATTAGGGAAAGGATCATTGTTTGACCTGCACAGAGATATCTTAGGACATAAGAACACCCGAAAGATTGAATTAGCTGAAGCATTAGATAAAGGTAAAAATTATCTATTAAATTACCAAACTGTTTTAATTGATGAAGCAAAGAGCTCAGGGAGTTGGAGTGAAAAAGCACAGCTTATAAATACTCTTAAAACAATTATTACTGAGGGCAGCATTGGAGTAAGGCAGCTGTATAAGGAATACTCTGAGCAAGATACAGTCACAAATTATTGGATCAATACCAATTACAGAGATGCATTCCCTATTCCAAAAAATGAGGTTAGGTACTTTGTTTATTTTAGTGAAGCAAAAAGAAATGAGCAGCTGCTTGATGAGTTTCATAATCAAAGATTGTTTGGCGATTTACCTGCAGGAGTTTTGGCAGATTTACTTGATAGAAATTTAAGTAAGTTTAACCCATTGGCACCTGCGCCCTGGACAAAGTATCGAGATGAAATGTCCGATATGGCTGATAGACCTCTCAATGATTATATCAAAGAACAATTTGCTCAGGGATCACACCCATTTGATAGACCTATGGTAACAACATTAGAGTTATTTGATTTCTTAAAAAGAGAAGCAAAATTAAAAGTTACCAGAGAAAGAGAAGTTGCAAATGCATTAGCCTTAATTGGTGGTAAATGTGTGAAACAAGTTCCAATACCTCAGGTTGCTCAAAGAGCTACAGTTTGGATAATCAGAAATCATGATGAGCTTAAAAATAAAACGGCAGCTGAGATCAGTAAACTTTATAAACCATTCTTTACAGATCACAGAGTTGCAGTGGACAAGATCCCTGCAGCTAGTACCAAGAGCCCTGGATCAAAAACCAAAAAAACTAAAAAGACAAAAAAGAAAAAATCGAAATGATGATTCTCTTACACGGCTACATGGCTAAATTGCAAACTTGTCAAAAAAATTTATCCCCGTTGCAACATGGAAAAAAATTTGACGAGTTGTTGATTTTACTGTGTTGCAATGTAAGAAAGATATGGGAGTGGTAACTGTGAATTTTTGTTCGGGAGACTAATTCAGAAAGTTTTAATAAGTACCAATACTTGCCATTCCCCCAAAACTTAACTTTATTTAACTTGAAAACTTAATCTGAAAAAGTTTTGAGCAGCTCCAAAAGACCCCCTGGAGTTACCTTTACTTACCTCGAATAACTCGTATGTAGCTCTGAATATTACGTTAAGTTACGTTGAAAAGACTCACTTATTTGCATAAAGACTCATTTTTTTCAAAGTAAAGATTTAAGGGAATTCAAGGTAACTGATGCATTCAAATTACCTCGAAATTCAAGTTAAGTTTCATGATCCAAGATGCTTATTGCATTAGCCAAACACCCTGCAGCTCCAGTCCATTTTGAGTCAAAATGTTTCAAAATTTTGTAAAATTTTTTGGGCTAAGCTTTTGTTTCTAAAAATGTTTTTAATGGGTTTGACTGTAAAAGACTTGCTATACACCTAGAGCAGTAGGATCCCTTTCTATGTAAAAGGTGGAGTCGATATTATACGGGATTGCAATTCTTGGATTTAACTAGGATCCCTTGGGGAGCCATGGAGGGAGCTCCAACAGGAGCGACCGACAGGAGTCTTATCCCGACTCATTTTTGAGTCTACATTTGGTCGTGATGTTCCTAATTTGACCCCTACAACCCATATGATATGATCCACCCTGATTGATTACTGTTTTTCAGGATTCAAGAAACAAAGTTCGGGGCACCTGGCAACAGAACGCCCCTCTTTTTTAATATTATCTAATAATATCAATAATTTTTTGTAAAAACCTCTCTACGGAGTTTTAAAACAATTTTTAAGTAATCACTTTTGTTATAAATTATTAATTTAGAATTCATCCTTGATAAAAATATTAGAAAAATGTCAATATATTTGAAAACTTGATTAGATGATATGTGAAAAGTAGGGTTTAAAAGATTTTTTTACAATCAATAACAAAAGTAGATGCTAAGAAAAAGCCCCTCCAATCAAGTGGATTGTCTATTTTCCAAGAAATTTTTCTAAAATAATTTTTATCAAGTACTTCAAACACTGGTGGGAACGCGTGAAAGTGATAAAAATATATACCTTCTACAGACAAGCCTAATTTTGCCATTTCATCAGAAATAGTTAAGGGGTTGTGAGGAATGTGATTGTGAACACCTGCTTCATCGATGTTTTTTTCTAACTTTATTTTTTTTCTATCAGTATAATTCTTTGTTAAATTTTTATATTTATTTTTCCATTCTTTTTTTAAATCTTTAACTTCATAAATCTCATCCAAGAATTTTTTAGTGTAATTATTTAGGGTGATTAGATCAAATAACTTATTTCTTAATGAAAATATTAACCTACCATTTTTTTTTAATTTTTTTTTCTGATTTAAAAGTGTTTTATTAACATTTTTAGCATAATAAAAAGCGCCCATACCAATTATACAATCTACAGAATTATTTTTAATTTTTTTAGGATTTTCAAAATCATCATAAAACACTAAATCAGGAGACAATCTATTTTTTTTAAGATTTTCTTTTGCTTCTATAACCATATTTTTTGCTTTATCGTAACCAATAATATTAAAACCTTTCTTTTTAATATCAATAAGCGGCATTCCAGCACCACAACCAGCATCTATAATTTTTTTAGGTTTATGTTTTTTTAAAAGTTTTACAAAAATCTGCTCTCTTTTGACATTGGCAGGATACCTAATATCTAATCTTAATTTTTTGTACATATCAGAATATTCTTTAACTGAAGTATCTTTGTTAAAAAATTGAAAAGCTTTAGTTTTTTTCATAAATTAATCTAGTAGATTGTTTTTAAATAAAATACTATTAATTTTTTTAACAGAATTTAATTCTAATTTAATTAAATTAGAGATCTTTTCTAAAGAATTTGTTCCATCAGCATATTGAAGAAAATTCATATAACTTCTGGTTAATTTTTTTTCATTTTTAGTAGATAAGGTTGAATAGAGACCTCTTTTACCCATTTGTGGTTCACACATTATTTTACATTTAGGATAAATTCTTTCTAATAATATTTCTATTGATTTTCTAGCAACATTAAATCCTCCAACACAACCTTTTAATGTAACAAGATTAAAATTATCTAATGAAGTATGATATTCAGGGTATTCACCATATTTTGTTCTAAAAATTGAAGAAATTTTTAAATCAATACCAGGAGAATTATATTGTCTTTCATCTGAACCTCTGTTTAAAAATGGATAAACTTTATAATTTTTTATTTTTAGTAATTTATATGCTTCAATAACCGCTTCGTCAGATGGTGAATTTTGATATTTAGAAAACATACAAGAGTGTTGCCTTTCGTCACCAATACAAGAAAGGTTATATCCCCCAATAACATTCTCTTTTAAATATGTAAGATTTCTACTCAAATAAGATATTGAACCAATTGTTTCTGGAATAAAAACAAATCTTAAAGTTTTGTTTAATTTTTTATTCTTAAAATAATTTATTAATCCCATAGACACTATAGGTCCAGATAATTCATTGTTTGCCATTGAGGGATGACAAATATATGTAGAAATTAAAATTTCCTTTTTGGATTTACCTTTTAAAATTAATTCACCATAATTTAAATTACCTCTTTTGTTTAAATTTGAATTAATAACCACATTAAATTTATCATTTAAAGAATATCGCTTATCTAAAATTTTATACTCATTATAAGAAATACAAAAACCCCATCTTCTTTTATAATAAGAAGTTATATATGGTATCGCTTTAGGTTGATCTTTTAAAAAATATAAATTTTTAAATAATTCTCTTTTTGTAATATTTTTTTTAATAGGAGTTGAGTATCCAACTAAATGTAAGTTATTTTTTTTAAAATCAATAATTTTATTATTATATTTATCAATCACATAAGCATCTTTTACATTCCATTCTTCTGGAATATTCCAATCAAAAACTTTTGTCCCTGATTTAAATCTTTTAATTTTGAGTTTAGGAAGTTCTTTTTGTATAATATTTAGTGTTTTTTTTACCCCATTACCTGTCAAACTTCTTGTTATAGGAAAGAGTTTTATTTTCGCAATGTTGTAATATTTTTTTAAACTCATACTAAATTAAAACAAAATTAAGGGCACCTGGCAACAGAACGCTTGCATAATTGATTTAATTTTTTTTAAGTTCAGCTTGAGCAGCAGCTAACCTAGCGACTGGGACCCTATAAGGCGAACAAGAAACATAATTCAATCCTGCTTTAGAACAAAAAGATATGCTTTGAGGATCTCCTCCGTGCTCTCCACAAATACCTAATTTAAGATTTTTGTTTTGTTTTCTTCCTCTTTCTACTGCTATTTCTACTAAATCTGAAACTCCTTCATCTATTGAAACAAAAGGATCTACAGAAAATATTTTGTTTTCTAAATAGTCATTTAAAAATTTTCCACTATCATCTCTACTAATTCCAAAAGTAGTCTGAGTTAAATCATTAGTTCCAAAACTAAAGAATTCTGCATGCTTAGCAATTTCCTTTGCCTTTATTGCAGCTCTAGGTAATTCAATCATCGTACCTACTAAAAATCCTATTTTCAATTTATGCTCTTGTTGAACTTCGCGTGCAGTTCTAATTACTAAATCTTTCATTATTTTTATCTCAACCTCTGTTGACACCAAAGGTATCATTATTTCAGGAAATGCAGATTTAATTTTACTTTTTTGAAGATGTGCTAAAGCTTCAAATATTGCTTTACATTGCATTTCGTAAATTTCAGGAAAAGATATTCCCAGACGACAACCTCTGTGACCCAGCATAGGATTTTGCTCGTGAAGTTCTTCAATTCTAGATAAAACCTCTTTAACTGGAAGATTAACTATATTAGCAACCTCATTAATTTCCTTATCTGTATGAGGTAAAAATTCGTGTAATGGAGGGTCTAATAATCTTACTGTGACTGGTAATCCGCTCATAATTTTAAAAATATCAATGAAATCTTTTCTTTGATGCGGCAACAATTTTTCTAATGCTTTTGCTCTGTCTTCTTTTGTTTTTGATAATATCATTTCTCTTACAGACAAAATTCGTTCTTCATCAAAAAACATATGTTCAGTTCTACATAGACCAATGCCCTCTGCACCAAAATCTTTTGCTATCCTAGTATCTTTTGGGGTCTCAGAATTTGTTCTTACTTTTAGTTTTCTAAAACTATCAGCCCAAGACATTAACTTTGAAAAATCACCAGATATTTCTGGTTTAACAGTTGAAACACTTCCAGCAATAATTCTCCCGGTTGAGCCATCTATAGTAATTATGTCTCCCTCTTTAATTTCCATTGAAGAAGTTTTAAAAGATTTATTTTCGTAGTTTATGTCAATTTCACTTGATCCTGATACACATGGTCTACCCATACCTCTTGCAACAACAGCTGCATGACTTGTCATTCCTCCTCTTGCAGTCAAAATCCCTTTAGCAGCATGCATACCTTGAATATCTTCTGGAGAGGTTTCTACTCTTACCAAAATTGTATCTTGCATCATTGCAGTTAGTCTTTCAGCATCTTCTGATGTAAATACAACTTTTCCACTGGCTGCTCCTGGCGATGCTGGCAATCCAGTTGCTATTACATTAATTGTACTTTTTTCATCTAGAGTAGGGTGCAAAAGTGTGTCCAAAGAGTTTGGGTCAATTCTTAATACAGATTCTCGTTTTGAAATTAATTTTTCTTTTACCATATCAACTGCAATTTTGACAGCTGATTTTGCTGTTCTTTTTCCAGATCTTGTTTGAAGCATCCATAGTTTATTACATTCTACCGTAAACTCTACGTCTTGCATATCTTTGTAATGCTTTTCTAATTTTTTCAAAATTTTTTGAAGTTCTTTAAAGACTTTTGGCATAGATTCTTCCATTGATAATTCTTTTACTTTAGCATCTCGTTTAGCTTTTTTTGTGATGTATTGAGGTGTCCTTGTACCCGCCACAACATCTTCGCCTTGTGCATTAATTAAGTACTCACCATATATTTCTTTTGATCCGTCTGATGGATTTCTTGTAAAGACAACTCCTGTTGCACAATCATCACCCATATTTCCAAACACCATTGATTGAACATTTACAGCAGTTCCCCATTCTGCTGGGATTTGATTTAGTTTTCTATAAACTTTTGCTCTACTACTTTCCCATGATAAAAATACAGCACTTACTGCTCCTAGTAATTGTTCATAGACATCTTGAGGAAAATCTTTTTTGGCCTTTTCTCTTATTGTTCTTTTAAAGTCTTCAATTAATCCATCCCAATCGCTTTCATCTAAATCTGTATCTAATAAGACACCTTTAGTAAGTTTATAATTTTCAATTAATTCCTCAAAATGATAACCTTCGACACCCATTACCACATTACCGTACATTTGAATGAAACGTCTATAACTATCTTTAGCAAATCTTCCATTTAAAGTTTTAATCGCTAAAGCTTTGACTGTTTTATCGTTTAGACCAAGATTTAAAATTGTATCCATCATGCCTGGCATAGATACTCTTGCTCCAGATCGCACAGATAACAAAAGTGGATTTTTTAAGTCTCCAAATTTTTTTGAGACATTTTTTTCAATTATTTTTAATTCTGTTTTAATAAGAGAAATTAGATTTTTATTTAATTTTTTTTTATTCTTATAAAAAATTTCGCAAACTTTTGTTGATATTGTAAAGCCAGGAGGCACTGGAAGACCCATTCTTCCCATTTCAGAAAGATTAGCACCTTTACCTCCTAAAAAGTTTTTAGGATTTTTAATTTTTTTAATGTCCTTAGAATTAAAGTTTAAAATAAGTTTTTTCATTTATGGGAGATTAGAGAAAAATTAACATAATTGTTGAACGTTTTACACATCATTTGGATTAGTTCTAGCCTATTTTTCTTTATGACCGGATCACCCTCGTTTACAATTACATTATCAAAAAAATCGAAAACTTCTCTTTTCACGCTAGCTAAATTGTCCAATGTTTGAACATAATTTTCATCTTTATTTATATTCGAAAAATATTTCCTTAATTCACTAATTTTTTTAAATAGGTTTTTTTCTAACTCAGTTTTAAATATACTAGGATCAGTTGTATTAGATAATTCTATATTATCATTTTTAAATTGACTATCTAAAATGTTTGAAGCTCGTTTATAGCTTGCAATAATATCCAAGCCATCTTGTTTATCAATTATTTTATTTAAATGTTTGGCCTTATTAAAAATAATAACTGATTGATCTAAATTAAAAGAACTGGTTGAGGCTTGAATAATATCATTTCTAATATTTTCTTCCCTCATATGATGTTTTAATCTTTCCATTAAAAAATCTGATAATTCCTTTTGTAAAAATTTATTTTCAATTTTTAAACCCTGATCAAAATATAGGTTTGAGGAATAATTAATTAAATCTTTTATTTTGAAATCTTTTTTATTTTCAACTATTATTCTTATTATCCCTACTGCTAATCTCCTTAAACCATATGGATCTTTAGAACTTGTTGGCTTTTGATTCAAACCAAAAAAACCAACTAAAGTATCTATCTTATCAGCTAATGATAATGCTATGCTAAAGGGTTTTTTGGGGACTCTCGAACCAGAACCTGTAGGTAAATATTGCTCACTGATGGCCAACACCAAATCTTTATCAAAACCTTGCGCATTAGCAAAATAACCTCCCATCAAACCCTGGAGTTCTGGGAATTCACCTACTAACTCTGATAATAAATCGACTTTACAAATTGATGCTGATAACTCAACTTTTTCCTTACTAATCAAAAGTTCATCGGATATCATTCCACCCAATTTTCTCATTCTTTGAGCTTTATCGAAATAGCTTCCTAGTCCTTTAAAATAATTCATAGATTTTAAATCAGTAACTTTTTTAACCATATTTTGAGATTTATCTTTTTTCCAAAAAAATTCTGCATCACTTAATCTTGCTTCAACTACTCTTTCATTTCCCAATTTAATTAATCCCTTTTTATCTTTCTTATTTGCAACTACTAAAAATTCGTTTGTAATATTTCCTTTATTATCAAATATTGGAAAATATTTTTGATGATATTGCATCGTAATAATTAATATTTCTTTAGGAATATTTAAAAATTTCTTATCAAATTCACATAGGAGGATATTAGGTTGATCTGTTAAATCTACAACCTCATTAAGTAGCTTAGGATTATCTTGAATATTTAAATTTTTATTTTTTAATATATTATTAAATTTTTTTTCTATTAATTTTTTTCTTTCATGATGATCTATAATGATGCCAATTTTTTTGAAAAAACTTTTATATTTTTTAAATTCTAAGAACGACTTTTTGTTTTCTTCAAATTCTTTATCGATAAAAGTAGAGTTTGAAGATGTTAGATGATGAAAATTAAAATTTAATTTTTTTTTGTCAAATACAGCTAGAATTGACTTTAATGGTCTCCCCCAATTTAGGTCAAAAGTTCCCCAAAACATTGATTTTTTCCATTGAATTTTATTCAATAATATTGGTATAGATTTTTCTAATAATTCATGTGTGTACAATTTTTTTGACTTTGTCTTAAAATAATAAAATTCCCCTTTATCATTTTTTTTTTGGTAGAGATCTTTTATTAGGATTTTATTTGATCTAACAAACCCCTCCAATGCTTCCTCTGGTGACTTAATATTTGGACCTTTTATCTCCTCAGATTTTATTACAACGTTTTTTTGTACACCTTCAAACAATAGAACTAATCTATTTGGTGTTGAGTATGATGAGCTTCTTTTAAATAAAATTGATCTTTCAAAAAATAACTCATTAAATTTTTTAAGTAAATCTTCCCTTAAATTTTGTTGAAGATTTGAGGGTATTTCCTCACTGAATAATTCCAAAAAAAAATCTGACATTACTTTTGACTTTCTAACCAAACACCTGCTGCAGATTTTGTAATATCTCTTATTCTAGCAATATATCCTGCTCTTTGTGCAACACTTATTGCTCCTCTTGCATCTAAAATATTAAACACATGACTGGCTTTTAAACATTGATCATATGCTGGTAAAGATATTTTTTTTTCTACCAAATCCTTTGCCTCAGTCTCATGCATGTCAAACATTTTCAAGAGTGTTTCTACATTCGCGTGTTCAAAATTGTATGCTGAAAATTCTTTTTCAGCTTGATGAAATACTTCGTGATATTTCACACCTTCGTCATTCCACAACAAATCATAAACATTTTTTTCTTTTTGAGTGAACATGCAAATTCTTTCTAAACCATAAGTAATTTCAACTGATACAGGTTTACAATCAAATCCAGCCATTTGTTGAAAATAGGTGAATTGAGTAATTTCCATTCCATCACACCATACTTCCCATCCCAATCCTGCCGCACCTAATGTTGGACTTTCCCAATCATCTTCAACAAACCTTATATCATGATCATTATGATCTATTCCTATAGTAGATAAACTATTCAAATAAAGTTTTTTTATATTTTCAGGTGAAGGTTTAATCAATACCTGAAATTGATAATAGTGTTGCAACCTGTTTGGATTATCTCCATATCTTCCATCTGTAGGTCTTCTTGATGGTTGTACGTAAGCTGCTTTCCATGGTTTATTTCCAAGTGATCTTAGGGTGGTAGCTGGGTGAAAAGTTCCTGCACCAACCTCCATATCATAAGGCTGAAGAATAATGCATCCTTTTTTACTCCAAAATTTCTGAAGATTTAAAATTGTTTCTTGGAATGTTTGAATTTTTTTTTTTTCTTTATTTACTTTAGAAACCATATCTTTGCCAAATTGATCTTTCATCTAAAATACTTGCTATTTGATCTACTTGATTGCTAGATGAAGAAAGTTTTTGACTTAACCATCCTTTTGATTTTTCAAATTTTTTAATAATTACATCCTCACCAAATTTTTCTTTTAATATTTCATGTGCATTACCTATTCCGTCAATCAAACCTAAATTTTTTGCTTTACTTCCTGACCAAAATTCACCTGAAAAAAGTTCTACATCAGATTTGTTTAATTTTGATCCTCTACTTTTTTCAACAACATCTATAAAGTCTTTATGAAGATCCAATTGAATATTTTTTAATCTTTCAATGTCTTCGTTTTTTTCTTCTAAAAATGGATCAAGTGTGCTTTTGTTTTTACCTGCAGTATGAACTCTTCTTTCAACCCCAATTTTTTTTATCAACTCAGTAAATCCAAAAGAAGAATATATAACTCCTATAGACCCGATTATTGAACTTGAATTTGCATAAATTTCATCTCCAGCACAAGAAATCAAATAACCTCCAGAAGCTGCCACATCTTCAGCGAATACAATAACTTTTTTTTTGTGTTTTTTTGCTTGTTGTCTAATAAAACTATAGATTAAATGAGATTGAACTGGTGATCCTCCTGGAGAATTAATTGATATAGCAACACATGACGCTTTTTTCAGAGAAAAAGCCTTTTTAATTAGTTCTTCTTGACCTGCAAAATCAATACCCTGTTTAAATTTTCCAGCATTACCAATAACTCCACTTAATTTTAAATGAGCAACAATTTTTTTCTTTTTAAAAAACGAGAACATACTTAAGTCTTACAGAATTATTTATTGAATATAAAGACTACTTATAATTGAAGAAACTGGTGCGTCAATTGATAAGTAATATATATAAACAAATTATACTAATTTAAAAATCTTATGGGAACAGTTGTACAGCTTAAAAATCAGATAAATGATTCATATTTTCAGCTTAGAGACTCAGTTGAAGAAAAACTGGTTTTAACCGAAGAAAAAATAAAATCAAAATTATCTAGTGACGTACAGCTGGTTCAAAAAATGACAGATTATCACATAGAAACTGGAGGAAAAAGACTAAGAGCTTTACTGACGTTGGGTAGTGCAAAATTATGTGGCTACTCGAAAGGCTCTAGAGATATAAATTTAGCTGCATGTGTTGAATTAATTCATAGTGCAACCTTGATGCATGATGATGTAATTGATGAAGGCACTGTTAGAAGAGGAAAAGAAACTTTAAACAAAGTTTGGAACAATCATTCCTCAGTTTTGATAGGAGATTATTTATTAAGTAGATGTTTTGAGATGATGGTAGAAGATGGAAACCTAGAAGTTTTAAAATTATTGTCTTCCACTTCATCTAAAATAGCTCAAGGTGAAGTTCTACAACTTCAACATAAAGGAGAGGTTGATATGCTGGAGGAAACATATTTAAAAATAATCTCAGCAAAAACTGCTGAGTTATTTGCAGCAGCAACTAAAGTTGGTGCAATTTTATCTGATGCAGAAAATAAAGAAAAAGATGCTTTAGAATTTTATGGAAGAAACTTAGGATTAACTTTTCAAATAGCAGATGACACACTAGACTATAATGCCGAGCTCAAGCTATTTGGTAAAAAAATTGGTCAAGATTATTTTGAAGGAAAAATTACCTTACCAATAATTTTACTTTTTCAAAAATTAGGAAATGATGAAAAGAAAATTTTATCAAATATGTTTAAAAAAGAGTTAAGAACAAAAGATGACTTTAATGAAATTATTGCTCTAATAAACAAGTATAAAATAATTCAGGAATGCTATCAAAAAGCACAGCACTATATAAATTTAGCCTCAAATTCTCTAAGTGTATTCAAAGACTCTAAAGAAAAAAATATTCTTAAAAGATTGACATCATTTAGTTTATCAAGAAATTTTTAAGGACTTAATAAACACTTTATCCACTTTCCGGAGTTATCTTTATTGTATTTCAATCTCTCGTGAATTCTATTCTCACCATCTAACCAAAATTCAATACTATCTGGTGATAAAATCCATCCAGACCAGTGACTTGGTCTTGGTACATCTGTTTTGTTACTATATTTTTTTTTATAATCTTGTATGGACTTTAACAATTGTTCTCGCGAATTTAATTCTTCACTTTGATTAGAAGCCCATGCTCCTATTCGACTTTCATACGCTCTTGATGAATAATATTCGTCTGCAACCTGATCGGAAACTAATGTAACCTTTCCATTAATTCTTATTTGTCTTAAGAGACTTTTCCAGTGGAAACACATCGCAGCGTATGGATTTTCTTTTAATTCATTTCCCTTTTTACTATTTAAATTTGTGTAAAATACAAATCCATCTTTGTTGAAATCTTTAAGTAAAACCATTCTAACTGAAGGAATGTTGCTTTGATTTGATGTGGACAAAGCAACAGCGTTTGGATCATTTGGCTCAGTTTTCTTTGCTTCCTCCATCCATTCATGAAATAATTGAATCGGATCATCTATATCAAGAAAGCAACTATTAAGACCTAAAGAGTTTTTTTGATTCATAATTTAAACAAAATAATCTATATAATATAAATAATGTCATTTAATACTTTTGGAAAGCTATTTCGTTTCACAACTTGGGGGGAATCTCATGGACCTGCAATTGGTTGTATTGTTGATGGTTGTCCTCCAAATATAAATCTTAAAGAGCAAGATATTCAAATAGAATTAGACAAAAGAAAACCAGGACAATCTAAATTTACAACTCAGCGAAAAGAGGATGATAAGGTTCAGATTTTATCAGGAGTATTTGAAGGGAAAACTACAGGAACACCTATTTCTCTCATAATCTATAACAAAGACATGAGATCCAAAGATTATAGTAATATTAAAGATAAGTTCAGACCAGGTCACGCAGATTTTACTTATTTTAAAAAATATGGAATTAGAGACTATAGAGGAGGTGGTAGATCTTCTGCTAGAGAAACTGCAGCACGAGTTGCAGCCGGTGCAATAGCAAAAGTTGTACTTCAAAAAAAATTAGGTAAAAAATTTAGAGTAATTGGTGCAGTAACTCAGCTAGGAATTCTTGGATGTGATACAAATCAATGGAACGATAAAGTAATTTCAAAAAATCCATTTTTTTGTCCAGATAAATCAATGATTAAATTATGGGAAAAATATTTGCTTGGTGTAAGAAAATCAGGTTCATCTTGTGGAGCAGTGATTGAAATAAGAGCAAGAGGTATCCCAGTTGGTTTAGGTGCTCCAATTTATTCAAAATTAGATACTGACATAGCTTCAGGTCTAATGAGTATTAATGCAGTTAAAGGTGTAAATATTGGTGCAGGAATGAACTCAGCACAATTAAGTGGAGAACAAAATTCAGATGAAATTTCTTCAAAAGGAAATAAATTAAAATTCAATTCTAATAAAGCGGGAGGTATTCTTGGTGGAATTTCTACGGGCCAAGAAATTATTGCATCTTTTGCTGTTAAACCAACATCATCAATTTTAACTAGTAGAAAAACTATAAATAAATTTGGGAAAAATACTTCAATATCTGTTAAAGGTAGACATGATCCTTGTGTAGGGATTAGAGCTGTACCAATTGGTGAAGCTATGATGAACTGTGTTTTACTTGACCACTACTTAATGAATAAAGCCCAGTGTAGTTAGCTTAAATTAATTTTTCACAACTCTTATTGTCTCCTTTTGAAACAAAATATCAGCAATTTTCTTAGAAATTTGAGAACTGTTTAATCCAGCTTTGTCGTACATTTTTTTTGGGTCATCTTGTTCAATAAACTTATCTGGTAAAGTCATTGATCTAAATTTAAAACCTTTATCGAATACTCCTTTTTCAGCTAATAAATTTTTTACATGAGAACCAAAACCTCCTATTGATCCTTCTTCAACAGTAATCATTAGTTCATGATCCTTAGCAGATTTTAATATCAGTTCTTCATCTAAAGGCTTGGCAAATCTAGCATCAATTACTGTTACCGAAACTCCTTTTGCTTTTAATTCCTCTGAAGCTAACTTACATTCCTCAAGACGAGTACCTAGGTTTAAAATACAAACCTGTGTTCCTTGATGGATAATTCTTCCCTTACCAATTTCAATTTTTTCATCTATTGATGGAAGATCAACACCAACACCTGTTCCTCTTGGATATCTTATTGCAGAAGGTCTGTCATTGATATCTACTGAAGTATTGATCATTTTAACCAGTTCAGCTTCATCACTTGCGGCCATTACTACAAAGTTAGGCAAAGTTGATAAATAAGTTATATCAAATGAACCAGCATGTGTTGATCCATCAGCACCAACTAATCCTGCTCTATCTATTGCAAATCTCACAGGTAAACTTTGGATGGCAACATCATGTACCACTTGATCATATGCTCTCTGTAAAAAAGTTGAATAAATTGCAGCGTAAGGTTTATAACCCTCAGTTGCTAAGCCAGCAGCAAAAGTTACAGCATGTTGTTCAGCTATTCCAACATCAAACATTCTGCTTGGAAATTCCTTGCCAAAAATATCCATGCCTGTACCTCCTGGCATAGCTGCTGTTATTCCGACTATTTTGCTATCTTTTTTTGCGTGTTTCACTAACGTGTTAGCAAAAACTTTTGTATAAGCTGGAAGATTAGATTTGCTCTTTAACTGTTCTCCGGTCTCAACATTAAATTTTGAAACTCCATGATAATGGTCATTTGCTTTTTCTGCATAGGAATAACCCTTCCCTTTTTGAGTTTTAATGTGAATCATTATAGGACCCTCGTGTCTTGAATCTTTTGCATTTTTTAAAATTGGAACTAGGCTTGATAAATCATGGCCATCTATAGGACCCGCATAATAAAAACCAAGTGAACTAAACAGTGTACCCCCTGTTACTGCTGAACGAAAAAAATCCTCTGCTTTTCCTGCTTTGGCACTAAATCTTTTTGAAAATGCAGATGTAATTAATTTTAAGGTTTCTCTAAGGCTAAAATATATTTTACCAGTAAATAATTTTGCTAAGTAAGTTCTCATTGCTCCAACTGGTTTTGCAATTGACATGTCATTATCGTTTAAAATAACAATCATTTTTGTCTTAGATGCTCCAGCATTATTCATGGCTTCGTAAGCCATACCTGCACTAATTGCTCCATCACCTATTACAGCTATTACATTGGAAGATTTATTTTCTAATTTATTTGCTTCGGCAATTCCTAATGCAGATGAAATAGATGTTGAACTGTGAGCTGCTCCAAATGGATCATATTCACTTTCAGATCTTTTTGTAAAACCTGATAAACCATCACCTTGTCGTAAAGTTCTAATTTTATCTTTTCTACCAGTTAAAATTTTATGTGGATAAGATTGATGGCCAACATCCCATATTAATTTATCATTAGGAGTATCAAAAACGTAATGAAGTGCGACGGTCAATTCAACCACTCCCAGACCTGCACCTAAGTGACCTCCAGTTTCTGAAACAGCATCTATCATTTCCTCCCTCACCTCATCTGCCACTTTTTGTAAATTATTTTCAGAAACTTTTCTTAAATCAGATGGAAAATTTATATCATTTAAAAATTGATAATTTTTCTTCATTTTTTTCTATTCAATATATAGTCCAAGGTTTCATTAATTTTTTTAGATCCTGAACCGTATCTACTTAAATTATTATTAATATCTTTTATTATCTTATCACAATACTTAACTGAGTCATCAAGGCCTATTAAGTTTATAAGCGTTGCCTTGCCTTTTTTTTGATCTTTTCCTGTTTTTTTTCCGGCTTCTTTAGAATTACTTTTCAGATCAATTAAATCATCAGCTATTTGGAACAAAAGACCAATTTTTGATCCAATATTTTCAAAAAATTTAATTTCTTTAATTGTTTTTTTCTTAATTATTGCTGGAGCAGCACAACAAAAACTAAATAACATTCCAGTTTTCTTTATTTCCATTTCTAATATTTTGTTCTTTGATATTTTCTTTCTCTCGTAGCTTAAATCTAAATATTGCCCTCCAGCTATTCCTAGATGACCTGAGCATTCTGATAATTTTTTTATTAATTCTATTTTAATCTTTTCATTTAATTTCAATTTGGGATTTGATAAAATTTCAAATGCTAAAGTTAATAATGAATTTCCTGCTAGAACTGCTGTAGACTCACCAAATTTAATGTGAGTTGAAGGTTTACCTCTTCTTATATTATCGTCATCCATGCAGGGTAGATCGTCATGAATAAGTGAATAAGCATGAATACATTCAACAGCTGACCCAATTATTATTAATGTTTTATAATCAATTGAAAATAATGAACCTAAGTCAATTAAGATTTTAGATCTTATTTTTTTTCCACCTGGAAATAAACCATACTTCATGGGAGACTTTAAGTGAGAAGATTTTTGTGAATTAATATATTTTTTAAGAAATATATTGGTATCCTTAGCAATTTGATTAAGCTGTTTTTTCATTTTTTTTTGTTATCTCTTTAATCTTTTTATTCGTCTCTTCACCAATAGATTTTAAATTTTTATGAAATTTCTTTTCAATAATATTGTTAAGTTTTAGAAGTTCTTGATAACTCTCAACTGAATTGTTTAAATCATTTTCTCTTTCTAGAGACTCTATAATTTTATTTGCTTTTTCTGTAAGCTCCTCAATTGAGAAGTGATCATAATCAAGTGGTAATATTTTATCTTTCATATAATAATAATTATTAATACATGAAATCTATTCAATCAAATATCAAAAAAGCAAAAAAATATTTAGATAATAATCATTGTGTTGCAGTACCAACAGAAACTGTTTATGGACTAGCTGCAAACGCATACTCGAATAGTGCTGTGAAGAAAATATTTAGTCTTAAAAAAAGACCTTTAAACAATCCACTTATTGTCCATTACTATAATATTCAAAGACTTAAAGAGGACTGTGATCTCAATGATAATTTAATGAAACTTTACAAAAAATTCTCTCCAGGTCCAATAACTTATATTTTAAAATTAAAAAATAACTCAAAAATATCAAAATATGTCACTAATAATAAAAAAAGTATTGCTGTACGTTTTCCTAAACATAAATTATTTAGAAATTTATTAAAAAGTTTAGATTATCCAGTAGCTGCACCGAGCGCAAATATATCCTCAAGATTAAGCTCGGTTAAACCATCTGATGTAAAAGAGGAATTTGGTTCAAAAATAAAATATATTTTAGATGGTGGAAAAAGCAAAATTGGTGTTGAGTCCACAATATTGAGTCTTTTAGAAAAACCTTCTCTCTTAAGATATGGGGGTCTTGATATAAAAAAAATTGAAAAAGTTTTAAAAAAAAAATTATTAATTAATACAAATTCAAAAAAAAAACTATCCCCTGGTTTATTTCCATTGCATTACTCACCTGGAATACCTTTAAGAATTAATGTTAAAAAACCAAAAAAAAATGAGGCTTATTTATTAATAAAAAAAAGAAAAACAAACTATAAAAACTATTATTTTTTATCCAAAGTTAAAAATATAGAAGAAGCTGCAAAGAACTTATATTCAACTTTAAGAAAAATAAAAAAAGATGGATTTAAAAGTATTGCAGTTGAGAATATCCCGAGCAGAGGTCTTGGCAAAACTATTAACGATAGATTAAAAAGAGCATCAAATTATTAATGACCAATTCTATTGAAGTAATTAATCTTTCTAAAAAATATAAAGATAAAGAAGCAGTATCTAATATAAATTTTAAAATTAATGAAAATGAAATGGTTGGTTTATTGGGCCCAAATGGATGTGGTAAAACTACAACTATTGGAATGATTTTAGGATTATTAAAACCAAGTAGTGGAGAAGTTTTAATCAACGGAATGAATATTGAAAAAAATAAAATTTCACTTCTCCACAAAATGAATTTTATTTCACCCTATATTGAATTACCTAAAAAACTTAAAGTTAAACAAAATTTAATTGTTTACGGAAAATTATATAATATTCAAAATTTAAATGACCGTATAGAACAACTTGCAAATAAACTTAGATTAAAGGACCTTTTAAACAAAATTACTGGAGAACTTTCCTCTGGACAAAAAAATAGAGTAAGTCTGGCTAAAGCTTTAATAAATGATCCGACAGTACTTTTGTTAGATGAGCCTACTGCTTCATTGGATCCTGAAACAGGTGATTTTGTAAGATCTTTTTTAGAGGATTACAAAAAGGAAAAAAAAATATCGGTTTTGCTTGCCTCTCATAATATGGAGGAGGTGAAAAGATTATGTAGTTCCGTTCTAATGATGAAAGAAGGTTTAATTGTTGATAGAGGAACTCCTGAAGATTTAATAACAAAATATGGACGAAGGAATTTAGAGGAAGTATTTTTAGAAATAGCGAGAAAAGAAAAATGAATTTAATTAGAATTTACGGTCTTTTTTTAAGACACTTTTATTTAATAACGAGATCATTTCCTAGAATATTAGATTTAATTTATTGGCCTTCAATTCAGATTACTCTTTGGGGATTTATTTCTAATTTTTTTGCAGCCCATAGTTCTTATTATAGTGGTGCAGTAGGAGTCATACTTTCATGTGCAATTCTTTATGATTTTTTATTTAGAACCAGTATTGGCTTTAATATGTTATTTTTAGAGGAGATTTGGAGTAGAAATTTTACAAATCTATTTATCGCACCGATGAAAATTAGTGAGATAATTATTTCTCTTGTATTCACTGCTTTAATAAGAGCATTAATTGGATTAATTCCAGCTATATTATTAACTTCACCATTGTTTGGTATATCCTTGTTAAAACTTGGTCTTCCTTTATCATTTCTTTTTTTGAGTCTATATTTATTTGGAATTACTCTTGGTCTATTTGTTTCTGCAGGATTGTTGAGATTTGGGCCATCTTTTGAGAATATTGCATGGTCAACTATGTTTTTATTAGCACCTTTTGGCTGTATTTATTATCCGGTTGAGATATTACCAGAAATCTTTCAATCAATAGCATTCGCACTTCCACTAGTTTATATATTCGAAGAGACTAGAAATATTTTAGTTAATGGTATGGTAAATTATGAAAATATTCTTACTGCAATTTATCTAAATGGATTTTATTTAATTTTATCAATTTTTGTATTTTATTACTCTTTCGATAAAGCAAGAGATAAGGGAACTTTAATAAATATGGGTGAATAAGTTGGTGCGCCTGCTAGGAGTCGAACCCAGAACCTCCTGATCCGAAGTCAGGCGCTCTATCCAGTTGAGCTACAAGCGCATATAGTATTAATATTATATTTTATGGAAAAAAACATTAATTTTATAGTCAAAGAGGATGAGAATAATTTAAGGGTTGATGTTTTAATTAACAAAAGAGAGGAATTAATTAGCAGAACTAGAATTAAAAATTTAATTTTGAAAGAAAAGTTAACACTAAATAATGAAATAATTAAAAGTCCATCAAAAAAAGTCTCAATTGGTGATACTATAAATCTTAAGATTCCAGAGCCTGAAGTAGCATCCCTTAAACCTTACGAATTTAAATTAGAAATAATATACGAAGATAATGATCTATTAGTAATTAATAAACCTGCCGGAATAATCATGCATCCAGGGGCTGGAAATTATGATAAAACAATTGTTAATGCATTGATGCATTATGATAAAGATTCTTTGTCAAATATAGGTGATGAGTTAAGACCTGGTATTGTTCATAGAATTGATAAAAACACATCTGGTTTAGTTGTAATTGCAAAAAATAATGAAACTCATGAAAATTTATCAAAACAGTTTAGTGAACATACAATTATTAGAGAGTACCAACTTTTAATATGGGGAAAATTAAGACCATCCTCAGGGAAAATTGAAACATTTATTACTCGTAGTTCTAAAAATAGACAACTTATGGAGGTTAGTAACTCAAAAGGTAAGAAAGCTATAACAAATTATAAAACACTTGAAATTTTTGAAAATCAAAAAACACCAACTTTAAGTTTAGTTGAATGTAAATTAGAAACAGGAAGAACACATCAGATAAGAGTTCATATGAATTATAAAGGTAATAGTCTAGTTGGTGATGATAAATATAAAAAAAAATATAAAAAATTAAAAAATACTGATCTAGATATCCAAAATTCGATCACTAAATTAAATAGACAATTCCTGCATGCAAAAACTTTAGGATTTATACATCCACGAACTAAGAAAGAGATGATTTTTTCCTCACTTTTGCCACAAGATCTAAATAATATTCTAAAAATGCTTAGAAACACTGAAGAATAAATTATTGAAAATTGGGTATAATTAATTAAATAAACACTTCTATGAGCACAACAATGAGTAACAATCTGCCAACCCTTTCTAATGAAGGTGGGCTATCTGCATATTTAGAGCAGATTAAAAAATTTCCAATGTTAGCTGCAGAAGAAGAATATATGCTAGCAAAAAATTGGAAAACGACTGGTAATATTAAAGCTGCAGAAAAATTAGTCACTAGTCACTTAAGATTAGTTGCAAAGATTGCCATGGGTTACAAAGGATATGGTTTGCCTATTAATGAAATGATTTCAGAGGGAAATGTGGGACTTATGCAAGCGGTCAAGAAATTTGAACCAGAAAAAGGTTTTAGGTTGGCAACTTATGCAATGTGGTGGATTAAAGCCTCTATTCAAGAATATATTTTAAGATCTTGGAGCCTTGTAAAAATTGGAACTACTACTGCTCAAAAAAAACTATTTTTTAATTTAAAGAAAATTAAAAATCAAATTTCTCCAGAAACCGAAGGTGACCTTAGAGATGAACATGTTAATCATATCGCTAATAAGCTTGATGTAAGTAAAGATGAGGTGGTTTCAATGAATAGAAGACTTTCTGGGAAGGAATTTTCATTAAATGCTCAAGTTGGTGAAGATGGCGATGAATGGCAAGACTGGTTGGTTGATAAAGAACTTGATCATGATTTAAAATTTGCTCAACACGAGGAAATGGAGCAGAGAAAAGACTTATTAAAAGATTCTATTAATGTCCTTAATGATAGAGAGAAAGAAATTTTATACTCAAGAAGACTGAACGATGACCCAACTACACTAGAAGATTTAAGTAAAAAATATAAAATTAGTAGAGAAAGAGTTAGGCAAATAGAAAATAAAGCATTTGAAAAACTACAAAAGCATATGCTTCTATTGGCTAAATCAAAAAATCTTTTACCAGCAAACTAAACTTCAAAAGGGTTTTCAATTAAAATAGTGTCATCTCTTTCTGGGCTAGTTGAGATGCTCGATACTTTTGCACCAATAAAATCTTCTACTGCAAAAATATATTTTTTTGCATTTTCAGGTAATAAGTCCATATTTTTGACTCCACTCGTAGAAACTTTCCATCCAGGAAATGTTTTATAAATTGGTTTTATTTTTATCTGGTCTTCTACAGCAGCAGGTAAATATTCTAATCTTTTACCATCAAGATCATAAGCAACACATATTTTAATTTCATCTAATTCATCAAGTACATCTAGTTTTGTTAAAGCTATACCATTAATCCCTGAAACTTTAATTGTTTGCCTCACTAAAACACCATCAAACCATCCACATCTTCTTTTTCTACTTGTAACGGTTCCAAATTCTTTTCCACGCGTTCCTAAAAGTTCACCGATATCATCTGTTAACTCCGTAGGAAATGGTCCCTCGCCAACTCTTGTTGTATAAGCTTTTGTAATGCCAAGAACATAATTTATCGAATTAGGCCCGCAACCAGTTCCTGTTGCTGCGCTTGAAGCAACAGTATTAGATGAGGTTACAAAAGGATAAGTTCCATGATCTACATCAAGTAAAATGCCTTGGGCTCCTTCAAATAAAATTTTCTTTTTTTGTTTTTTAAATTGGTCAATCTTTAGCCAAACTGGCTGAGAGTATTTTAATATTTTGGGTGCTATTTTAAGTAAATCAGATTTAAGCTGATCTTTTTCAAAAATTTTTTTTCCTAGACCTTTTCTAATCGCATTATGATGAATTAATACAGAGTCAAGTCTTTGATTTAAATTTTTTTCAGATCTTAGATCCATAACTCTTATAGATCTTCTTCCAACTTTATCTTCATATGCAGGTCCAATTCCACGTCTAGTAGTTCCTATTTTGCTTTTTCCTGCTGCATCCTCTCTTATCTCATCCATTTCTTTATGAAAAGGCAAAATTAGATTTGCAGAGTCTGAAATGATAAAATTATTTATATTTACTTCTACGCCTTTAGATTTTATTTCGTCTATTTCCTCTAATAAAGCCCACGGATCTACGACAACTCCGTTGCCAATAATTGATATTTTATCTTTTCTAACTATTCCAGATGGCAGTAATCTCAATTTATATGTAATACCATCAATCACTAAAGTATGACCAGCATTGTGACCTCCTTGGAATCTTATTACTACATCAGCCTGTTCAGATAGCCAATCAACAATTTTTCCTTTACCTTCGTCACCCCATTGAGATCCAACAACAACTATATTTTTCATTATCTAAGTTTTCTGTTTACTTTTAAGGAAGTGAGATGGTTGATTGGGCCATGACCTTTTCCGTATTTCGGGTTTGATTTAATTGCAGAATTTACATACTTAATTCCAAGCTCACAAGATTTCTTTACTGTTTTTCCACATGATAAAAAAGTTGTAACTGAGCTAGATAAAGTGCAACCTGTACCATGAGTATTCTTTGTTTTGTGACGCTCACTTTTGAAGATCTTTAGATCTTTTGTGTTTACTAAAATATCCAATACATTTTTATGTTTTAAATGACCACCTTTTATAAGTACATTTTGAGCTCCTAAACCGATAAGTTTATTAGCGGCAAAAATCATATCCTCTTTTGTTATAATTTTTGTTTTAGTTAAAATTTCTGCCTCAGGAATATTGGGAGTAATAAGTGATACTTTTTTAATTAGTTTTAATTTTAAAAATTGAATAGCTTTACTATCTATCAGTTTAGCTCCTCCTTTAGAAACCATTACTGGATCTAATACGATTTTTTTAACTTTAATTACATCCAAAGCTTTTAGTACCATTCTAATAACCTCTGAAGAATGCAGCATACCAATTTTTATTGCATCAGGTCTTATATCTTTACTACTATAAATAATTTGATTAAAAATTTCTTTTGGATTAATCCCAACAATTGATTTTACACCTGTGGTATTTTGTGATGTAACAGCTGTTATTGCTGTCATTGCATAAGAACCAAGAGCAGTGATTGTTTTTATATCAGCTTGAATACCCGCTCCACCAGATGAGTCAGATCCTGCAATAACTAAAATTTTAGAATTAGGTTTCAATTTATTTAATTTTTTTCGTAATCATATTCACGCATTTATATAGAAGAGCTTTGTTTTCACTTTCTCCCATTACTCTTATTTTAGATTCTGTTCCAGATTTTCTTACTAATATTCTTCCTTCACCTTTAATTAATTTATATGCATTTTTTATAATTTTTTTTATCTCTAGTTTGTTAATAATATTTTTATCTTTTACTTCGATATTTTCTAAGAGCTGAGGTGTTTTCTTAAATTGTTCAAAGAATTCACTTGCCTTTTTTCCTTTTCTTAAAGCAAAAAGAGCTTCTAAAGCTACTAACAAACCATCTCCTGTAGTTGCAAATTTACCTAAAATAATATGTCCTGATTGTTCACCACCTAAATTAAAATTATATTTTTGCATTTTTTCTTTAACATATCTATCTCCAACATTTGCCCTTAAAAATTTTATTCCTATTGATTTAAAATATTTTTCTAAACCATAATTTGACATTAATGTTCCAACAACTCCTCCTTTTAACATTTTTTTATTTTTCCATCTTGTTGCTAAAGCGGCTATAATTTGATCTCCATCTATTATATTGCTTTTCTCATCACACATAATAATTCTGTCAGCATCTCCGTCTAAAGATATTCCGATATGAGCTTTATATTTTTTTACAGCATATCTAATTTTTTTTGGAAAAGTTGATCCACATTTTTTATTGATATTTAAACCATTTGGTTTAACACCTATAGCTATGACCTTGGCTCCCAATGACTTTAATAATTCAGGACCTGCTTTATAACCAGCACCATTTGCACAATCAATTACAATTCTTAGTCCTCTTAAATTAAACTCTTTTGTAAAATTTTTTTTTAATATTTTAATATATTTTTTAGTACCTGTTTCTAATCTTTTAACTCTTCCTAATTTTTCAGAATGGGAGAGGTTTTTTGAGATTTTCTTGTCTATAAGCCCCTCAATTTTTTTTTCTATTTTATCTGATAGTTTCATTCCGTCAGGGCCAAACAATTTCAACCCATTGTCAAAATGTGGATTGTGAGAGGCGGTAATCATTATACCCATGTTAGCTTTCATTTCTTTTGTTAACATAGCCAACCCATTAGTTGGTAAGGGCCCTAAGGTATAAACATGCATACCGGCTGAAGCCAAACCTGAAACAAGAGCTGGTTCAAGTGTATATCCTGACAATCTAGTATCTTTTGCAATTATTGCTGTTTGTTTTCTTTTTTTTTGAGATTTAAAATATGTTCCACTAGCAAGTCCAAATTTAAAGAACATATCCCCATTTATATATTTACTATTAACTGCTCCTCTAATTCCATCTGTTCCAAAATATTTTTTTGTCATTAATTTTTTACTATCTCGTTAAAAACTTTAATACCTTGCATAATTTCGTTAACATCATGAATTCTTAAAATTTGAATTCCTTGCATTAAAAGATATATTGAAGAGGCCATAGTTCCACCGATCCTTATCTTGCTGTCATTTTTTTTTGATATATCTTTAATAAATCTTTTTCTTGAATTACCTACTAATATAGGAAAACCTAATGAATGAAAAATAGAAACACCTCTTATAAGATTCATATTATGTTTCAAATTTTTTCCAAATCCAATTCCAGGATCTAAAATTATATTATTATGTTTAATACCTTTAGATCTTATCAACTTAATCTTATTTTCAAAATAATCATATATATCTAATAATTCATTTTTATATTTTGGGTTCTTTTGCATATTTTCTGGTGTCCCAACTGAATGCTGTATTACAAATGGAATTTTATACTTTTTTAAAATATCTATTGTTTTGGGATCATAATTTAATCCTGAAACATCATTAATAAGTTTAACACCCATTGTAATACCATTTACCATAATTCCAGACTTTCTTGTGTCTAAAGATATTGGTATTTTTTTTACAATTAATTTTAATATTTTATTAATTCTATTCCATTCTTGCTTTTCATTTATAGGCTTTGATCCTGGTCTTGTAGACTCTCCACCAACATCTATTATAGATGCACCGCTTTTGTATAAATTAATAGCCTGAGTGATGCCCTTATGTTTTTTGTTAAATTTTCCTCCATCCGAAAAACTGTCAGGTGTAAGATTTAACACTCCTAATATATTTGGAATTTTTTTAAAATTAAAATTTGAAAAATTTATTTTTTTTGATTTTATTTTTTTAATATCTATGTTTATTTTTTTTTTTAAATTATTTGGTAATTGCTTGATCTGATTTATAGAAATTCTTCTGATCTTTTTTCTTGTAATAATCTCAACATGGTCAAAAGATATTTCTTTAATCTCATGTAATGGGATAGATTTTTTCTTATTTACTAAATTTTTTGATTGACTGCCAAAGTAGAAATTACACGCTCTTGTGTAATATCTTTGCATTATTTATTAATGAACAATTTTAGGTTTCAAACCCATAGCACCCAAAGCTGAGTCTTGATCATCTTTTGCTTCTGGATTATCTAAAATTTTATCTTTAGGATATAAATTTTTATTAATTATATTCTCTATTTCTTCACCAGTTAATGTTTCATATGTTATTAGAGCTTTTGCGATTTTATGTAAATCATCTATTTTTTCTGTCAAAATTTTCTTTGCTTGATTATATCCTTCATCAACCAATTTTCTTATTTCTTTATCAATTTTTTGAGCAACTTCCTCTGAAACTGATTGAGTTTGCGTAACTGATCTTCCTAAAAATACTTCTTCTTGATTTTCTCCATATTCTACTGGACCCATTTCTTCACTCATGCCATATTTTGTAACCATAGCTCTTGCAAGTTGTGTAGCTTGGTTAATATCCGAACCGTTTCCACCACCTGCCCCTGTAGAAATATTGTCTTTTCCAAATATCAATTCTTCGGCAACTCTGCCTCCAAAACAAACTGCCAATCTCGCTTTTAAATACTTTATTGAGTAACCATGTTTGTCTCTTTCTGGTAAATTCATTACCATTCCAAGAGCTCTTCCTCTTGGTATAATAGTAGCTTTATGTATTGGGTCGTAGCTAGGCATATTAAACGAGACTAAAGCATGCCCCCCTTCATGGTACGCTGTAAGTTTTTTCTCATCTTCAGTCATGACCATTGAACGTCTTTCAGCACCCATCATTACTTTATCTTTGGCTTCTTCAAATTCTAATAACGTTACTATTCTTTTATTTTTCCTTGCTGCTAACAACGCTGCCTCATTAACAATATTTGCAAGATCGGCTCCTGAAAAACCTGGCGTACCCCTGGCGATTGTTCTTAAGTTAACATCTGGTGCCATTTTTATTTTTTTTACGTGGACTTTTAAAATTTTTTCTCTTCCTATGATATCTGGGTTTGAAACTACTACCTGTCTATCAAATCTTCCTGGTCGCAATAAAGCTGGATCGAGTACATCTGGTCTGTTTGTTGCAGCAATAATAATAACACCTTCGTTTGTATCAAAACCGTCCATCTCAACTAATAACTGGTTTAATGTTTGTTCTCTTTCATCATTTCCACCACCTAAGCCTGCTCCCCTACTCCTTCCAACAGCATCAATTTCGTCAATAAAAATTATACATGGTGAATTTTTCTTACCTTGTTCAAACATATCTCTTACTCTAGAAGCTCCTACACCAACGAACATCTCTACAAAATCTGAACCCGAAATAGTGAAAAAAGGAACTCCCGCCTCACCAGCAATTGCTCTTGCTAATAAAGTTTTTCCTGTTCCTGGAGGACCAACAAGAAGAGCACCTCTTGGGATTTTGCCACCTAACCTACTAAATTTTCTTGGATCTTTTAGAAACTCTACTATTTCTTCTACTTCTTCTTTAGCTTCCTCTACACCAGCAACATCATTAAAGGTAACCTTTCCTTTTAATTCGTTCATCATTTTTGCTTTTGATTTTCCAAATCCCATTGCTCCACCTTTTCCACCTTGCATTTGTCTCATAAAGAAAATCCATACTGCAATAAGTAATAACATAGGGAACCATGACAAGAGCACACCAAACAATGAAGGCATTTTTTCTTCTAAAGGTGCTGCTGAAATGCTTACTCCTTTCTCTGATAATTTTTCTATAAGATTTGGGTCATTAGGGGCATATGTTGAAAAAGAATTTCCATTTGAATAAACACCCTTTATATTGTTTCCTTGGATCTCAACTTTAAGAACCTCACCATTTTCAACTGAATTTAAAAAATCTGAAAATATTATTTGATTGCCTCCTCTAATATTAGACTGAGGATTTTTAAACATGTTATAAAGGCCTATAGTTAGAAAAACTATAATCCCCCACATTGCCAGGTTTTTTAAATTCATATTGTTAAAATAAGAATTATTATTAAATTAACAAGTGACAAAATATCAAATATTTCATCAACTTTAACGCTCTTTTGACACTATAATGGTGTTATTTACCTTCTTTATAACACAGTTTCCTAAAGTAGTTTTAAATGAATTGTCATTTTTAATTTGATAAATCAATTTATTAATTTTTTTACCTCTTACTGGATAGTATTTTTTTCCAACACTTTTTAAAACTTCTGTGAATGACCTAAATACAACTTCCTCTGGCTGAAGAAAAAAACTTTTATTCAAAATATAAAACTTATCAATATTAGAAATTGTGGCATTGTCTTTTAAATTTTTTTCTACAAAGTATTTAATTGATTTATTAGCAAATCTTAAATTTTTAATTGTTAGTTTAAATTTATCATTATCCAATCCCTCTGACTCTAAATTCTTTATAAAATTTCTAATTTTTACTCTTTTAAATTCATGATTTTGGTTAGAAGGATCTTCAACATAATTTTTAAAAACTTTTTTGGTAATATATCCCAAATTGATTTTTGAAAATATTAATAAAGGCCTAATCAAATTAATATTTTGTAGATTAGTTTGCTGATCAAATGAAACTATACCATTTAAACCACTACCTCTTAAAATTCTAATAAAAAAATTTTCTATTAAATCATCTTTATGATGACCTAATAAAATATTATTTATTTTTAATTTTTTTGCTTTGTTTATCATGAGTGAATATCTTTTATCTCTTGCAACAGACTGAATATTGCTTTTTGGTTTTTTGCCAACCCAAGTTAAAATTTCCAAATTTGTATGTAATTTTTTAAGAAGTAATTTTACAAATTTTGCTTCATTTGTTGAGTTATTTCTAAGTTTATGATCGACATGAAAGTATTTAACTTTTAAATTTTTTTTTATTGAATAAATTTTTGATAAAAAACATAAAGCAAGACTGTCTGATCCACCCGAAACTGCAACAATAAAATCCTCTTTTAATTTAAGGTCTTTTTCAAATTTTTTATAAATTTGAAAAATTTGTTTATCCTTTAAATTATCTAGTAAAAACTTATGAGTCTTGTTTGATACATTCAAATTTTTTGGACTCATATTTTGCTTTTTGTATTACAGATTGATTTGCATTAGGATATTGTAATTCTACACCATTTATCATTTTACATCCTTGATCTTTTTCACCAATTTGAACCATGGATACTCCAAGTTTTAATAAATTAATTGGAGCCTTTTTTCCTTTAGGATATTTTTGGTAGCCTTCTAAGTAAGCGGATGCTGCATCTGTATATAATTGTCTAATTCTAAATGTTTCTGCATACCAATATTGTGCACTTCCAGCTAACTCATGATCAGGGTTAGATAGAACAAATTCTCTAAATGCTCTTTCTGCTGTGCTATAGTCTCCAACTTTTAAAAAACTTGTTGCAAATTCATATTGCTCATCTGGATTTAATTCCTGGGGAAGTATTTTTTCTTCAGACTGGAAAGTTTCTGTTACTATTGAAGCTGTAGTATCGACAGATTGAATTTGTTGTGAAGTTTCGTTTGTTTCTGTATCCTTATATGAAATTGTTCCTAAATCTTGAGGTTGAGAACTTCCCGGTAAAATTTTTTGCTCATCTGTTTTTGGCTTTAAAGTTAATTGATTTTCCAAGTTACTTGTATTTACTGTGCTAATGTTAGTCTCTATATCTTGAAATCTTATTTGGTTATCTGCTTGAATTTTTGAAACACGGGTAGACAATTTATCCAACTTAAAATTTATTTCTTCAAATTTATTAGTTAGTTCTCTAAACTGATCCTCAACTTCAGATAATTTTAATAAATGTCTAGTTAAAACATCTTCTGAATTTTGATCCATGTTTGAAACTGAACTATCCTCAGTGCTTGCTTTCACTTCAATAGATCCCGAATAAACTGCTCTTTCAAGAGTTTTAAGATCATTTTTTATAATTTCTAATGTTTCATAAATATTGTGGTTATCTGCAAAAGAAATATTAATAAAAAACAAATTTAAGATTAAAAAAAATTTTAAAATTACTAATTTAAATATGAGCATCATTTAAATTAGATTTATGATTATAAAAATGGCAAAAAAAAGACCCCAAAACCTTTAATGGATTTAGGGTCTTTAATTTTAAATAATTAATTTGCCTTAACAGTTACTGATCTTCTATTTTTTGACCAAGCTAATGGGTTTGAACCAGAGTCAACTGGTCTCTCTTTACCATAACTTAAAACAGTAATTCTATCTGAAGATATTCCATAAGTCATTAAATAGTCTTTAGCTGCATTTGCTCTTCTTTCCCCGAGCGCTAAGTTATATTCTCTAGTTCCTCTTTCGTCCGCATGACCTTCAAGTACTACGTTAATGCTTGGATTTTTTCTCATCCATGCTGCTTGGGCTCTTAAAGTTTCTCTTGATGCAGTTGTTAATATCGACTCGTTTGTTGCAAAGAAAACTCTGTCCGGAACACCCTCAGCTAAATATTCAACTGTGTCTGTTCCAGTATAAACATCACCTTGCATTTGACCTTGAATGTCTGTTGCCACTTCTTTTTTAGTTGCACATGCAGATAGCACTAGGCAAGCTGTTAATACTAAAAGTGTGTTTTTTAAAATTTTGTATAATTTCATTAAATCGCTCCTTGCTGCTAATTTCAATTTCTTAACTTTTTCACAACTAAATAGAGGTTTCAAGTCTAAAAATCAAGAAATTTAAAAAAATTAATCTCTTAATTGCTTAATAATGATGACCATGATGGGTCAGAAGCATCTGTTGGCGTCTTAATTTGACGTTCATTATAACCCGTTAAATCTATAGACCACAGTTTTGCAGAAAATCCTTCTCCTTTAGAGTTAGTTTTTGTCTCTCTATAAAATATCAAAACCCTACCATTTGGAGACCAAGATGGAGCCTCTTGATAATAATTTTCAGTTAACAATCTTTCACCACTACCATCAGTCCTCATTACACCAATATAAAATTTACCTTTATGTAATTTGGTAAATGCAATTAAATCTCCTCTCGGAGACCATACAGGTGTTCCATATAAACCGTTACCAAAAGAAATTCTTTTTACATCACTTCCGTCATTTTTCATTACATAAATTTGCTGATATCCACTTCTATCAGAATTAAATGTAATGTATTTTCCGTCAGGGGAATAAGAGGGAGAAGTATCAATTGATGGATGGTTTGTAATTTTTTCAACAATTCTGTTTTCTAAATCCATAGTGTAGATATCTGACTTTCCATCTTTCGCAAAACTCATAATTATTTTTTTTCCATCAGGAGAAAAACGTGGTGCAAATGTCATCCCAGGAAAATCTCCTACCACCTCTTGAGTTCCAGTTTCGATATCTAATAAATAAACTCTAGGCATATTTTTAAAGTAGGACAAATAAGTTACCATTTGGCTTGTTGGGTTAAATCGAGGTGTTAAAACTAATTCATTACCTAATGTCAAAAATTTATTGTTAGCTCCGTCCTGATCCATGATTGCTAATTTTTTTATTCTTTGTATTTTTGGACCTTCTTCTGAAACATAAATAATTCTTGTATCAAAATAACCTTTTTCTCCCGTCAGCCTCTCATAAACTTTATCAGAAATAATATGTCCTACTCTTCTCCAATTGTTAGGGACAGTAGTAAATGCTAAAGCCATCATTTCTTTAGCGGCTAAAATGTCCCATAATCTAAACTCAACTCTTAGCTTATCGTCAACATAATTAACTTTACCAGTAATGAGTGCTTGGGCCTTAATTAAATTCCAATCCTCAAATCTTGGTTTTAAATTTGCAATATCGGGTGCTTGTAAAAAAGCCTTTTTATCAAGAGGATTAAATAATCCTGTAGTTCTTAAATTATTCTCAACTATATTTGATATCTCGGAGCCAATATTTTCTTTTTTAAGTATTTTTTCAAAACTTTTTCTGGATACTTCATCAATTGATAGAGGAGATACTGCTAATGGAAGTGGATTTAAATTTCCTCTAGTTATATCAACTTCTATTAAAGCATTTGCGCTTATAGGTATTAATATAAAAAATAAAATTAAAATTTTTTTTATCATTTAAATATATTACCCTTCTAACATCTCTCTTGCATCAAAATTTAATTGCAATTCTTTCCATCTTTCATATCCAGAAGTTGGAACTCTTAATGGTTGACATAATTTTACAGCTCTCAAAGCGCTTTCTGCTAACACTTTATAAAATCCTTGACCAGGTTTATTCATCCTTGCATGATCCAAAATTTCAGTTTTTGATACTGTTCCATCAGGTTTTAATTTTAACTTTATTCTTACCAAAAGATTTTCATTATATGGTAATCCTAATGGAATACTCCAACACCCAAATATTTGTGCTTTAAGAGCATCTTCTTCGCTTAATGTGAGACCAGTATTTTCAACATTTCTCTCTTGATCTTGAGTAATGTCATCATTTGTTTTTAAAACTTCTGCGCTGTCTTCTTTTGATTTATCAATTAAAGCAGCAATATTATTTGGATCAAATAAATCTTTTTTTTCAAATTCTGATACCTGTTTAACTTCATCATCTACTTTTTCAGGATTTTGTTTTTTTTCCTCTTTTGTCTCAACCTTCTTTAAAGTTTTATCTGGAAGTGGAATTGCTTCAGGTGTTTCATTCTCTATTTTTTTATTATTTTGATCAGGAGCCAGAACAGTCTTTGTTTTCGTTTTTTCTACTTTTTTTGGTGGAGCTTGTTCTGAAACAAGTTTTTTTTCTTTCTCTTTAACTTTTTCAATTATCTTTTTAGCTTTAGGTGCAAATGGAATATTGGTTTTTTCTGCTATTTGAATTAATTCAACCGATACAATTGGTGGAATATCAAGTGGTTTCTTTGCCAAAAAAGGTAAACTCATAGCTGTAATGAAAATTAACAAAGCATGTAAAACAGAAGAAATAATTAAACTTCTATTCATTTTATTACCTTTGTTTATATGGTTCTGAAATCAATGCCACTTTAGTAAAACCAGATCCTGATAATAATCCCATTATTTCTAAAACTCTTCCATAATTTATAGTTTTATCACCTCTAACATAAATTCTGGTATCAGTTCTATTTTTAGAAACCGCTAAAACCTTTGCGATAATATTATCATATTCAACTTTTGCTTCTTGAATAAAAATTTCACCTTTTGCATTGATTGAAAGTGTTAAAGGCTCAGTCTCTTCTGGCAAAGAGTCTGCTGAACTTTCTGGTAAATCAACTTGAACGCCTACAGTTAACAACGGCGCTGTAACCATAAAAATTATTAACAACACAAGCATTACATCTACGAAAGGAGTAACGTTTATTTCACTCATTGGTTCTTTAGAAGAACGATTTAATTTAAATGCCATCTAAATAATTGTTAAAAATCTTTTTGAAAAATTTTCTAATTTTTCTGAATATTTTTTGGCATCATTATTGAATTTATTATATGCCACTACTGCTGGTATTGCAGCTAATAGACCAAGTGCAGTTGCAAATAAAGCTTCGGCTATTCCAGGCGCAACTATCGCTAGACTTGTGTTTCTTGAAATAGCTATAGATTGAAAAGAATTCATAATTCCCCAAACAGTTCCAAATAATCCAATAAATGGTGCTGTTGAACCTACTGTTGCCAAAAAAGTAAAACCTTTTTCAATTTTTGTCATTTGTTTTTCAATTCCTGATTCTAGAGATGCACTCATTCTTTCACTAATGTTAGTTCTTGATTTTTTTCTAAGTAATCCTTCCATTGCATCTTGAAATACAAGTGACATTGGATCTTCAAGTTTACTAGGTAAACTATTGTAAAAAGTTTCAGCAGATTTAGAATTCCAGAATTTTTCCTCAAATTCTTCTGAAGATTTAGTTATTTTTTTAAATAAACGAAACTTTTCGATAATTACAGCCCAAGAATATATTGAACACAATATTAATATAATCATTACAGACTTAACAATTATGTCCGCTCTAAAAAATAAACTAAATAATGAAAAATCAGTATTTGTTCCTAATTCAACTGCTTTAGCTGCTATATCTGCTTCCATACTTACTCATCACACGTAAATGTGTCATGATTTTGTCTATTAATTTAAATTGATTATTCTTCTTTTTGATAAGTTTCGTAGAAAAAACTAGCTATTAGAATAGCATCTGCCTTGTTATTATCTTTCTTTTTAGACAATTGTGATGAAAAATATGGAAAAATTTCAATAGCCCTTGTTCTGCTCGCATCTTTTTCTGAATTAATAAGATTAAAATATTTTTTCCACTTAGCAGGTCTAACATAATAAACAGGTAAATGCATTGCGCTGCATATTCCTTTTAAAATACCAAAAGATTGACCAAAGTTAAACATACTAGTAACGCCTTGTCCGGGCATTGCAGAAACTTGTTCAATTACAACTTTTATGTTTTTTTTATCAAATTTGTTTATCCTTTCACTAATTTCATTAAATATTTGAGCACCATTTACTTGTCTTTTATTCTTCTTACCATCTGTCATAGTTGGCATTTCAATTACGTCCTTTATTGTACCGTCCTGAAAAAAACAGATTGAACCTGAGATGCCTGGATCAATTCCAATAATCATCATTATATACCACCTATATTAACGTTTGAATAAACGTTCTGAACATCGTCATCTTCCTCAAGAGTTTCTAAAAAATCTACAACACTATCTTTCTTATCTTTATTTACCTCAACACTATTTAATGGGACCCATTCAATTTCTGTAGAAATAAAATTCACAATAATATTCTCAAGATTTTTTTTTACATTATATATTTCGCTCATTTGACACTGGACCTCGTGATAATCCTCATAAGACAAACATTCATCAGCTCCAGACTCAATCGCTAAATCTAAAATGTTTTCATTAGATATCTCTTTTTTATCAATTTTAATTATACCCAATTGTTGAAAATTATGAGAGGCAGAACCTTGGGTTCCTAAGCTCCCTCCGCTCTTTTGAAAAATTGTTCTAATATTTGATGCAGTCCTATTTTTGTTGTCTGTTAAAGTTTCAACTATAACAGCAATCTTTTCTGGTCCAAATCCCTCGTATCTTAAATTTTCAAAATTTGCTCCTGTAGCTGCAGAAGATTTATCTATTGCTCTTTCAATATTATCTTTAGGCATATTTGCAGATCTGGCAGCCTGTACTGCAGATCGTAGTCTTGGGTTCATTGCTGGATCTTTGTCGCCAAGTTTTGCAGCAACAGTAATCTCTTTAGATAATTTTGAAAATATTTTTGATCTTTGCTTATCAGCCTTGCCTTTTTTATGTTTAATTCCTGCCCAATGTGAATGTCCTGCCATGGTCTTTAAATATTTTTTAGCTGATCTCCATATACATAGCTTTTGATATCTATTGCTAATCCTGTTTTTATATCACAATCTACTATAACACCACACAAAGTAGCATCTCCTGTTGCAGGAAAGTGTTTAACAGAATTCTTTTTTAAAAATCTATTTAAAGAATTTTCTTTATTCATACCAATCACTGAATCATAATCCCCACACATACCTGCGTCTGTTTGATATCCAGTACCATTATTAAGTATTCTTGCGTCATTTGTTGGAATATGAGTATGTGTTCCAACCACGAGAGTTGCCTTTCCATCAAATAGATGCCCTATAGCATTTTTTTCGCTAGTAATTTCACCATGGAAATCAACTACAAGTAAATCAAATTCCTTTTTCATTTCATTTTCTTTTAAAAAATTTTGAGAAGCTTCAAAAACATCTTCACACTTTTTCATAAAAACGTTACCCATTAAATTAAGAACTCCAATTTTTATATCATTCTTTGTTTTATAAATCTGAAAACCTTTTCCTGGTGCAGGTTCAAATAAATTTTTAGGTCTTAATAATCTTTCCTCTTTATCAATAAATTCCATAATTTCTTTTTGATCCCAAACATGATTGCCGGTTGTGATAACATCAACTCCACAATTAAAAAAATCCTTACATATTTCTTTAGTTAGCCCCACACCTTGAACTGCTGCATTTTCACCATTTACTATTACAAAATCAATTTTGTTTTTATCAATTTCATTTAATAAATTACTTGTTAATTTAGAACATCCTGAAACTCCAACAACATCCCCTAAAAATAAAATTCTCATTGTATAATTTTTTTCTCGGTTATTATTAAATCAAGTTTCTTATCATACTTGTTAATGGGTATTTTTTTTATCTCCTGGTATGAAAATCCTAATCCAATTTTAAATATTTTTTTAATTCTAGATACTTTTTCTAAATAACGATCATAAAATCCACCACCATAGCCTAATCTATTCAAATCATCATCATAAGCTACTAAAGGGACAAATATTATATCTGGGTAAATTTTCTTTCCTAAAGTTGGCTCAGCAATTCCATACTTATTAATTTTTAAAGGATCTTTATTTGTCCATTCAAAAAAATCCATTTGGTTATTTTCTCTAATTATTGGTAAAGAAATATTTGCCTTTTTGTCTATTAAAAAATAAAGCATATCCAAGTCATCAATCTCATGATTACAAGGGTAATACCCTCCTACATTTTTGAAATTAATTTTCTTTTTTTTTAAAAATCGATAAATTCTGTCAGGATTGAGACTAAGTTTTTTATTCGAATTTTTTTTTCTAAGATTTAAAATTTTACTTCTTAGCTTAGATTTACTCACAGACCTAATTTGAAATGTTTTCTAATTTTGCTTTTTTTACAAAATTTGATATTTGATCAGCAGCTTCATCAATTAAATTTTCGTATTTTTTTTGATTATCATCAATTTCTTGTTTTAAATTTTCATGATCAAGATTTAGTTTTTTAATTTCAGATTCTTTTGTATCCCTATAATCGTAAATTAAAGATTTTAGTTCTTTAAATTTTTTTGATAGATCATTTAATTCTTCTTTTTTTTGGTCTACTTTTTTCTTAGTTTCGTAATATTCATCCATTATTTTTACAGCTGTAATTAATAATAATTTATTTTCACCTAGATTTCCCAAATCATTTTTTAAATTATTAAACTTTTGGTTAATCTGAATTAACAATTCTTCTAAGTGCTCCTCTTGTCCATCTTCACAAGCGAGCAAAAACTCTTTATTGTTAAATTTTATACTTACATTTGCCATTTATCTATTTCATCCAATAGTGTGTCAGTTTCTTGATTAAGTTCGTCAATTTTTTCAGAAAATTCAATTTGTTTTCTTTCTTCCAACTTTTCTTTGTTTTTTAAATCCTCAAGTTTTTTTGATAGATTTTCATGTTCCTCGAGTAACGTTTTATATTTTTCCTCAATCTGTGTTTTTTCAATTTCTAATTGATTTTGTCTTGTGCTTAAATTTTCGATATTTTTTTGTAATTCAGGATTTGTTAGATCTAAATTTTTTAATTCCTCTAATGCAATATTTAATTTTTTTTCTTTTTCGTTTATAGAATTCATATATATATGTTTATATTATTAAATAGATTCTTCTTAGTCTAGTCAGGATAATTTTGAGCAAACTACACAATGATTTAGCTAATTGCATCAGATTTTTATCAATTGATGCTGTTCAAAGAGCAAATTCAGGTCACCCTGGAATGCCGATGGGTATGGCAGATGTTGCAACAGTATTATTCAAAAATTTTTTAAGATTTAATCCAAAGAATCCAGATTGGTTAAATAGGGATAGATTTGTTTTGTCTGCTGGTCATGGTTCTATGCTGCTATATTCTTTGCTTTACCTAACTGGATATAAAAGCATATCAATTAATAATATTAAAAAATTTAGGCAACTTAATTCTATTTGTGCTGGACATCCTGAGTATCATCCGAAAACAGGTATTGAAACTACAACAGGTCCTCTTGGACAAGGTATATCTAATGCAGTTGGTTTTGCAATAGCTGAAGAAATTTTAAAAAATAAATTAGGTAAAGATTTAATTAATCACAAAACTTATGTTTTAGCTGGAGATGGATGCTTAATGGAAGGAATAAGTCATGAAGCAATGAGTTTAGCAGGACATTTAAAACTTAAAAATTTAGTTATGCTATTTGATAACAATTCAATTTCAATTGATGGTCCAACAAATCTTGCAGTTTCAGATAATTTTAAAAAAAGATTCGAAGGATATGGTTGGGATTATATATCTATCAACGGTCATAATGAAAAAGAAATTTTTAAAGCACTAAAAAAAGTTCAAAAGGCTAAAAAACCTACTGTGATTTCTTGTAAAACAAAGATTGGATATGGTTCACCGAATAAATCAGGAAAAGCATCGTCCCATGGAAGTCCATTGGGAGTGGATGAAATCAAGCTTGTAAGAAAAGCCTTTAATTGGAAAACCAAACCTTTTGATATCCCAAATCAAATTTTAAATGAATGGAGAAAAATTGGCCAAAGAGGTGAAATTTTAGAAAAACAATGGAACAAAGCATTAAAAAGAAAAAGAATAAAATTTAATCAATATTTAAAAAATAACTTTACTACGGTGCTTAAGAAAGAAAAAGAGAGTGCAATAAAGGATCCAAAAAGTTTAGCTACTAGAAAATGTTCAGAAATGACACTGAATGCATTAACAAAACAAAAAAATAATTTAATTGGTGGCTCTGCTGATTTAGCAGGATCAAATAATACAAAAACTAAAAACCATAAAATAATTAAACCTGGAGATTTTACTGGTGACTACATTCACTACGGAGTTAGAGAACACGCAATGAGTGGGATTATGAATGGTATCGCACTTCACAGTAATCTGATTCCTTATGGAGGTACTTTTTTAATATTTTCTGATTATTGCAAACCTTCAATCAGATTGTCTGCCTTAATGAAAAAAAGAGTCATTTATGTAATGACACATGATTCAATTGGGCTCGGAGAAGATGGCCCTACCCATCAACCTATAGAACAACTTTCGGGCTTACGTGCTATACCTAACCTAAATGTATTCAGACCTGCAGATAGACTTGAAACTATTGAGTGTTGGGAACATGCGTTAAAAAGCTCAAAAACACCTAGCGTGCTATCTTTAACAAGACAAAATTTAAATCAAGTAAGAAAAACATACCCAAATAAAAACTTATGCTCATTAGGTGCTTATGAGGTTTTAAGAACAAATAAAAAAATTAATCTAACAATATTAGCGAGTGGATCTGAAGTTAATCTAGCATTAGAGGTTAGCCATAAATTAGCCAAAGATAAAATATATTCCAAAGTGATATCAATGCCTTGTATGGAACTTTTTGAATTTCAATCAAAATCTTATAAAAATAAAATTTTAGAAGAAACAAAATTTAAAATATCCATTGAAGCTGGATCAAGAGATTGTTGGAAAAAATATGTAGGAGATAACGGTATTGCTTTTGGAATTGACGAATTTGGAAAAAGCGCACCTTATAAAGATATTTATAAATATTTTGGACTAGAGAGTACAAACATTAAAAATATCACTAAAAAATTATTAAATAAATAAAATGACAATTAAAATTGGAATTAACGGAATGGGACGGATTGGTCGTATGGTTTTTAGATCAATTGTCGAAAGTAAAAATAAAAATTTAAAAATTAATCATATAAACAACAGGTCAAATTCAGAAACAACA
>CACOMK010000002.1 GCA_902628305.1 uncultured Pelagibacteraceae bacterium | reverse complement strand
TTTAATGTTAGATAAAATAGTGGATAGAAAATCTTCAATTAGATTTTCTGAAATTTGTTTAGAAAATCCAAGTTGCATATAAACTAAATTAACTAAGTCTTTTTTAGTTAAATTAATTCTCATATTAAATATTTTGCTTAATCTTATCTATCAAATTACCTTTAACAATTCTATGACAAACATCTAGAGAGTTTGAAAAACCAATATAATCTGTTCCTCCATGACTTTTAACAACTGGAGAATCCAATCCGATAAAAATCGCACCATTATACAATCTTGGATCAAGTCTTTTCTTAAATTTTTTTAAATTTGATATATTTAGTAACGATGAAATTTTACCTATTAATGTACCAGTCATAACATTTTTTAATTCACTTGTTATAAAATTCGCTGTACCTTCAGCTGTTTTTAAAGCAACATTTCCAGTAAATCCATCAGAAACTACTACATTTACTTGTCCATCCATCAAATGATTTCCTTCAATGTATCCTGCAAAATTATAATTTTCTGATTTTTTTTCATTTAATAGATGGTAAGTTTCTTTAATTATCTCATTACCTTTTAATTCCTCAGAGCCAATATTTAATAATGCAACGTTTGGCTTGTCGTTAGGATAAAGTGATGTGTATAATGATGCTCCCATTATTGAAAAATCTACTAAATTTTTAGAACTACATTCTATGTTAGCACCTAGATCTAATACAACACTCATTCCTTTTTTATTTGGCCATAATGCAGACAATGCAGGTTTATCTATATTTTCTATCATTTTTAAATTTAATTTTGACAGAACTAACAATGCACCAGTATTACCTGCTGATATAACTATATCTGCTTTTTTTTCTTTTACACTTTGAATAGAGAGCCACATACTTGTATCCTTACCTCTTTTAGCACCTTCTAATGGGCTATCTGTACTTTCAATTTTATTTTCTGTATGGATTATCTCAAAAAATTCCTCAGAAATTTTTCCTTTAATTATTGGAGAGATTTTATTTTTATCACCAAAAATTTTAAAATAATTATTTTTATTTGATTTATTATTTAAGATAATACCATCAATTATTTTCTTTGGCGAACCATCACCGCCCATTGCATCAACTGCAATTTTAATCAAATCTGACATTATATATGAATATTATATACTATTCTTTAGGGTCTAATACTTGTCTTCCCTTGTACATACCTGTTTTAAGGTCAAGATGATGGGAAAGCCTGTATTCACCTGTTTTTTTATCTTCAACTATATTTTTAGTTGAAAATTTCATAGTTTGAGCTCTTCTCATTCCGGTTCTAGAGGGCGTTTGTTTTCGTTTTGGTACAGCCATAATTATGCGTTACTTACACTTTTTATGTAAGAATTCAAAGTTTTTTTTGTCAAATTTTCATAAAAATTCTCAAAATAATCAACCATTTCATCAATATTATTAAAATCAGTTAAAAAATAGGATATTTTTTTTATTTTATCTGTTTTGGATATACTATCCCAAAAATGAATTTCGGAGACCATTGAATGTAACAAGTTAACATAGTCTTTCATTTTTTTATTAATTGATTGATCACCATAACCTATTTCTCTTATGCTTAATTCTAGTTGTCTAAAATTAAAATCATAGATTTTTTGTAATATATCTGAATTTTTTTTATTTTTAAAAGCTTTTAGCATAAAAGCAAAATGTAAAAAAAATAAAGTTAATCTATCAGAGAATGTGTCCTGTCTAGTAAAATTTTTATACAATTCTTTATTTGTAGATAATTTAATCAGATTATTATAAAAGTTTAAATAAGCAGGTTTCATGAGAATAATTTATACATTAATTTTACTTTTATTTATACAAAACTGTAGTCTTAATAAGGTGGTTCAGCACCATGGAATTCATAATTTAGAAGTAAAACAAAAAAAATTAAAAATTAATATAACAAATAAAAACGATATTATTCAAATAATTGGCCCACCTTCTACAAAAAGTAAATTTGATAATGATATTTTCATATACATAGAAAGAAAAACAAGCAGCTCAAAACTAAGTAAATTAGGAAAAAAAGTACTAATTAAAAACAATGTTTTAATATTAGATATTAATGAGAAAGGAATTTTGGTGTCAAAAAAGTTTTATAACAAAGATGATATGCAGAATATCAATTTTGACGAAAAAATAACTTTAACTGATCATTCCAAAAGATCATTTATATATAACTTTTTATATTCCTTAAGACAAAGAATTGACGATCCTAGAGGTCAAAAAAGACAAAAATAATTAATTACCCTGCAATTACTGCTAACAATAACAAAGCAACTATATTGGTAATTTTAATCATTGGATTCACAGCAGGACCGGCAGTATCTTTGTAAGGATCTCCAACTGTATCACCTGTAACCGCAGCTTTATGAGCTTCCGATCCTTTACCACCGTGATTTCCATCTTCAATATATTTTTTTGCGTTATCCCAAGCACCACCTCCCGCAGTCATCGATACCGCAACGAATAAACCAGTGATTATAACACCAAGTAACATTGCTCCAACCGATGCTAAAGCAGCAACTTGTCCACCAATAGAGAAAATTACAAAATATAAAACAACAGGAGACAAAACAGGAAGCAAAGATGGAATTATCATTTCCTTAATTGCGGCTACAGTTAATAAATCTACTAATTTTGCATAATCTGGCTTTTGTTTTCTCTTCATTATACCAGGGAATTTTTTAAATTGTCTTCTCACTTCAACAACTACAGCGCCTCCAGCTCTTCCGACAGCTTGCATACCCATTGAGCCAAATAAATATGGAAGCATTCCTCCAATTAATAATCCAACAACAACATAAGGGTTTGATAAATCAAAAGTTACAACTATACCTTCAAGTGCCGATCCAGCCTCTTTTGAAAAATGTTTTATGTCTTCTGTGTAAGCTGCAAATAATACCAAAGCACCTAAACCTGCAGAGCCAATTGCATAGCCTTTTGTAACGGCTTTTGTTGTGTTACCAACAGCATCAAGTGCATCAGTTGTTTTTCTAACCTTTTTATCAAGATTAGACATTTCAGCTATACCACCAGCATTATCAGTAACTGGTCCGTATGCATCTAATGCAACAACCATACCTGCTAATGCGAGCATAGTGGTTACAGCAATTGCGATTCCAAAAAGACCAGCAATAGAATTTGTAATTAGAATACCAGCTACAATTATTAGTGCAGGAATAGCAGTTGCTTCCATAGAAACAGCTAAACCTTGAATAACATTAGTACCATGACCAGTTGTTGATGACAATGCAACTGATTTGACTGGTCTATAACTTGTTCCTGTATAATATTCAGTAATCCATATCAATAATCCAGTAATAACTAAACCTATAACACCACAATAATATAGATCCATTCCATTAAAAGTTTTATCATTTACTGTATATTCATTTGTAAAACCAATTACATAATCTGTAACAGGCCATAAAATTGCTAAAGATGCTACTGCAGAAACAACAAATCCTTTATACAAGGCATTCATAACATTCTTACTTTTTCCAAGTTTAACAAAAAATGTCCCAACAATAGATGTTAACAAACATGCAGCACCAATTGATAAAGGGTAGATCATCATATTTAGATCACCTATAAAGAAAATTGATGATAAAACCATTGTTGCAACAATAGTAACAGCATAAGTTTCAAATAAATCAGCAGCCATACCAGCACAATCTCCTACGTTGTCACCAACGTTATCTGCAATCACAGCAGGGTTTCTAGGATCATCTTCTGGAATTCCAGCTTCTACTTTTCCAACTAAATCTGCACCAACGTCAGCACCTTTTGTAAAAATTCCACCACCCAATCTTGCAAAAATTGAAATTAATGATGCCCCAAATCCTAATGCAACTAAAGCATTTACAATTTCTCTTTCATCTACATTAGATTTTAACAATATATAATAATAAACAGCTATAGATAACAATGCTAGACCAGCAACCAACATTCCAGTAACTGCACCAGATTTAAATGCAACAGAAAGACCTTGAGCTAAGCCTTTTCTTGATGCTTCTGCAGTTCTTACGTTTGCTTCAACAGAAACTAACATTCCAACATATCCTGCAATACCTGATAAGGCAGCACCAATTAAATATCCAAGACCTACTAGCGGACTAAATGCTATACTTACAATTACTAAAACTACAGCACCAACAATAGCAATAGTTTTATATTGTCTTGCTAAGTATGCTTTTGCACCAATTTGAATTGCGGAAGCAATGTCTTGCATTTTTGCATTACCCGCACTTGAATTAAGAATATTTTTACCAGTTAAAAATCCATAAACGATAGATAATAAACCAGCTCCAATTGTGTATAATAATATTGTTTCGACTGTTCCACTCATATTAACCTTAAGTTGTTGGTTGATAAATTTTTAAGCCCGCACAATACAAAAAAAGATAGAAAAGACAACGATTAACTTCTAAAACCGATGAATATAACCCCTAGATTTAGCTTGAATTTGCTTACCTTTTTGATCAAAAATTAAAGAGCTATTTTTACCAGATACAATTTTACCAATTTTAGTTATTTTTATTCCAGTTGTTTTAGATGCGTTTTGAATGATTCTAGCTTTGTTTATACCTGTAGTAAATAACACCTGATAATCATCTCCATTTGAAATTAGATCTATTTTATTTAATTTTTTATTTTTAATAAAATTACTTAGTTTTTTTGAAACAGGTATTTTTTTTTCAAATAAGTGAAATGATAAATTTTGTCTATTAATCATTTTTGATAAGTCACTAATTAATCCATCCGAAACATCAATAGAGCTATTAGCAAATTTTAATAAATATTTTGTTATATTTATAGGTAACTCTGGTTTGTAATATTTATCTATAAAGAATAATTTATCTTTATTATTAAATTTAGATTTATTACTTAATGCTTTGAGACCTAAATAACTATCTCCTAAATTTCCAGTAACATAAATATCGTCATTTAATTTAGCTTTATTACGATAAATTAATTTATTCGAATACCCCACTGAAGTAATTGTGAAACTTAGTTTATTTGAAAAGGTTGTATCACCACCACATAAATCTATGTTAAATTTATTTTGTTCTGATTTGAGAGACTTTGTGATTTTATATAAATTATTATTTGTAAATGTTTTTTTGTTTCCAGAACCAGAAATAAAATAAAATTTTGGTTTTACACCTTTACAAATTAAATCAGAAATAGATGATCTTAATACTTTTTTAATTACAAGATCGGGTGATTTAAAATTCAAAAAATGAGTTCCAATATTGTATGTATCAACAGATATAACGACTCCCTTTTTTTTATCAAAAAAAACATCATCATTTAAATTAAGAGCAAATTTATTTCTTTTAGCTATTTTTGAAAAATAATTATTTATTAACTCAAATTCATGCATTGTTAGATCTTAATTTTTTTCCCACATTATCTAATAAAGCATTAAGATATTTTGTTTGTGAATCTACAAGGAAAAAATTAGATGAATTTAAGTATTCTTTAATTATTATGTTAATTGATAAATTTGGTTTATACATAAACTCATAAGTTGCTGCTTTTAAAATTGTTTGAAAAACTTTATCTAGTTTTTCAAATACAAATTCATCTCCTAATTTATTATTTAATTCTTCTAAAATAAGATCATTTCTTTCTATTGTTCCTAAAACTATATCCTTAATAAATTTTTTAAATCTATGTTTTGGAAAATCTAAATCATCATCTTCATTATAAAATTTCCCATATAATTTCTGAATAATTATAACTCTAGGATTGTTTTTGGGATTGTAATGAGTTCTCATTTTTGAGACAAAACTGAAATTACAGCTTCTGCAGCTTCAGCACCCTTTTTTCTTCTTGCTCTTGCTTGAACCATATTTAAACAAGTAATTATTCCATTTCCAACAGGTTTTTTACTATCTATAGACAATTTCATTATGGCATCCGTTGTTGCTTGAGAAATAAAATCAAAGTGAGGAGTTTGACCTTTAATTACGCATCCTAAAGCTAAAAAACCATCATATTTTTTTAAATTTTTTGAGATTGTAACTGGAATTTCAAAAACACCGGGTACTTTAATAATTTTTATTATATTTTTTTTGGGAATTATTTTTAAAGCGCTTCCTTTTAAACCATCAGCGATATCTTTATAGTAATCCGCTACAACAATTAGATATTTTTTTTTCATCAAATTAATTCCTGTTTTGTAATTTTTATACCATAACCATCAAGACCAATAACTTTTTTTGGTGATTTGGTGATTAATATCATATTTTTAATTTTTAAGTCTTTAATAATTTGAGCTCCAATACCATAATTTCTTATTAACTTGTCATTTCCCTTTTTATAGAAGTCTTTGTTTTTATAATCTTTTAAGGTCTGAGTTACTGATTTTAAATTCGAGTCTTTGATAAATACTAAAACACAATTTTGATATTTTTTGAAATAATTTAAAGTCTTATTAAATGAATTTGGTAATGATTGATTTATTAGATAGTTTTGGACGACATTAGACGAAATTACTCTCACTCTTGGAGTAATACCTTTTTTAATTTTACCTTTTATTAATGCAAAATGTTCTGAGCCATCTAAAAGATTCTCATAAATTCTAATATTGTATTTTTGATTTTTTACATCAATCTTACTTTGCTTTTTAAGTTTAATAAGTTTTTCTTTTTTTAGTCTATATGCGATCAGATCTTCTATTTTTCCAATTTTTAATTTATGTTTTTTTGCAAAATTGAATAAATCCTGACCTTTAGCCATTGTTCCGTCTTCATTCATAATTTCACAAATTACAGCAGAGTTATTTTTTTTTGCTAATTTAGATATATCAACTGAAGCTTCTGTATGTCCTGCTCTAACGAGAACCCCACCATCTTTAGCAATAATTGGAAAGACGTGGCCAGGTGAAACAATTTCGTTTTTATTTGCATTTTTTTTTGAGGCAATTTTTATTGTTCTAGCTCTGTCTTTGGCAGATATACCTGTTGATATTCCTTTTTTTGCCTCAATAGAAATTGTGAAAGCCGTTTTGTTTCTTGATTGATTTACTGGTGACATTAAAGATAAATTTAATTTTTTTGCCTGAAGAGTATCAAGAGCTAAACAAATTAAACCTCGTCCGTATTTTGCCATAAAGTTAATATTTTTCGCATTTGTGTCTGATGTAGAAATAACTAAATCTCCCTCGTTTTCTCTTTTTTCATCATCTACCAAAATAAACATGCCCCCTTTTTTTGCTACACTTAAAATTGACTCGATTGATGCAAAATTATTTTTTCCCATTAAAATAATTCCTAACGTATTTAGACAAGATATCTATCTCTATGTTAACTAAACTAGATTTTTTTAAAGTTGATAAATTCGTTTCCTTATAAGTATGCGGGATAATCCAGATTTGGAAACCTTTTTTAGTTACTTTTGAAATTGTAAGAGAAATACCATTTACACAAATTGAAGCTTTTTCTATTAAGTGTTTTCTCTCTTTTTTAGGTAAATCAAAGTCAAAAAGAAATGATTTATCTATTTTTCTAACACTTAAAACTTTACCTACAGTATCAATATGTCCTTGACAAATATGTCCCGAAATTTTTGTCCCATATTTTAGAGGTAATTCTAAATTTATTTTATCCTTTAGTTTTAAAAATTTAAATTTTGAACGAATTATAGTTTCTTTCGAAAGGTAAAATTCCATAATTTTAGATTTATATGAAATTAAAGTTAGACAAACACCATCACAGGCAACAGACAAACCCATATCTTTATTGGATACTTTAATGTTACTTTTTACAAAAATATTAAGACCTTTTGGCCTTTTAATAATTTTGGTTATAATACCTTGATTATAAATTATTCCATTAAACATAATTATTATCTATATAGTATTATTCTGTCTTTTCGCAAATTCAGATTTAAATTAATCTTTGTCTTATACTTTTGATTTAATGTTTTCATGCCACTAAATTTTAAATATTCTGAGCTTTTAGAAAGATTTTTAGGGCTTTTAAGTAAATAAAATTTATTAAAAATTTTATTTTTAATTAAAGTATTAGTTAGATTGTTGCCACCCTCGATAAGTAAATTTCTACAACCATAATCAAATAATTTTTTTAAAACATCTCTAATATTCATCTTTCTATTTCTATCGATTTTAGATTTAATTAACACAATTCCTTTTTTTTTAAATTTAGAAATTTTTGACTTATCAGCTTTATTATAAAAAATTAAAGTATTTTTATTTTTTGATGTTTTAATTATATAGCTATTTATTTTACTTTTTAGTTCACTGTCTAAAATAATTCTTTTTGGTGAAAAATTTTCTAGACCTTTTAAGCGACAATTTAATCTTGGATTATCTTTGTTTAGTGTCTTGTAAGTTATCAACAAGCTATCATTTTGATATCTCAAAAGATGAGTAAACTGATCTGAATAAATATTTGTAATTTTTTTTTGTGACTTACTGTAAATAATATTATTTTTTGAAATAGCTATTTTACCTGTAACATATGGTAACTTTTTCGTTCTATTAAAAAAATAAGGAAAATAAAAATTTTCAATTCTATTTTTTAATAACCCTTTTTTTACAATTATTCGTTTAGAATTTAAAATTTTAAAACTTTTATTTCTTACTCTTTTGTCTATATCTGTGACAGCATATATAACCTCTGAAATTTTCGACTTTATAATTATGTCTGTACATGGTGGTGTTAATCCATGATGACAACAAGGTTCTAAAGTAACATACATTTTTGAGCCTTCTAAATCTTCATAACAGCTTTTAATTGCATTAAATTCTGCATGTGGTCTTCCGTTAAAAGCAGTTTGCCCTATAGAAATTATTTTATCATTTTTAACAATAACACAGCCTACTGATGGATTTGATCCAGTAAGTCCATGACGAGAACTAGCCAAGTCTAAGGCTATCTCCATATAAAATTTATCTTTTACAGTAAATTTATCTTTTTTTGTAGACATCTAGCTTGTCCACGAATTGTACAAAATCTTTTTCTTCTCTAAAGTTTCTATATACAGATGCAAATCTTACATATCCAACTGGATCTAAATCTTTTAAACCTTCCATAACCATAGTACCAATTGTATTGGTAGATATCTCACTTTGACCAAGCTCTTCTAATGATCTTGAAATCTGACTTATAAATTTTTCTATTGTTTCAGTGTCTATAGGTCTTTTCTTAAGAGCAATGTAAATAGATTTGGATAGTTTATCTCTATCAAATGTAGATTTTCTCCCATTTTTTTTTACAACCATTAATTCTCTAAATTGAACTCTTTCAAAAGTTGTAAAACGAGCTCCACAAACACAAAGTCTTCGTCTTCTTATAGCTGTTCCATCTTCTGTTGGTCTAGAGTCGACCACTGAGGTCTCCCCTTTTTTACATATTGAGCAAATCATTTACTAAAGGTTCTTATATATCGGAAATGATGAAGTTAAAGAAATAACTTCATTTTTTACTTCTTGTTCTATTTTGCTATTATCAGAAGGATTTTCGGACAATCCTTTTAGTGTTTTTGTAATTAATTCTCCGACAGTTTTAAACTCATTCAATCCAAAACCTCGTGTAGTAGCTGCTTGAGTACCTAGTCTAATACCTGAGGTAATCATGGGTTTTTCTGTATCAAATGGAATACCATTTTTATTACACGTAATATTTGCTCTAGATAAACTTTCAGCTGCAAGATTACCTTTTACATTGTAAGGTCTTAAATCTACCAGCATCAAGTGAGTATCTGTTCCATCCGAATAAATTTTAAATCCATTGTTTTTTAAAGTTTCTGCGAGCATCTTAGCGTTTGCTAAAACAGACTTAATATAATTTTGAAATTCTGGTTGTAAGGCCTCCAAAAATCCAGCAGCCTTAGCTGCAATAATATGCATCAAAGGCCCACCCTGATAACCAGGAAAAACTGCTGTATTAAATTTTTTAGCAAGATCCTCGTGATTAGTTAAAATTATACCACCTCTAGCGCTTCTAAATACTTTATGTGTCGTTGATGTAACAACATGTGCATAATCACAAGGATTTGGATAACCTTTACCAGCAACCAAACCAGAGAAGTGTGCCATATCAACCATTAAATATGCACCAACTTTATCTGCTATGTCTCTAAATCTCTTAAAATCAATTACTCTAGAATAAGCGCTTCCACCAGCTATTATTAGTTTAGGTTTATGCTCTAAAGCAAGTTTTTCAACATTATCATAGTCAATTAATTCTGACTCTTTATCAACATCATACCCTATTGCATTAAACCATTTACCTGACATTGAAATTTTTAATCCATGAGTAATATGACCACCCGAATTTAAACTCATACCCATGAATGTATCTCCTGGGCTTAACAAAGCTAAAAACACTGCACCATTCGCTTGAGCACCTGAATGTGGTTGTGCGTTTGCAAATTTACAATTAAATAATTTTTTTAATCTTTCAATTGCAAGATTTTCTGCAACATCAACATGCTCACAACCATTGTAATATCTTTTGCCAGGATAACCTTCTGCATATTTATTTGTTAAAACTGAACCTTGTGCTTCTAATACTGCTTGAGAAACTATATTTTCAGAAGCGATTAGCTCTATATGCTGTTGTTGTCTTATTAATTCATCTTTAATAGCTTTAAAAAGCTCTGGATCTTTTACTGACAAACTATCTTCAAAGAAACTTTTATAACTATCGTTTAAATAATTTTTTTCACTCGACATAATTATATCTTTTTTACCCTCTTTAAGTGTCTTCCACCATCAAATTTAGTATTTAAAAAAACACTTATATACTTTAAAGCATTTTTTTTCGATATCAATCTTGAGCCTAATGTAATGATGTTTGCATCATTATGCAATCTGGATAATTTTGTTGATTTTAGATTAAAACATTGGGCAGCACGTACATTTTTATGCTTATTTGCCGCAATATTCATACCTGTACCAGAACCACACACTAAGATACCAACATTACTTTTATTAAGTTTAACTTTTCTAGCTACTTTATGAGCATAGTCTGGATAATCAACGCTACTATCATTTTTTGGTCCAAGATCTTCAAATCTCATTTTTTTTTTTATTAGATAAATTTTAATTATCTCTTTTAATTTGTATCCAGCGTGATCTGATGAAATAAAAATTTTTTTCAAATTAATTAAATTTGTAATCTAAAACACACGCAACTAAATGAATTCTGTTCTCTTCACCTCCATTAAATGCATTGTGATACTTCGTATTATTCGTGACCCAAACAGAACCATCAGCAGGCATGTGCTTTGCAACATTGTCAATAACCATGATACAGCCAGGGTTAGTAATTATAGGTATATGTAATCTTGGTTCGGGATCTCTATGCCAACTTAAAGTTGATCTTGGTTCTTTTAAAAGAATTCTAATTCTTCCAAGTTTATATCTAGATGATAGAGCATCGTAGACTTCTTTGAAATAAGTGTTTTCATAATCTTTTATAAATTCTGAATATTGTGCCTCATCAAGAGACTCGTCCCGAACAACCTCTTTTCCTGATTTGTCAGGTTTTGTCCAATATACACCTCTAGCCTTATTACCTTTAATTGAATCTGGATCACCAGGTATTTGGGTTAATGATATCGCACCAAAGTGAGTTACACCAGCATCTTCAAACTTTCTAATTTTAACTATTTGGTGATAAGCCTCTTGTAATTTTTCTATATCAAACTTGATTTCTTGCTTTTGAAAATCACTGAAGTCTAAAACTCTATCTTCTTTTTTTATATTTAAATCTATTACTTTTGAATTTTCCATTGTCATCTTGATTGCTTTCTACCCTTTTTTTTGTATATGTGTATATTACATTTGTCGCAATTTAAAAGTAAATTAAAACATGATTATTGGTAAATATCCGAGTCTTAGACTTAGAAGAAATAGAAAAGAATCTTGGTCAAGAAGACTGATTCAAGAAAATACCTTAAGTCCAAATGACTTTATATTACCTATTTTTTTAATTGAAGGATCAAATAAACGGCAAGAGATTTCATCGATGCCGGGCGTATACAGATATACTATTAATCGATTGAGTCAAATAGTGGATAGAGCCATAAAAAAAAAGATACCAATGGTTGCACTTTTTCCAAAAACCCAAAATGCACATAAAGATGAATTGGGAACAGAATCACTTAATGAAAAAAATCTAGTTTGTAGAGCAATTAAAGAAATTAAAAAAAGATACAAAAATCAAATAGGTATAATGTGTGACGTAGCATTAGATCCCTACACATCACATGGTCATGACGGTTTAATTAAATCTAACACTATTCTAAACGACGAGACTGTAGAGGTACTGATTAATCAATCATTACTTCAGGCAGAAATGGGATGTGATCTAATTGCCCCATCAGATATGATGGATGGCAGAATAGGAAAAATAAGAAAAGCTTTAGATAAAAATAATTTCCAAAACGTTCAAATATTATCGTACGCTGCAAAATATGCTTCAAGCTTTTATGGACCTTTTAGAGATGCAGTAGGTTCTAAAGGTTCGTTAAAAGGAGACAAAAAAACTTATCAGATGGATTATAGAAATTCTGACGAAGCTTTAAGAGAAGTTGCTTTAGATATTAAAGAAGGTGCAGATATGGTTATGGTTAAACCAGGTATGCCCTACTTAGATATAATAAAATCAATAAAAGAAAAATTTAAATTACCTGTATTTGCCTATCAAGTATCAGGCGAATACAGCTTAATTGAAACAGCTATAGCGAAAAAATTAATTAATAAAGATGCTATATATGAAAGCTTAGTTGCTTTTAAGAGAGCTGGTGCCAATGCTATAGTAAGTTATTACGCAGATAGAATTGATAAAATAATAAGATAGTCTCATTTTAACGTATTTAAAAATAGTAATCTGCTATTTGGATAATTTATATTATTAGGTCTTAATATAGTTTTATCTAAATAATCACCTACTAATTTCAAACCATTTAATAAAGTGCCTAGATCATTAACCTCTATGTCTTTTTCTATCAAAAAATTAGGTACATATTTTTTTTCATTCAAAGAGTTTGCATAATATACAGTTTTATTTCCTTCTAAATCTTTTTCTACAAAATTCTCAAGCGCTAAGTCATATCCTAATATTTTCAGTAACTCCAATTCCCAAAATATATATTTTTTTAACCAGTCTTTTTCTTTTAATATTAAAAATAGATTTTGAATTATAAAATAAATTTTATCATTAGATTGGGACTCAGCTGTTAATATTTTAATTAAATTCATAGCAGATGTAATGCAAGATAACTTTTGTTTATGATCAAAATATAGAGGTGCGTAAGCATTTAAAATTTCAATTTTAAAGTAACCTATTCTATTTTCATTTTTAGAATTATAGTTAACATGAAGTTTATTGCCAACCTGAAGATAATTTTTTATTTTTTTTGAAGTACCACCAAATATAATTCCAGATATTTTTCCTTTCTCTTTAGTAAATATTTCAGCAATTAATGAATTTTCACTATATCTTATTTTACTTATTAAAAATCCCTTATCTGACCAATTCATTTTTTTTTGTATTTTTTAAACATTCAATCGCTGCATTTTGTTCTGCTTCCTTCTTTGATTTACCAGAAGCTATAAAATATTTTGTATTTGGTAATTTTACTCCAACTTTGAATATGGGTTTATGTCTTGGACCAGTATTTGAAATCAATTTATAGGTGGGTAGTTTTTTAAAATTTTTTAAAGTCAATTCTTGTAACTTTGTTTTTGCATCTACTTCAGTTACAACACTTTTTTCAATATTATCTTGCCATAATTTTAAAATTGTTTTTTCAACAATAGCAAAACCTTTATCAAGATATATTGCACCAATTAATGCTTCACAGCTATCAGATATAATTTTGTCCTCAATTTTTATTTTTTTATTGTTAGGATTAAATGTTTTAATATAACAAGCTAAATTGATTTTTTTTGCTATATCCAAACATGTTTTTTTATTCACTAACGATGCAAATTTTTTATCAAGAATACCTTCTTTTTCTTCTGGATAAATTTCTAAAAGTTTTTTTGCTATTACCAAACCGAGAACTCTATCACCTAAAAATTCTATCTTTTCATTATTCTCACTTGGATTATAGCTTTTATGTGTAAGGGCTTGGATCAGTAGATCTTTATTTTTAAATTTTAATTCAATTCTTTTTTCTAAACTCTGATAGTTAATTTTCATTAATTAATTTTATTAAATGTTCTATTAAACCTTATTGACTTATGCCATTTCCAAAATTCTATAAAACTTCCTACTTTTTTATCAGAAGAGAAAAATATAAATTGAGCTTTTCCTACTAAATTGTCTTTATGTACATATCCAACACTTGTTAAGTACCTGCTATCTTTAGAGCAATCTCTATTGTCACCTAAAAAGAAATAATGATCTTTTGGCACAGTAAAAACATCTGAATTTTGATAAGTATAATCTTTTAAATAAACTGTATGAAATTTTCTACCATTTGGAAGTTTTTCCTCAAATCTATAAACATTAATACTTTTATCACCACAGAAAATAGTATTTTTGTTATTAATTTTAGATTTAAGAATTTCAGAATTATTTAAATATAAATTAGAATCTATAAACTGTATTTTATCACCAGGTAAACCAATTAATCTTTTAATGTAGTCTGTTCTATTATCTGCAGGTGTTTTAAACACAATAACATCACCCCTTTTTGGACTACTAAACATAATTCTTTTGCTTAATATTGGAGGGCTAAAAGGAAATGAGTGTTTACTATATCCATAAGTATATTTTGTTACAAATAACCTATCACCTACGAATAAAGTAGGTTCCATGGATGATGATGGAATATAAAAAGGTTGTACTAATAGTGATCTAATTAAGACAGCAATAATTAGTGCATAAACTAAAGTTTTAATATTCTCTGAAAAAAAATTTTTATCTAATTTCATGATGTTTGAATAATTGCAAAAGCAGTTGAGTAATTTTTTTCATCAGAAATAGATAAAAAACATTTAAAATTTTTAATTTTAAAATTCTTTTGAATGATCTTTGTAATCTTTTTATTTTTAACATAATAAGGCTTTCCCATTTTGTCATTAACAACCTCTATATCTTTAAAATTTAAATTCATACGAAAACCTGTGCCAAGAGCTTTAGAAAATGCTTCTTTTGCAGCAAATCTCTTCGAAAAATAAGCTACTTTATTATTCACAGCACTAGATTGTTTCAATTCTTTAAATGAGTAAATTTTTTTTTTAAATGAAGGATTTTTAATTGATTTTTGAATTCTTTTATTTTCAATAATATCAACACCAATTCCAAGAATTTTCATTTATTTTGTATAATTTTTTTAAAGTTTTTAATTACTTTTGAAAGTCCATAAAATATTGATTCCCCAATTATAAAATGTCCAATATTATACTCCTCTAGGTCTATTATTTTTGTTAATATTTTGGTAGTTGCGTAGTCTAAACCGTGACCAGCATGAACTTCTATATTTAAACTTGATGCAAATTTTACACTTTTTTTAATTCGGTTTAATTCATTAGAATAATTTTTTTTTGATTTAACTAAGTTTGCTAATTTTCCAGTATGTATTTCAATACAATCTGTATTTAATTTTTTAGCAAGTCTAATGTCAATTAGTGAAGGGTTAATGAATAAACTTGTTCTTATCTTTGCTTTTTTAAATTTTTTAATTATTTTCTCTAATTTATTAAGGTTGTTTTTTACATTTAAACCTCCCTCTGTAGTAACCTCTTTTCTATTTTCCGGAACTAAGCATATAAAATTTGGTTTTATCTTGAGTGCTTTATTAACAATTTCTTTATTCATAGAAATTTCAAGGTTTACAAGCACATTCTTTAAAGCACATATTTTTTTTGCATCAATATCTTTTATATGTCTTCTATCTTCTCTTAAATGAATTGTAACAGAGTCAGCTCCATAACTAATAACTTTTTTAGCAGCATCTATTGGATTAGGGTGTTTCTCTCCACGTGCATTTCGTAAAGTTGCGATATGATCAATATTTACACCTAACCTTTTCACTTAATAAATCTGCTTCCTGGGGTAGTTATTTGTATTGACTTAAGTTCTGGTGGCAATTTATTTTCTTTATAAGTTGGAACTTCTATTTTTAGATGAGATATTATTACTTTTTTTATTTTTAAAGATTGTTTAGTTGATCGATCAATTATAGTTGCAAATCCAATTAATTTTGCTTTTGATTTTTTAATCAACTTCACACACTCTAAACTAGATTTTCCTGTTGTGATAACATCTTCTACAATTAATACCCTTGCACCTTTTTTAATGTTGAATCCTCTTCTAAGAGTAAATTTACCATTTACCCTTTCACAAAAAATTGTCTCTTTTTTGAGTAATTTTCCTATTTCGTATCCAATAATTACACCTCCCATTGCCGGAGCTAATATTAAATCTATTTTTTTATAATTTTTTTTAATTTTTTTTGCTAAGGATTTACAAATCTTGCCAGCTAGATCAGGAAAACTTAAAAGTTTTGCACACTGAATATATTTTGAAGAATGTAGACCTGAAGATAGAACAAAGTGTCCTTCTAATAATGCATTAGTTTTTTTTAAAATATTTAAGGATTTTTTGTGTGAAAGCATTTCTTTTTTCTTCGTGTCTGATTATCTTAAATTTTATACTCTTTTGCTTTAGCTCTGCAATAAAATTAGTAAAATTCTTCAAGTTTCTAATAATTAATTTAAATTTAAAATTAATATAATTAGGATTTTTACCAACCATTTCTAAGCTTGATATATTTAATTTATGACTTCCAATAAGTGAGCTTATATCACCTAATTGACCAGGCTTATCAGGTAATGACATCCATAGCGTAGTATTGTATTTTTTTGTTTTTTCCTCTTTTTGCTCTCCTTTATCATGCCAATATCTTCTTATTGCTGCTCTAGCTTTACCTGTTTTGGTTGTTGGTATCCAGTGAAGTGAGGGTGAATTATTTTTTGATGTAATAATATTTACTCGATCGCCATTTCTTAAAATAGATTGTAATTCACTTTTGTTTCCATTTATTTCACAGCCTACTGCTGAGTTACCAATTTTAGTATGAACAGCATATGCAAAATCAATAGCTGTTGCGTCTTTAGGTAATTTAATTACTGAACCTTTCGGTGTGAAACAAAAAACGTTTTCTTGAAACATTTGAAGTTTTGTATACTCGTACGAGTCCTCAGGATTTTCATTTTTTTCTATAATTTCAACTAGATCTTTTAACCAATCATATTCCTTCCAGCTCAAAGAGTTAAATTTTTCAGAAGATTTGTACTGCCAATGAGATGCGACACCTCTTTCAGCAAATTCGTGCATTTCTTGAGTTCTGATTTGAATTTCTATCGGTTTTTTATTTGAACCAATTACTGAAGTATGAATAGATTTGTATCCATTAATTTTTGGAGAGGATATATAATCTTTAAATTTACCTGGTATGCAATTCCATTTTTTATGAAAAATACCAAGAGTTTTATAACAATCATCAACATTTTTTAAAATTATTCTAAATCCAATGATGTCTGTAATTTGTTCTAGTGAAACTCTTTTTTTTTGGACTTTTCTCCATATTGAAAATGGTGTTTTTTCTCTTCCATGTATTTCAGCATTAATTTTATTATCATTTAAAATTTCACTTAACTTAAAAGATTGCTCTTCAAATAAATCTTTTCTATCCAATTTTATTTCATCTAGTCTTTTTTTTATTAATTTTCTTGCGTCGTTATTTAAAATTTCAAAAGATAAATCCTCAAGCTCATCTCTTATTCTATGCATACCCATCCTGTCTGCTAAAGGGGCATAAATTTCCATAGTTTCTTGAGCTATCCTTTTTCTTTTATCTTCTTTTGATATCGCCTTGATAGTTCTCATATTATGTAATCGATCAGCAATTTTGACCAACAGAACTCTAATATCTTTTGAAGTAGCTAAAATTAATTTTCTAAAATTCTCAACTTTAGAATTGGCTCCTGCTGAATTTTCAAATGCTGATATTTTTGTCACACCATCAACTAGGTCTGCAACCTCATCACCAAATTCTTGTTTAATTGTCTCATAAGTTGCAAAAGTATCTTCGATAGTGTCATGCAATAAACCTGTTGTGATAGTGGCACTATCTAATTTTAATTCAGTTAAAATATTAGCAACCTCAATTGGATGTACGGAATAAGGATCGCCTGAAGCTCTTTTTTGACTTTTGTGTGCATTTACAGCAAAATTGTATGCTTTATCCAATCTTTCAGGATTTAAAAATTTATTGTAAACCTTAACTTTATTTATTAGTTCATTTGAATTAAGCATATCTAATACTATACCATTAAATCAAATTTGTTTAATAGATCTAATGTCTCTATCAGGAAGTAAAGAAATCAAGGTTTTAACATCAATTTGTTTATCAGGATGGATCCAATTCTTTTGAATTTCAAATAATGGAAATAATACAAAGTTTCTTTTGTGCATCATTTTGTGTGGTAAATTAATCTTAGAATTTGTTTTTAATACCAATTTATTAAAATCGATTATATCTAAATCACATGTACGAGGAGCATTTTTTTTTGCTTTTTTTCTACCTAATTGAATTTCTATAGATTTACAAATTTTTAAAAGTTCTTGTGGACTGTAATAGCATTTTAATTTTAAAATTATATTTAAGAACTTAGGTTTTTTTGGATCAGGCCATGAGGGAGTTTCATAATAACTAGATACTGACAGAAAATATAGATTATACTCTGCTAATAAAAATTTTGCTTTTTCTATGTTTCTTTTTCTTAATCCTAAATTTGAACCCACTCCTAAAAAAACAATTTTAGCTTGATTTTCTAATATATCTTGCCTTTTCACGGTTCCAATCTCTACTTTTTTTTGTGGCTCTCTTATCATATTGTTTTTTTCCTTTTGCAACAGCTAATTCTATTTTAGCCTTTCCTTTTTTAAAATACATTTTAGTTGGAACTAATGTGAAACCATCTCTTTGCATTTTACCTATTAATTTATTTATTTCTTTTTTATTAAGAAGTAATTTCCTATCATCAGTAGGATTATGATTAGAGTAACTAGCTTGCTTATATGGAGATATGTGTGAATTAATTAAGACAATTTCTCCTCTCTTTTCAACAGCATAGGACTCAGCTATATTCACCTTGCCATCTCTTACTGATTTAATTTCAGATCCCTTTAAAACAATCCCAGCTTCAAAAAGATCTTCAAAAAAATAGTTAAAATTAGCTTTTCTATTTAAACAAATGATTTTTAAACCAGAAATGGTTTTTTTACTCATTAAATTAATTTAGCAGACTGAAGAGCTTTTTTTACAATTTCTTTTGTTGTTTCTGTTACTTTTACAAGTGGTAGTCTTACGTTATCATCACACAGTCCTAAAAGTTTTGCAGCATATTTTACAGGACTAGGATTGCTCTCGACAAACAATGAGTGATGAACCGGTTGTAATATTTTATCCAATCTTTCTGCCTCTTTTATTTCGTTATCAGTATCTGATTTTGATAATCTTTGAAAATCGGAACAAAGTTTAGGAGCAATGTTTGCTGTAACACTAATAGTGCCTACCCCACCACGTTTATTAAATTCAAAAACATTGTCGTCATTACCAGTTAATTGAATAAAATCTTTACCTAATTTTTCAAGAGTTTGATTAACTCTATTTAAATCACCTGTTGCATCTTTAACACCAACTATGTTCTTTAATTCATAAAGTCTAGACATTGTTTCTACTGACATGTCAATCACAGATCTACCAGGAATATTATAAATTATAATTGGAATGCCGCACGTGTCATTAATTGCTTTATAATGTTGATACAAGCCTTCTTGGGTTGGCTTATTATAATAAGGTGTGACTATCAAAGCTCCATTAGCTCCTGCTTTTTCTGCATGAGTAGTTAAAGAAATAGCCTCCTCTGTTGAGTTTGAGCCTGTACCCGCAATAACTGGAATTTTTCCATTACTTTCTTTTATACATAAATCTATTACTCTTTGATGCTCATCATGGCTTAACGTAGGTGATTCACCAGTTGTGCCCGCTGGAACAAGTCCATTGGTTCCATTATCTATCTGGAAATGAATTAATTTAATATATGCCTCTTCATCTAGACCATTATTTTTAAATGGTGTAATTAAAGCAACATTTGAACCTTTAAACATAAGTACTTATAACATAGTTTAAGGATTCATATACTAAAAGATTATGCTCAAAAAAATATTATTTTTAGGTTTAGTAACTTCAATATTAATGTTTTCAAATAATCTTTTTGCAGAAATCAATTCAATTGTTCCTTTAAAAAAACCTCTTCTAAGTAGTGAAGAAATTCAAAAAAAAATATCAATAAATATTCTTAAACCTTTAAAAAAACCCTCAAAAAAAAAAGAGGCTAAAATAGAGGAAAAAGTTGTTAAAAAAGAATTAGTTTTAAAAGAAAAAAAATTAAGTTTTAAAATACCTAAGAAAAAACCAACTGTTGCTGGTCTAAGTACTAGCATGAATATAAAAATTTCCAAATATTACAATAAAAGAGATTATGGAATAGCAAAAAAAGCTATTTCTGAGATGCAAAAAAGTAAATGGTCTTCCGCACTTAAAACAGCAAAAAAAGCAAAAGACAATTCAATTTATAATTTTATACAATGGAGACACCTTTTAACTTCTGGTAATCAAGCATCTTTTTACGAATATCAAGTTTTTTTAAACAAAAATTCAGATTATCCAAGAATAGATAGAATTAGATATCTAGCAGAACACAAACTATCAACTGAAAGTGTTTCTCCAAAAAAAATAATAAATTGGTTTGGAGAAAAAGGTCCGTTAAGTGGTTACGGTAAAATGATACTTGGAGAAAGTCACATTTTAATCGGAGACAAAAATAAGGGTACAAAACTAATTAAAGAAGGCTGGATAACAGCAGATTTATCTAAAAATGAATTAAAATATTTTAGAAAAAAGTATAAAAAATTCTTAAATGCAGATGACTATATAAAACGTGCTGATTATTTAGCATGGAACGGTGATCGTTGGGATTTACAAAGATTAATAAGATATTTGCCAAAAGATTATGAACTTTTATATAACGCGAGATATCTTTTAATGAGTAAAGGTTATGGCGTTGACCAAGCAATAGCAAATGTTCCACAAAAATTTAAGAATGATGCCGGATTAAACTATGATCGATTAAAATGGAGAAGAAAAAAAGGACGTGTAGACTCTTCCACAGAAATCTTATTAAAAATAAGAAATGATAAAGAATATTTAGTTAGACCAGATATATGGTGGAAAGAAAGAGAAATTATCTCAAGAGCATTGCTTTATAAAAAGAAATATGAAATTTCATATAAAATTTCAAGCAATCATGGAATGACTCAAGGATCCGAATATGCTGCAGCAGAATGGATGAGTGGGTGGATAGCATTAAGTTTTTTAAAAGATCCTATAACAGCTAAAAATCATTTCAAAAATTTTTATGAAAATGTTAGCTATCCAATAAGCTTATCTAGAGGTGCTTATTGGCTTGGAAGAGCGTATGAGAAAATAGGTGAAAGAGAGCAATCAAATAATTGGTATAGAGAAGCCTCAAAATATCTAACAACATACTATGGTCAATTAGCTTTTTTAAAATTAAATCCAAATGGAAAATTTGAATTGAACAAAGACATGGAAATAGATGCAAAATATAGAATTCAATTTTTTAATAAGGAGCTTGTAAAAATCTGTTATCTTTTAGATGAATTGAAAAAAGACAAATATACAAAACATATTTTAAGACATCTTGCTAATGATAATATTGCAAAAGGAAGTGAAATTCTGGCAGCTGAATTAGCAACGAGTATAAACAGATATGATTTTGCTATTCAAGTTTCTAAAATTGCTTCTTATCAAAAAAGATTTCATAATAGATATAACTACCCAATAATAAGTACTCCTAAGTATATTAATAAAAGAAAAATTCCTGAAAGTGCTCTAATCTTATCAATAATTAGACAAGAAAGTGAATTTGATTTAGAGGCAAATAGTCATGCTGGTGCAAAAGGATTAATGCAATTGATGCCTTACACGGCAAAATTAGTTTCAAAACAAGCTAAACTTCCTTATTCGAAATCAAGATTAACAACTGATCCAGAATATAATATTAATTTAGGTTCACACTATATTGCAGGATTAATTCTACAATATGATGGTGCTTACCCTTTTGCAGTTGCAGCATATAATGCTGGACCTAACAGGGTTAAATATTGGAAAAGAATTAATAAAGACCCACAAAAAAAACAAGTCGATTATGTTGATTGGGTTGAATTGATAAAGTTTCGAGAAACAAGAAATTATGTGCAGCGTGTAATGGAAAATTATAATGTTTATAGATATATTTTGGAACAACGGCCTGTGACCATGAAAAACTTTTTTAAGGATCAGCCTCTATTTTAGTGGCGGAAGAGGAGGGATTCGAACCCTCGGTACAAGTTTCCTCGCACGGTCATTTAGCAAACGACTGGTTTCAGCCTCTCACCCACTCTTCCGTATGACATTGTGTATTAAGCGATTGTATTGAAAATTCAATATATATAAAGTAATTATTCAATTATTATGAGAAATAAATACTCAGTATTTTCGTTAATCAAAAATGCTTTTTCATATCATGAAAATTGGCAAAGAGCATGGAAAGACCCTGCTCCTAAAAAAGAGTACGATGCAGTTATTGTTGGTGGTGGTGGCCATGGATTAGCAACTGCCTACTATTTAGCAAAAAAACACAACATGCATAATATTGCTGTTGTTGAGAAAGGTTGGATTGGTGGTGGAAATACTGGTCGTAATACTACAATTATTAGATCAAATTATTTATGGGACGCTAGTGCAGGATTATATGATCATGCATTAAAAATTTGGGAAGGTTTATCTCAAGAATTAAATTACAATGTAATGTTTAGTCAAAGAGGTGTAATGAACCTTGCGCATAATTTACAAGATGTTAGAGACTTAAAAAGACGAACACATGCAAATAGACTTAATGGTATTGATGCAGTTTACTTAAGCACTGAAGAAGTTAAAAAATTTTGTCCAATTATAAATACCTCACCAAATATTAGATACCCTGTTTTAGGAGGAACTTTACAACGAAGAGCAGGTACAGCTAGACACGATGCTGTCGCTTGGGGATATGCTAGAGGAGCCGATTCAATGGGCGTTGATATTATTCAAAATTGTGAAGTTAAAGGAATTAAAAGAAATGGAGATAGTGTTGAGGGAATAGAGACAACAAAAGGATTTATTAAAACCAAAAAAGTTGGTGTCGTTGCAGCTGGGCATTCTAGCGTAATTGCAAATATGGCAGGCCTAAGACTTCCACTTGAAAGTAAACCTTTGCAAGCTTTAGTTTCTGAACCTGTGAAACCAATTATTGATACAGTTGTAATGTCTAACGCAGTGCATGCATATGTCAGTCAATCAGACAAAGGGGAATTAGTAATTGGTGCTGGAACGGATGATTATGTTTCTTATACTCAAAAAGGTAGCCATCAAATAGTTGAAGGAACATTAAATGCTATTTTAGAGTTATATCCAATTTTCAGTAGAATGAGAATGTTAAGACAATGGGGAGGGATAGTAGATATTTGTCCTGACGCTAGTCCAATTTTAAGTAAAACCTCAATTAAAGGATTATACTTTAATTGTGGTTGGGGTACTGGAGGATTTAAAGCAACTCCTGGATCAGGAGATTTATTTGCTCATACAATAGCTAATGATGAACCTCACAAACTAAATTCTGCATTTAATTTAAATAGATTTGTAAGCGGTGACCTTGTTGATGAACATGGTGCTGCAGCGGTTGCTCATTAATGTTTTTGATAAACTGTCCATACTGTGGAGAACGTGATCAGCAAGAATTTAAAGCTGGTGGTGAAGCTCATATTGAAAGACCTAAACAACCAACAGAGTTAAGTGATGATGAGTGGGCAGAATATTTGTTTATGAGAAAAAATATTAAAGGTGTCCAATTTGAAAGATGGAATCATGCACATGGTTGTCGTAAATGGTTTAATATGGTTAGAGATACATCTAACGATGAAATAAAAGCAATTTATAAAATGGGTGAAAAACCGCCTTCTCAATAAAATGACTAAAAATTTAAGAGTAAAAACTAGTGAGTATATTGATGAAACTAATAGAATTTCTTTTAAATTTAATGGTAAAACTTATCACGGTTATAAAGGAGATACTTTAGCTTCTGCATTACTTGCAAATGATGTTCATTTGGTGGGTCGGAGTTTTAAATATCATAGACCAAGAGGAATTATGTCATCTGGTTCTGAAGAGCCAAATGCAATTGTTCAAATAAATCCTAATTCTGACAGAACTGAACCTAATGTTAGAGCCACAGAAGTCGAGATTTATGAGGGTTTAGAAGCTACAAGCCAGAATTGTTGGCCAAGTGTTGAATTTGATATTGGAGGAATAAATAATTTTCTCTCCGCCTTTCTTCCAGCAGGTTTTTATTACAAAACATTTATGTGGCCCGCTAGTTTTTGGGAAAAATACGAATTTTTTATTAGACATTCGGCTGGATTAGGAAAATCACCAACCAAAAATGATCCGGATATTTATGATCACCGTAATCTGCATTTTGATGTATTAGTAGTGGGCGCTGGTATATCTGGAATATTAGCAGCAAAAAATGCGGCTAAAAACAATTTTAAAACGTTATTGGTTGATGAAAAAAATGAACTTGGTGGATCAACTATTTATGAAAATAACGAATTTAATAAAATTGATAATAAAACATCTTCTGAGTGGTTAAAAAAAGAAATAGAGGAGATCAAAGGTATTAAAAATCTCGAAATAAAGACAAGAACAAGTGTAGCTGCTTATCATCAATATAATTATCTCTTAGCTAGAGAAAATTTAACTGATCATTTAGAGACAAAAGATAAAACAAATAAAATCAGACAAAGACTTCTTAAAATTAGAGCTAAGAAAGTTATTTTAGCCACAGGTGCGTTAGAAAGACCTTTGATATTTAATAATAATGATAGACCAGGAATAATGCTTTCTTCTGCTGTAAAAAAATACAGCGAATTTTATGGTGTTGCGTGTGGTAGTAAAAATGTATTTTTTACTAACAATGATAGCGCATATGAAAGTGCTTTGTCACTATACAACAAGGGTATAAATGTTGAAGCAATTATTGATATTAGAGAGCAATCTGAAAGTAAAATTGTTAGAAAAGTTAAAGAAACAGGTATTAAAATTTACTGGTCACATTCGATTGTTGATACAGATGGATACAAAAGACTAAATAGTGTTTCAATTATGAAGCTATCTAATGATGGTACTTCTGTTACTGGAAGTAAAATTTCTATTTCATGTGATTGCTTAGGAGTTGCTGGTGGTTGGACGCCTGCAGTACATTTATATACACAATCAGGCTGTAAACTTGTATTTGATGAGGAAAAAAATGTTTTCATACCAAATCAAAATACATCTAACCAAATAAGTGTAGGGTCTTGCGATGGAGATTTTAAGATCGATGAAATTATTAAAAATTTAAATCAAAAACTTAAAGATAACTTTAATATTAAAGAAACAGATTTAGATAACATGAAAGTTGAGATTGATCAGGAAAACTCAAAAAGAAATATTTGGTTACTACCTTCTAATAAACCTTTAGGCAAAACTAAACCATTTGTAGATTATCAAAACGATGCAACCGCTAAAGATATTAAGCTAGCATTAAGAGAAGGTTTTAGATCTATTGAACATGTAAAAAGATACACGACTACTGGTATGGGAACTGATCAAGGTAAACTAGGAAATATGCATGCGTTAGGCATAATTGCTGATACAGCAGGTGTTAAAATGGGAGAATTAGGAACAACCACTTTTAGACCTCCTTACACACCTTTAACATTTGGCACAATTGTCGGTCGAAATGTAGGAAAATTTTTTGATATTTTTAGAAGAACACCAATGAATAATTGGCATGTTGAAAATAAAGCTGAATTTGAAAATGTAGGTCAATGGAAGCGTGCATGGTATTATCCCATTAATGGAGAGACAATGCATCAAGCGGTACAAAGAGAAAGTAAGGCAGCGAGAGAGAGTGCTGGTATATTGGATGCCTCTACACTTGGTAAAATTGATATTCAAGGAAGTGACGCTTCAGAGTTTTTAAATAGAGTTTATACTAATGCTTGGTCTAAATTAGCTATTGGTAAATGCAGATATGGTCTGATGCTAAATGAAGATGGTATGGTTTATGATGATGGTGTTACAACTAGATTGGGAGAAAATCATTATATAATGAGTACAACAACAGGTGGAGCTGCTAATGTTTTAGGAAAGCTTGAAGATTATCTTCAAACAGAATGGCCAGAACTAGATGTATACTTAACATCAGTGACTGATCATTATGCTACTGCAAGTTTATGTGGTCCTAATAGCAAAAAGATTCTTAAAAAAATAATACCAGATTTAGATTTGTCAGATGAAAATTTCCCTCACATGTCATTCAAGGAAACTAATATTGGTGATATACAATGTAGAATAATGAGAATTAGTTTCACAGGAGAACATAGCTACGAAATAAATGTTCAGGCAAGTTATGGAAAAGATTTATGGGAAAAGTGTATGGAGGCAGGTAAAGAATTTAATATTACTCCTTATGGAACGGAAACAATGCACTTATTAAGGGCGGAAAAAGGTTTTATAATTGTTGGTCAAGATACAGATGGAACCATGACACCTATTGATCTTCAAATGGATTGGATTGTTAGCAAGAAGAAATATGATTTCATAGGTAAAAGATCACTATATAGATCAGATACAATGAGAAAAGATAGAAAACAATTAGTAGGTTTGTTAACCGATGATCCAAAGATAGTTTTAGAAGAAGGTGCTCAAATTGTTTCAAAACTAAATCAAAGTCCTGTTGAAATGCTTGGACATGTAACCTCGAGCTATTTTAGTCCAAACCTGAATAAATCAATTGCCCTAGCAGTTGTTAGAGGTGGAAAAGACATGATGGGCAAAAAACTATTCATACCAATGAAAGATAAAAATATTAATGTAACTGTTGCAAATCCAGTTTTTTATGATGAAAAAAATGAGAGGTTGAATGCTTAATTATAATTCAGTTATTAAAAATGAAATTAATCATGAGAGTGTTTCTATAAAAGAAATCTCTCCAGTAATAAAAATTAATGTAAGAGGTAAAAAAAGAGAGTTTTTAACAAATATTGGTAAAAATCTTAATATGATTTTACCTACAGAGGCAAACACTTCATCAACGAGTGACAAATTAACAGCAATATGGCTTAGTCCAGATGAATGGATGATAGTCTCAAATGAACTAGCGAGTAAAGACACTAATAAATACGATCTATATGAAGTCTTATTTAATAGCATTTCAAAAACAAATTTAGGTGCTGTTATAGATGTAACAGATCAATTTGTTCAATTAGAGCTTAAAGGTAAGAATATCTATGAAATTTTTTCAGCAGGATCTCCATTTAATTTTAATGAATTTAAAGAAAAGAAAGGATCAACAACACAGACAGTTTTAAATCATATAGATGTAATTCTGCACAATAAAGATGAAAATATTGTAAATCTCTTTGTTAGAAGATCTTTTGCTGAACATCTTTATTCTTGGATCGAAGACAATACTTCTAGACTATAGTATTATTTTTTTCTTCTATAATCCCATGGCATTTCAAATTTACCTTGCCAGACACCTAATTTTTTATTTTTAGCATTAATTTCATCAGAAACATATTTTTTTGAGTATTTTCTATACACTACTGCGTAACCATTAGAAACTAGCCATGAATTTAAATTTAAATTTCTTTTATAACATTCTCCAATTAATCTATTATATCTATCAATATCTAAAATTTTACATTTAATTACTTTATTATTAACTTTTTTTTTTAATTTTGCAGATGAAATTTTTCCACAAGGATAGTCTTTGTGAAGAGAAAAAAAAAATATTGTTAAATAGGGTTTTTTACACATCTGTTTAAACTCAGGAGCATCTATTCCATGCAGTCTAATTTTTTTTGTATTTATTTTAATAGTATCACCATCAATGATTTGTGCATTACCAGAGATTTCTTTTATTTCCTCAGACTTAACATCATTATATGTGAGTATAAAAAAGATAGAACAGATTACTATTAAAATTAGTACTTTTTTTTTAGTAAAAAACATTTTATTTCTATCTTCAAAAAATTAAACATAAGCTAGTTTATTATTTATGTAATACTTAACATATAAAAATAACAGAAGTGAAATTGTCCATTGAAATATAGCCCATATATAAAAAAATGTTTTAAAATCTGCGCCGATAGTTTTTGCCATATAAAACGATAAAATAGGTACAACCACATTTCTTATGATATTATTAATCATAGCTTTTCCTGATCGCTTTAAAGCCATAAAAAAACCATTTGATAAGAAAAATATTGGATAGGCAGGTAATATAATTGCAGAAATTTTTAAATACATCGATCCATATAAAATAACATCCTTATCAGATGAAAAGAATTTTGGGACAATATCTGCTAATGAAAAAACTAATATTCCAGCAATTATCATTAAAAAAATTCCATATTTTATTGATACAAAATAAGTATTTTCCACTCTATCAAGAAATTTAGCACCAATATTTTGAGCAATTATAGAGATTATTGCAGTATTAATTCCTAATATTGGAAGTAATACAACTTGTTCAATTCTTGTAGCTGCACCATAACCAGCTACCGCATATTCACCTGATAAACCAACAAAACTAAAAACTATTATAGCAGCAATTGAATAGCCAAAAATTGCTAAAGCAATGGGCATTGATTGAAAAAAAATTTCTATAAGAAACAAAAATTTTATTTTTAAGTATTCAATAGTAATATGTTTAATTCTACTATTATTGATTATTTTTATTAAGATAATTAATAACGAAACAGACTGGGCAATTAACGTTGCTATACCTATGCCTGCAACACCAAGTGGTGGAATAAATAAAAAACCAAAAATTAAAATAGGATTTAAGATTATATTTAATAAAAAGGATAAGATTAAAACATTTCTATAAGTTACTGTATCACCTTCTGCGTGCAAAAAAGAATTCAAAGCTACAACTAAAATAAATATAATTGTTCCTGGAAATATAATATTCATATATTCAAGACCCAAAACTGTCACTTCTTTAGAGGAATTCATAATATAGAATACCTTTTCTGAAAAAAATAAGCCTATGAAAGTTATAAAAAGTGAAATTATTATTCCAAAAAAAATTACATGCGTAAAATATTTTAAAGCTTTCTTTTCATTTTTTTCACCTATACTACTGCCAATAAGAGATGTTCCAGCTACCGTAACACCAATCGAGGTGGCAACTATAATAAAATATAAAGGAAAAGATTTACTTAGTGCTGCTAAGGCCTCTGGTGATATTTTACCTGCATAGAAAGTGTCTACAATATTGTAGAGCGTTTGAAATAATGTTCCAACACTTGCCGGTATGGCAAGTTTTTTTACTAATTTTGAAATATCATCTTTCAATAAATTCATAATGAAAATAAAATTAATACTCTTTTTGGAAGGTATGTCTTTTTCCCTCTTTTTTAGCAAGATTTATTTGTTTTTGACGCATTCTAAATCTTAATTTTTGATCTTTTGTTAATGTTGAGTAACATTTTGGGCATGAAACACCTTCTTCATATTTTTCTGACTTTTTTTCTTTTGTTGAAAGAGGTTTTCTACAACCACTACAAATTCCATATGTTCCTATTTTTAATCCATGTTTTAGGCTAACTCTGTTGTCAAAAACAAAGCATTCGCCTCTCCATAAACTTTTTTTCTTATTAGTTTTTTTTAGATAATTTAATATACCGCCATTTAACTGATAAATATTATTAAAACCTTTTTTCTCTAAATATACAGATGCTTTTTCACATCGTATACCGCCAGTACAAAACATAGCTATAGGTTGATTTTTATTTAATTTTTTTAGATATTTTGGAAAGTCTCTAAAGTTATCAATCTCAGGATTAATTGCACCTTTAAATGTGCCAACATCATACTCAAATGGCTTTCTTGCATCTATGAGAATAGTTTCTTTTTTTTTTATTAAATTGTTCCATTTACCTGGGTCCACATGACTATCTAATTTTTTTATTCTTTTTTTTAAACTTAAATTCATAGGAACAACCTCATTTTTAATTTTTACTTTAGGTTTATGAAAAGGCTGGAATAAATTCTGAGAGATATTGCTGTTATCAAAATCCTTAAATTTAAGTATTTTTTTTAATTTGTTAATTATAAATTTAATATTTGTCAATTTTCCTGAAACAGTTCCATTAACCCCCTCTTTGGAAATAATTATTGTACCTCTAACTTTTTTTTTATTTAAAGTTTTTAGTAAAACTCTTTGGTTTTTCTTCAGATAAGAAATTTTAACAAATTTATAAAAGCCAAATACTACAAACATTATAATTTTCTACAAACTGTCATACCATCGCCAAGTGGAACTATTAATTTTTCTATTCTTTCATCCTTTGAAATATGATTATTAAATTCTTTAATATTTTTAGTAAATTTGTCAGTATTTTTTTGATTAACTACTTCACCATACCACAAAACATTATCGATGATGATTAAACCATTTTTACTCAATAATTTCAAAGAGTGTTCATAATATTTTATATAATTATTTTTATCGGCATCAATAAAAATTAAATCAAACTTTTCATTTTTAATTTCATCCAAACTTTCTAAAGCTGGTTTAATTAATGTTTTAATTTTATGTTCTTGATTAGCTTTTTTGAAAAAATCTGTTGCAACTTTATTGGTTTCATTATTTTTATCTAAAGCAATTATTTTACCATCATCCGATAAAGCTAAAGCCATGGACAATGTGCTTAATCCCGTAAATGTACCAATCTCTAAAACTTTTTTGATGTTTGAAATTTTGATGATTAAATGTAGGAATTGACATTGAGAAATTGATATCTGCATTCTTTTAATGTCACCAAGTGAAATGTTGTAATCAATTATTTCTTTTTGAACTGGATGTAAGTTTAATCCATGACTTAAAATATACTCTTGAAGTTCTTTAGTTATATTTAGGTCTGAACCCATAAATTCTAAAGTTTTTTCTTTAAAATCTCATTGACTAATTGAGGATTTGCTTTTCCGCCAGAAACCTTCATTACTTGACCTACAAAGAAACCAAATAACTTTACTTTACCTGATTTATATTCCATGGCTTTATCTCTATTATCATCAATAACTTTATCTATCAGTGCCTCAAGTGCTTTAGGATCACTCTGTTGTTTTAAGCCCTTTTCCTCTACAATTTTTTTAGGATCTTTGTCTCCTTTCATCATTTGTTCAAATACAGTTTTTGCAATCTTTCCAGATATAGTCCCGTCTTTAATCAAATTAATTAATTTAGATAGATTGCCTGCACTAATTGGACTTTCACTAATTTCTAAATTCTTTTCATTCAAAGCTGCAAATAATTCACCAATTATCCAATTTGTTGCCAGTTTAACATCTGATTTCTTAATTACATTTTCAAAATAATTAGATGTTTCAATATCTGAAACTAAAATATTAGCCTCGTAAGGTGATAATTTGAATTTTTCTATAAATCTTTTTTTCTTTTCATCAGGTAATTCTGGAATTTCTGATTTTAAATTTTCAATAAAATCATCGGAAACTTCTAATGGCAATAAGTCAGGATCTGGAAAATATCTATAATCGTGAGCATCCTCTTTTGATCTCATTGATCTAGTTTCGTTCTTTTTAGTATCAAAAAGTCTTGTTTCCTGATCAATAGTTTGACCATCCTCAATTAAATCAACTTGTCTGTTAGCTTCGTATTCAATAGCCATCTGCATAAACTTTATAGAGTTAACATTTTTAATTTCACATCTAGTTCCAAATTCTTTTGAGCCTTTTTTTCTAACGGATACGTTTACATCGGCTCTTAAAGATCCTTCTTGCATGTTTCCATCACATGTTCCTAAATATCTCATTATTGATCTTAATTTCTTAATATATGCATTAACCTCATCTGGAGATCTTAGATCAGGTTTACTCACAATTTCCATCAATGCAACACCTGATCTATTTAAATCTACAAAAGTATTTTTAGGGTCTAGATCATGAATACTTTTGCCAGCATCTTGCTCTAAGTGTAATCTCTCTATACCTACCTCTTTTTGTCCATTAGGCATATCAAGTATTACTTTACCCTCACCTACAATTGGGTCTTTGAATTGTGAGATTTGATAACCTTGAGGCAAGTCGGCATAAAAATAGTTTTTTCTATCAAAGACAGATCTCTTATTAATTTTTGCTTTTAAACCAATTCCTGTTTTAATAGCTTGTTTTACACAATATTCATTTATAACCGGCAACATACCTGGAAATGCTGCGTCAACTAAACTTACTTGAGTATTGGGCTCAGCACCAAATTTAGTTGCAGAAGTTGAGAATAATTTTGACTCTGATGTAACTTGTGCATGAACTTCTAAACCAATGACAACCTCATATTGATTATCATGTCTATTAATTAGATATTCAGATTTATTCTTGCTCACTTAATCCACCAATCTGTAATATTGTTTTTAAAATTAATTTTTTCTTCCATAGCGTATGCAATGTTTAAAATATTTTGTTCATCAAAAGCTTTTCCAATTATCTGCAATCCTAGGGGATATCCTTTTAAGTCATGACCTGCAGGTATAGAAATTCCGGGTAAACCAGCTAAATTTACTGGAACAGTAAAAATATCATTTAAATACATTGAAACTGGATCATTTGTTTTCTCACCAATTTTAAACGCTGAACTTGGAGTGGATGGAGTTAGAATTGCATCAACTTTTTTATAAGCTTCATCAAAATCGTTTTTTATAAGTTTTCTTACCTTTTGAGCTTTAAGATAATAAGCATCATAATATCCTGAAGATAAAACATAGGTTCCAATCATTATTCTTCTTTGAACTTCAGCACCAAATCCCTCAGATCTAGTTTTTTCATACATATCAATAAGATTTTCCCCCTCAGCTCTAAAACCGTATTTAACACCATCATATCGAGCTAAATTAGATGAAGCCTCAGCTGGAGCTACAATGTAATAAGTAGGTAGTGCATAATTAGTATGAGGTAGAGATATATCGATAATCTCAGCACCACAATCTTTTGCATATTCAATACCTTTTTTCCACAGATCTTCTATTTCCTTAGGCATACCATCTACTCTATATTCTTTTGGTATTCCTATTTTTTTACCCTTAATATCTTTTATTAATTCTTTGCTATATTCGTTCCTTTTAAAATCTATTGATGTAGAGTCTTTTTCATCATAGGTACTAATAACTTCCTGCAATAAAGCACAGTCTTTAACATTTTGTGCCATAGGCCCAGCTTGATCTAAAGATGATGCAAAAGCTACAATTCCATATCTAGAGCAACTACCATAGGTAGGTTTTAGTCCAACTGTTCCTGTAAAAGAAGCTGGCTGTCTTATAGATCCACCTGTATCTGTTCCTATAGTTATTGGTGTTAATTGAGCTGCAACTGCTGAAGATGATCCTCCAGATGATCCTCCTGGAACTAAATTTTTATCAATTGGGTTTTGCACATTTCCAAAAAAACTAGTTTCATTAGATGAGCCCATTGCAAATTCATCACAATTTAATTTACCCATTAGGATAGCCCCCTCATTCCAAATGTTTTGTGTAACTGTCGACTCATAAGTAGGAACGAAGTTATTTAAAATCTTACTACCTGCCGTAGTTCTTAAATCTTTTGTACAAAATAAATCTTTTACTGCCATTGGAATACCAGGTAATTTTAGATCAAGATTAGGTTTTTCATCAAAATTTTTTGCTTTATCTATAGCATTTGCATAATTTTCAGTTATATATGCATTTAATTCTTTTGATTTTTCTGATCTTTCAACAAATGCTTTAGTAACTTCACTTGAGGAAAGTTTTTTACTTTTTATATTTTCTACTAACTCAGATAATGATTGTTTAGTTATATCTGACATTATTCAATTACCTTTGGTACTACAAAATAATCTTCATTTTCCTTAGGAGAATTTTTTATTACTTGATCTCTTAAGTTTTTACTTTTTACTTCATCTGATCTTAGTTTTAGAGTTGTTTCAGCAATAGAGGTTAATGGTTCAACATTGTCAGTTTTTAATTCGTTAAGTTTTTCAATAAAATCAAAAATTGAGTTTAAATCCCCTGCAAGTTTCTCTGCTTTTTTGTCATCTACAGAAATTCTTGATAGTTTAGATATGTGCTTTATTGTTTTAAGATCGATACTCATATGGTATTTAAATATGTCGCAAACTATCACTTAAGTTTAAAATATACAATATGATCACTATTGAAGAATTCAAAAAAAAACAGTCTGAAACCTCTAGATTGATTGGTTTAGATCTTGGTTCAAAAAGAATCGGTGTATCAATTTGTGATGAAAAACAGTCAATAGCCACACCTTTTAAAACGATCAATAAAAGCAATAATGATGATCTAATCAACGAATTAAAAAAAATAATAGAGGAAAACAATATTAAAGGAATTATCATTGGATATCCAATTAACATGGATGGTTCATTAGGTCCTTCTGCTCAATCAGTAAATGATGTATCGAAAAATATAGACCAAAATGTTGGCATAGATGTTTGTCTTTGGGATGAAAGACTTTCAACCGTAGGTGCATTTAATTTATCAAGTCAACTAGATATTAATGTATCAAAGCGTGAAAAAAACATAGATCAAAACGCAGCTGCATTTATTTTACAGGGAGCTCTAGATTATTTAAATAATTAATCCTTGCCATTTAAAGGCTTTATAGCTATAGAGTTAATTTTAATGGCAATTAAAACCAATAAAGCTATTAAAATCTCTCAAAAACATTTGTTAGGTATCCAAGATTTATCAATTAGTGATATTAATTATATCCTTGATGAGTCAGAAGCTTTCATAAAATTAAACCAGAGTAAAAATAAAAAAATTGATGTGTTAAGAGGTAAAACACAAATAAACTTATTCTTTGAACCATCAACTAGAACTCAAAGTTCATTTGAACTTGCTGGAAAGAGACTTGGTGCAGATGTTATGTCAATGAATATGAGTAACTCAGCGATTAAGAAAGGTGAAACATTAATTGATACTGCAATGACTTTGAATGCAATGCATCCTGATATAATTGTAATAAGACATCAGGACTCTGGTGCTTGTAATCTTCTATCTCAAAAAGTTAATTGTGTTGTTTTAAATGCTGGTGATGGTAGACGTGAACACCCTACCCAAGCATTACTAGATGCATTAACAATTAGAAATAGAAAAAAGAGAATTCAAGGATTAAAAATAGCTATATGTGGAGACATACTTCATTCTAGAGTAGCTAGATCAAACATTTATCTTCTTACAATGTTAGGTGCAGAAGTTAATATAGTTGCACCATCTAATCTTATGCCAAAAGAAATTGAAAAGTTTGGTGTAAACACTTTTACTGATATGAAAAAGGGTCTCAAGGATTGTGATATTGTAATGATGCTTAGATTACAAAATGAGAGAATGACTAGCTCTTATCTTTCATCGAATAGAGAATACTACGAATATTATGGATTAACTCCTGACAAACTTGATCATGCTAAATCAGATGCCTTAATAATGCATCCTGGTCCGATGAATAGAGGAATTGAGATTGATACGAGATTAGCAGACGATATAAACAAAAGCGTTATTAAAGAACAAGTTGAATTAGGTGTTGCTGTAAGAATGGCATGTTTAAAAATATTTTGTGAATAAATGAAAAAACAATACTTTATAAATGCGAATATTATAGATCCTCATAACTCTCTTAATGAAAATGGTGGATTAATAATTGGAGAAGACGGAAAGATAGAAGCAATAGGGAAAAAGGTAAATACAAACAATTTACCAACTAGAGAAAAACCTACTGATTTAAAAGGTAAATATCTATTTCCTGGCATAGTAGATATGAGGGTTTTTGTAGGCGAACCAGGATATGAGTATAAAGAAAATTTTAAGACTTTAAGTAATTCAGCATTGTCTGGTGGAGTTACATCAGTTGTAACAATGCCTAATACAGATCCAATTATTGATAATGTTTCAATTGTAGATTTTCTAAAAAGAAGAGGACGTGATAAATCAAAAATAAATATCTTTCCTTGCGCCTCACTAACTCAAAACACAGATGGTACTAATATGACTGAATTTGGTTTACTTGCTAAAAAAGGAATTATTGCATTTACAGATGGAGTAAAAACAATTCAAAATACTAGACTTATGTCTAGAATTATGAATTCAGCAAAAGATTTAGGATGCCTTATAATGCAACACGCTGAAGATTATGACTTAGCTAAAAATGGAATGATAAATTCTGGTATTATTGCAACAAAACTAGGTTTATCAAGCATACCAGATATTGCTGAAAGAATTATAATAGAAAGAGATCTTACCCTTTTAGAGAGAGCTAAATGTCGATACCATATATCTCAACTTTCAGCGGGTAAATCTGTAGATATAATTAAGGAACGTAAAGAAAATATTAAATTTACTTGTGGTGTATCAATAAATAATCTCTCATTAAATGAAAATGATATTGGAGATTTTAAAACATTTTTGAAATTATCACCTCCACTAAGAAGAGAAGAAGATCGTGAAGCTTTAGTACAAGGATTAAAAGATAAAACTATTGATGTAATTGTTTCTGATCATAAACCGGAAGATGAGGAATCTAAAAGATTAACTTTTGCTCAAGCTGCAACAGGTGCATCTGGAATTGAAACATTATTATCTTTAAGTTTAGAATTATATCATAACGGATCTGTAAAACTTGAAACCATCATTCAAGCTTTAACTTCTAACCCAGCAAAAATACTAAATATTAATAAAGGAAACTTGACTATAGGTAATGACGCAGATTTTTGTATAGTAGATATCAATAAACCATGGATTGTAAAAAAAGAAAATTTAATCTCCAAATCCAAAAATACTTCAATTGAAGATAAGAAACTTCAAGGAAAAGTAACCAATACATTTGTAAAAGGTATAGAATTATTTAAAATATAAAAATGGAAATTTTTATAATAGGTATATTTTCATACCTAATGGGATCAATTCCTTTTGGATTAATTTTAACTAGAATATTTTTAAAAAAGGATATTAGAGAAATAGGATCTGGTAATATTGGAGCAACAAATGCTTTAAGAACTGGTAATAAAATAATTGGTTATTCAACACTAATACTTGATGTGTTAAAAGCGGTAATACCTGTTTTATATGTAAAAATTAATTTTGCTGATGCAGTATATATATCGGCTTTATGCGCTTTTATTGGTCATGTGTTTCCAGTATGGTTAAAATTTAAAGGTGGAAAAGGTGTAGCGACATATGTTGGGATACTTTTTTCTTTGAATATTATTTTTGGTTTAGTATTTGGTGTGTGTTGGTTGATAATTTTTTTTATTTCTAAATATTCATCTTTAGCTTCTTTGATAGGATCACTTTTTATACCTATTTATGTTTTAGTTTTGGAAAGATCAGAAAATGTATTTTTTTATGCAATAATGTTTATTTTAATATTTTTTAACCACAGAGAAAATATTAAACGCTTGAAAAATAAAGAAGAAACCAAGACAAAAATTTATTAATTTGACTATCAAACTCTTTTGAGTAGTTTGTTAATTTATGAATCTAGTCATAGTTGAAAGCCCTGCTAAAGCAAAAACAATTAACAAATATTTAGGTGATAACTATATGGTTTTAGCTAGCTATGGTCATATTAGAGATCTGCCTTCGAAAAATGGATCTGTTGATCCTGATCAAAATTTTAAAATGGAATGGGAAGTTGATAGCTTTTCAAAAAAATATCTAAAAGAAATTACAGATGCTGCAAAAGATTCTTCAAAAATAATTCTAGCTACTGACCCAGATCGTGAGGGAGAGGCTATAGCTTGGCATGTAAAAGAATATTTAGATGAAAAAAAACTATTAAAGGACAAAGAAATTGAGCGTGTGGTGTTTAATGAAATAACCAAAAAAGCGGTCACGCATGGTATCGAAAATCCAAGGCAGATAGAGCCTCTATTAGTTAATGCTTACATGGCTAGAAGAGCATTAGATTATTTGGTTGGATTTAATATCTCTCCAATACTTTGGACGAAATTACCTGGTTCAAAATCTGCAGGTAGAGTTCAATCTGTTGCACTGAAATTGATTACTGAAAGGGAACATGAAATTGAACTGTTTAAGCCTGAAGAATTTTGGACTTTAAGTATTAATTTTCAGGATAAAAATAAAAGTAAAATTACAGCAAGTATTTCACACCTTGATGGAGAAAAAATTGAAAAATTTTCATTTAAAAATAAAGAACAAATTGAAAAAGCAATAGCAATTGTTAAGAACCAAAAATTTAATATAACTGATATTTCCTCTAAAATTGTTAGTAGAAATCCATCAGGACCATTCACGACTTCAACTCTTCAACAAGTTGCTTCTAGTAGATTAGGTTTTGGTGCATCAAGAACGATGCAGATAGCACAAAAACTTTATCAAGGGATTGAAATTGAAGGAGATACAGTTGGATTAATTACTTATATGAGGACTGATGGAACTAATTTATCAGCTGATGCAGTCTCTGATTTTAGAAATTTTATTAAAAAAGAATATGGAAACGACTATTTGCCAGAAAATCCAAATAATTACTCGGGAAAAAAAGCAAAAAATGCTCAGGAAGCTCATGAAGCAATAAGACCGACTGATATCAATAGAAATCCAGATTTAGTTAAAAAATATTTAAGTTCTGACCAGCAAAAATTATATTCTTTAATTTGGTCTAGAGCTCTTTCTTCACAAATGGAGACAGCTAAATTTGATAGAAATACAATAACTATAGAATCAGAAGATAATAAAACGATATGCAAATCAAGCGGATCAGTTTTAAAATTTGATGGATTTTTAAAAGTTTATTCAAACCAAAGCAAAGATGATGATGAACAAATTTTACCTGAGATGTCAAAAGGCCCAATTAATATAGAGTATCTTGTTGATGAACAGCATTTTACACAACCACCTCCACGTTACTCCGAGGCAAGTTTGGTTAAAAAATTAGAAGAATTAGGAATTGGAAGACCTTCAACATACGCAAGTATAATTTCAACAATTGCAAATCGAGGCTATGCAGAAATAATTAATAAAAGATTTTTTCCTACTGACAGAGGTAAATTAATTTCTGCATTTTTGGAAAAACTATTTTCAAAGTATGTTGATTACAATTTTACAGCAGGTCTTGAGGATCAATTAGATGAAATTACCTCAGGTAAAGAAAGTTGGTTAAAAGTTCTAGAGATGTTTTGGAAAGACTTTAATAGCAATATTTCAGAGGTAAAAGAAAAAAGAACTAGAGAGGTTTTAGATCTTTTAAATGACAGTTTAGGAGCATTAATCTTTGACACTGATAAAGAAGGAAAAATAGTTAGAAAATGTCAGTTATGTGATACTGGTTCATTAAGTTTAAAAAATAGTTTTAGAGGGGGTGCATTTATTGGATGTTCAAACTATCCAGAATGTAAATTCACTAGACCATTATCAAAAGCAAAAGCTGCTGCTCAGTCGAAATTAGCAGAACCAAAATTTATTGGAAAACACGAAAATGGAAATGATATTTTTTTAAAAAATGGAAGATTTGGTCCTTATCTTCAATATGAAAAAGTTGTTGATGAAAGTATTGAAAAAGAAAAACCTAAAAAAAGAAAAAAAACAAAAAAAAAGAAAACTGAAGTAAATGAACTATTAAAAAATGTATCAATCCCAAAGGGAATTGATTTAGAAAGTATAGATTTAGAAAAAGCTAAATTTTTATGCACACTTCCTAAATCACTAGGCGTTAATCCAGAGAATCAAAAAGAAATCACCTTAAATACAGGAAGATTTGGTCCTTATTTAAAATGTGAGAATAAGTCAGCAAGGATTGAAAACGTCGATGAAATTTTTTCAATAGGGTTAAATAGAGCTATCACTCTTATAGCTGAAGCAAAACCAGGAAGAATGTCATCATCAATTATTAAAGACTTGGGTGAACACCCTGAAGATAAGAGGCCCGTGCGAATAATGAAAGGACAATATGGGCCTTATATAAAATACAAATCTTTAAACGCAACAATACCTGAAGAAAAAGATCCAACTGAAATTACAATGGAAGAAGCTTTAATTCTTATTGAGAAAAGAAGAGAATACGATAAGAATAAGAAGCAAAAAAAAAAGAATTCTAAATGAAAAAAATATTCTTCTTAATAATCCTGTCCTTTTTTATAAACAATTATTCTCTAGGGAATGAAAATTGTTCTTTATATAAAAAATTGTCTAAAGAGTATTTAAAATGTTTAGGTGGAAAAGTAAAAAATAAAACAACAGGTTTTGGTCTTGATACCAATAATATTAAAGAGAAAAAATATTTAACAGATTGGTTTAAAAAAAAAGAAAAATGAATTTTGAAGAAAGTCTAATTAAAAATAAAATAAAACTTCCAGAGCCAAAAGCTCCAGTTGGTTCATATGTAGCCACAAAAATAGTAGGGAAACTACTATACATTTCAGGTCAAATTTCAATTTCAGAAAATGGAGAATTAATTAAAGGTAAGTTAGGTAAGGAATTATCTACCGAGGATGGATATAAGGCTGCTGAAAGATGTGCTTTAAGTATAGTATCACAAGCTAAAAGTGCATGTAATGGAGATTTAAATAAAATAAAATCATGTATTAAATTAACAGGATTTGTAAATTCTACTGACGAATTTACGGATCAGCCAAAAGTTATAAATGGAGCATCTGATCTTATTGCTTTAATTTTTGGTGAAGCTGGTATGCATGCAAGAGCTGCTGTAAGCACTAACAGCTTGCCCCTAGGTGTATCAGTTGAAGTTGATGCAATTTTTGAATTAAATTAATACTATCTTCCAATTCCAAAATATTTAAAACCCATCTTGTTAATCTTATCAGGAGAAAAAATATTTCTCATGTCATAAATAATGAGATTTTTATTTTTCGAAAATTTTCTAAAATTTATTGATTTGAAATCATTCCATTCAGTATGAATTATAATTAAATCAGATCCTTTAATAGAGTCTTGTATAGATTTTGAGAATTCAACATTTTTTAACTTACTAAATTCTTTTTTAAAGCCAGTTGGATCATAGTATTTAATTTGGGCACCTCTTCTTGATAAATAAGGAATTAATTTTAAGCTTGAAGAGTCTCTCATATCATCTGTGTTAGCTTTAAATGTTACTCCCAAAAAAGATATTTTTTTATTTTTTAATTTATTTTTTAATATTAAATTAACTCTTTTTTGCAATATATCTGATCTAATTTCATTGGATTTAATTACACTTTTTATTACTGATAAATTAGTTTTAAATTTATCTGCTGTAGATACAATTGCTTTTGTATCTTTTGGAAAACATGATCCACCATAAGCTGGTCCTGCTCTCAAAAATCTGCTTCCAATTCTTTTATCAAGACCTATACCTATGGAAATATCTTCAACATCAATACCAGTTTTTTCACATAAATTTGCTATTTCATTAATAAATGTAATTTTCGTAGCTAGAAAAGCATTTGATGCATATTTAATTAATTCTGCAGCTCGTCTGTTTGTGGATACTAACTTTGCACCTTTAGATATTAATGGGGAATATAAGTTTTTTAATACTTTCTTAGATTTTTCATCATTACAACCAATAACAACTCTATCAGGATAAATAAAATCTCGTATTGCTTCTCCTTCTCTTAAAAATTCAGGATTTGAAACCACAGAGAAAAACTTTCTACTTACTTTTTTGGAAATAATCTTCTCTACTTCATCACCTGTTGTTACAGGAACAGTAGATTTATTAATTATAATTTTAAATTTATTTACAGATTTAGAGATTTCTTTTGCTGCAGAATAAACTTGGCTAAGATCTGCACTATTACTATTTTTTCTGGTCGGAGTTCCTACGCATATAAAAACAATATCAGATTTTTTTATGGATTGTTTTAAGTTTGTTGAAAAATTTAGTCTTTTATTTTTATAATTTTTTAAAACTAATTCTTCTAAACCAGGTTCATAAATAGGTATGATACCTTTTTTTAAGTTATTAATTTTATTATTATCTTTATCCACACATATAACATCATTACCTAAGTCTGCAAAACAAACACCGCTTACTAATCCCACATAACCAGTTCCAATCATACATAGCTTCATAATTTACCTATTACCTTTGAAGAATTCATGTAACCTTTCATTGTTCCACAATCAAGATATTTACCTTCAAAATTATGTGCTACAAATTTCTCTTTATCATTTATTAATTCTTGAATTGCATCCGTTATATGAATTTCATTTCCCTTAGTTGGTTTTAGCGATTTAATTTTTTTAAAAATCGTTCGTGGTAGAATGTATCTGCCTATGACAGCATTATTTGATGGTGCATTTTTAACAGATGGTTTTTCCACAACACCATCAATTATATAATCTGTTTTACTTAATTTTTTATTTAATTTATAAATACCCCATCTTGAAACAGTTTTTTTATTTACCTTCATAGAAGCCATAACAGAAGCATTGTATTTACTATGAACCCTTATCATAGCTTTTGAGCAATTTTTTTTAATTATTAGATCATCAGGTAACAACATTAAAAAATATTTTTTTTTAATAAATTTTTGTGTTTTAAGCACAGCATCACCAGTGCCTTTGGGAATATTTTGATATACAAATTTTATTTTTTTTTTATATTTTAGTATTTTTTTATACTCATTAATTATTCTTTGATCTTTTTTTTTTTTAATAATACTTTTATAAAAATTATCACTGTAAAAGTATTTTTTAATCATTTGTTTCTTGGTAGATATTATAAAAACTATTTCTTTAATTCCGGCATCAATACATTCATCAAGGATATACTCAATTCCAGGCTTACCGTTAATAGGCAGAAGCTCTTTAGCAAATACACTAGTTAAAGGCAGCAGCCTAGTACCTAAGCCAGCCAAAGGAATAATTGCTTGTTTAATCATTTAAATGTTTTACTTATTAAATATTTTAATACAAATGAAAATTTTATTAAACAATACGTCATTATTTGAATCATTAAGGCCATTTAATGACCTTGGCTTTGTTCCTACTATGGGTGGAATACATAAAGGTCATTTGTCACTAATAGATAAATCAAAAAAACTTTGTAAAAAAACAATTGTAAGTATTTTTGTTAATCCAAAACAATTTAATAACAAAAAAGATTTAAGATCCTATCCAAGAAATATCAAGAAGGATTTAAAAATTCTTAAAAAAAGCAAAAAAGTTGATTTTGTTTATCTTCCTAAATTCAAAGATATATACAAAGATAAAAAAAAATCACAAATTACATTACTTAAAAAAGATAAAATTTTGTGTGCAAAGTTTAGAAAAGGTCATTTTGAAGGTGTTTTAGATGTAATGAATAAACTAACTAAAATTATAAACCCCCAAAAAATATTTATGGGAGAAAAAGATTTTCAACAATTATATTTGGTAAAAAAACAATTAGAAAGAACATATAAAACCAAGGTCATTCCTTGTAAAACAATTCGCGATAGGAATAATGTGGCGCTTTCATCAAGAAACCTTCTTTTAAATAAATCTAGTATAATCATTGCAGCAAAAATTTATAAAAAACTAGTGAGTATTAAAAAAAATATTAAAAATAAGAAAAAAATTTCGAGCTTTTTAAATCTTAAAAAAAAAGAATTAAAAAATCATTATAAAATAAAAATTGATTATTTAGAGCTAAGAAATATAAATAATTTAAAAATTTCAAGCACTAAACAAAATTCAAGATTATTTATCGCTTATTATTTAAACAATATCAGATTAATTGATAACCTGTAATTTTATAAAAAGTAAGCTCCAACTCCCAAGAAAGAAACAAAACCAATTACATCTGTAATTGTTGTCACAAAAACACTTGAAGCAATCGCTGGATCTATATTCATTTTTTTTAGGGTAAAAGGAACTAAAATGCCAAATAATCCAGCTATAATCATTGTTAGTACCATTGATATTGCTATGATCAATGAAAGAATACTATCTTGAAACCATATCTGTACAATTAAAGCACTTATTGCTGCAAATATAATTCCATTTAAAATACCAATAGAAAATTCTTTAAATACATTAGATGAGAAATTATTTTGAGTTAAATCATTTGTAGCTATAGTTCTTACTGTAACTGCAAGTGTTTGCATTCCAGCATTTCCTCCCATTGAAGCTACAATAGGCATCAAGAAGGCTAATACTACCATTTGTTCGATTGTTGCTCCAAATAAACTAATGCACCATGTGGCTAGAAAGGCAGTAAATAAATTAAGCAAAAGCCAATTGAATCTTCTTTTTGTCTTTTTTACAACTCCATCTGTAATTTCTTCATCTCCTACCCCTGCTAATCTTAAAGCATCCTCCTCAGCTTCTTCTTTCAAGACTGTTAAAACGTCATCGTTCATAATCATACCAACTAATTTATTATTTTTGTCTACAACGGCGGCTGAATTTAAATTGTAATTTTCAAATAAGTTAGCAACTTCCTCTTTATCCATTTCAACAGGAATTAATAATTGAGATTCTGACATAATTGTTGCCATTTTATTATCTCGAGGTGTTGTTAAAACTCTAGATGAAGGAACGGTACCTATTGGTTTAAAATCCTCATTAACAATAAAAATTTCTAAAAACTCCTCTGGTAAATCTTTGTTTTCTCTTAAATAGTCAATTGTTTGACCTACAGACCAATTACTTGGTATAGCTGTAAATTCACGCTGCATAAGTCTAGCAGCAGTATCTTCTGGATAGCTCAAGCTTTCTAAAAGAGCAAATCTATCTTTAGGGGGTAAAGAGCTAAGGATTGCATTTTTATCCTCTTCAGGAACATTTTCTAATATAGATATAGCATCGTCTGACTCCAAACCTTTTAGAATACTTACTATAGATTCTGAAGATAAATAGGTAATAATTTCTGATTGAATAGATTCATTTAATTCAACAAAAACTTCTGGATCAATATTGAAATTATTTAATTTAATTAAACTTTCTCTATCTCCTTCGCTAAGGTGTTCGATGATATCTGCGGCATCAGCAGGGTGCATTTCATTAAATGAATTGGTAATAAATTGAGCATCATTGTTCGCTATTTTGCTAGTAACAACTCTTATATATTCTTTATTAAACTCAAAATTTACTTTTTTATCTTTAGTTTTTTTAGTTAAAGACATAAATCTACCTATAATTTAGATTTGCACTATTAATACATAATAAAGATAATACAAATTATAAATGAACATAGAGATCAAAAAGTCAATAAAACCAGTAAATTATTTTGATGCTATAAATATACTAGAGTCAAGATTAAAGGATTTATATGAAAATAATGAGCAAGAATTAATTTGGACTTTAGAGCATAATGAAGTTTTTACAGCAGGAACTTCTTATAAAAAGAATGAGATTATCGATAAATCCATTAAAATATTAGAAACGAATAGAGGTGGTAAAATTACTTACCATGGGCCAGGCCAATTAATTTGTTATTTTGTTTTAGATTTAAGAAAAAAAAAGGATATCAGAAAATTTATAAAAATTATTGAAAAAACAATAATTCAAACTTTAAAATTTTATAAAATAGAAACTTTTCCAGATAAAGATAATATTGGAATATGGCATAAATCAAATAGTGAAGTTAAAAAAATTGCTGCAATAGGTATCAGAGTTAGCAAATGGATTGCCTATCATGGTTTTGCAATAAATGTAAATAATGATCTTGAAAATTATAAAAAAATTATACCATGTGGTATTTCAGATAAAGGAGTGACCAATTTAAAAAATATTTTAGATCAGGATTACTCAAATCTAAGTGATATATTAATTAAAAATTTTATTTTGAATATGAAAATCTAAGTCTTTTAGATTTTAAAAGTTTTTGAAAATAATCAGGTAACAATGCTGAATAAGTATGTTTTATATCATTAATTTTAAATTTAATTTGGTATGAATGTAGCATTAAATTTTTATTAATTCCTTTATTAGAATTTGATAATTTATATTTTGTATCTCCAAATATAGGATTTCCAATTGCATATAATTGTTTTCTTAACTGATGTTTTCGCCCTGTAATAGGCTTTAATTCCAATAAACTTGCTTCAGAATTTTTATCAATAACTTTAAAAATTGTTTTTGCTTTTTCAATTATTTTTTTATCACCGTCATACCTAATTAAATCATCATCCCATACACCGGATTTTTTATTAATTTCGCCTTGGCAGATAGCTAAATAAGTTTTGTGTACTTTTCTTAACCTAAATAAAGAAGTAAGCAATTGAGCGGTCTCTCTTTTTTTGGCCATAATAAAAACTCCAGAAGTATCTTTATCCAATCTATGAACAGAATATGGTTTTGTTCCCTCAAAAATTTCACTTTTAGCAAAAATATCAACTAGATTTTTTTTTGATTTAGTTCCACCTTGAACGGATATACCTGAAGCTTTATTTAAAACTACAAAATTATCATTATTTTCAATAATTTGATCTTCATTTGATTTGATAATTTCTTTTGAAGGTGTAAACTTAATTTTTTTTTGCTGAATTACTTCTTTAAATTCAATATTAAATAAATTTATCTCATCTTTTGTTTTTACTTTAAAAGAACTTTTTACTTTCTTTTTATTAATTTTTATTTTTCCTGTTCTTAAATATTTCTCAACTAGACCTTGTGGAATTTTTCCAATTTTTAATCTTAACCATCTATCCAAACGCATTTCATTACACGTTGAATCAACGATGTAAGATTTTTTCATGATTTAAGATTTAAGCTGTAGCTTGTTTTTTCTCTTCTGCTTTAGGAGTTTCTTTTGTTGTATCTTTTTTTGGTTTATCAACTCTTTTTGCTTCAACGTCTCTATCAACAAATTCAATTATTGCCATTGGAGCATTATCTCCATATCTAAATCCAGCTTTAATTATTCTTGTGTAGCCACCTTTTCTATTCTGATATCTTTTAGAAAGTGTTTTTTTAACTTTATTAGCTGAATTAATATCTTGCAGTTTAGAAACCAACATTTTGGTTGTCTGTAAAGTTTCTTTTTTTCCTAATGTTATTATTTTATCCGCTTGAGGTTTTAAAAATTTAGCTTTTGGCAAAGTAGTTTTAATCTGCTCATACTTAATCAACGAATTAAGCATATTCTTAAGTAGAGCTTTTCTGTGCTCTGATGTTCTATTTAACTTCTTATTTGCCAAACCATGTCTCATTAGATTGCTTCCTCCAATTTCTTAGACATTTCTGCAATGTTGTCTGGTGGCCAGTTAGGAATTTCCATACCTAAATATAAAGACATACCTGTTAAAACTTCTTTAATTTCATTTAATGATTTTCTTCCAAAATTAGGAGTTCTCAACATTTCACCTTCAGATTTTTGAACTAGGTCACCGATATAAATAATATTATCATTTTTTAAACAGTTCATTGATCTAACTGATAACTCTAACTCATCTACTTTTCTTAGTAAGTTTTTATTAAATTCAGGTTCTGTAGAAACTTCTTTTACAGGAGCTTCAACTGGCTCATCAAAATTTATAAACATTTTTAATTGATCTTGAAAAATTCTAGCAGAATAAGCCACAGCGTCTTCAGCAGAAATAGATCCATTAGTTTCAACTTCCATAATAAGCTTATCATAATCTAGCGCTTTTCCTTCTCTTGCTGTACTTACTGAATATGATACTTTTTTAACTGGACTATAAAGTGAGTCGATTGCAATTAAACCCAGTGGTGGTTCTTCAGGTTTATTTAATTCTGCAGGAACGTAACCTTTACCTGTATTAACATTCATCTCCATATGAAAAGTGGTATTTTCATCCAAATTACAAATAACTAAATCAGGATTTAATATTTCAACATCTGCAACTGGTGCTATATCTGAAGCTTTAATTTCTCCAGGTCCTTTGGCGTCTAAAATTAATTTTTTTGTACCCTCAGAATTACTTTTTAATGCTAAAGATTTTACGTTTAAAACTATGTCGGTAACATCTTCTCTAACACCTTTTATTGAAGTGAACTCATGCAAAACACCATCAATTTGTATAGAGGTTACAGCAGCTCCTCTTATTGAGGATAATAAAATTCTTCTTAAAGAGTTTCCTAGGGTTAATCCATAACCTTTTTCTAAAGGCTCTGCTACAATTTTTGCATGTGTTAAGTCATCACTAATTTGAACATCTAATTTAGATGGTTTAATTAATGACTTCCAGTTTTTTACATTTACATTTTCGACTTCCATTAAACTCTCCTTTTCTTTGGTGGTCTAGTTCCATTATGAGGCATAGGTGTAGTGTCTTTGATTGACAGTATCTTAAATCCCCTAGCTTGTAATGCTCTTAAAGCTGTTTCTCTTCCTGAACCAGGTCCTTTCACTTCAACAGATAATGTTTTCATTCCATACTCTAAAGCTTTAGAGGCTGCAGAGTCTGCTGCTATTTGTGCAGCATATGGAGTAGATTTTCTTGATCCCTTAAAGCCTTTTTGCCCAGCAGAAGCCCAAGAAATTACATTTCCATTTGTGTCAGCAATAGAGATAATAGTGTTATTAAATGTTGATTGCACATAAGCTATACCATTCAAAATATTTTTCTTAACTTTCTTTTTTTTTGAATATGAACTTTTTACATTTTTTTTTGAAGACTTTTCAACCTTCTGATCTTTATTCTCAACTTTATCACCTTTAGCCATAACTATTTTTTAGTTGGTGTTAATTTTTTTCCAGCAATCGCTATCGCTTTACCTTTTCTTGTTCTTGCATTACATCTGGTTCTCTGTCCTCTAACAGGTAATTTTTTTCTATGTCTTGTTCCTCTGTAACAAGCTAAATCAATTAATCTTTTAATACTCAATGAATAATCTCTTCTTAAATCACCTTCTACTTTAAAGTTTTGATCGATGTACTCTCTAATTTTTAAAATCTCTTCATCTGTTAATTCATTTACTCTTTTAGCTCTTGGTATTTCTAATGATGAACAAATTTTTTGAGAGAATTTATCACCTATTCCATAAATATATGTTAGTCCTATATGAACAAGTTTATTCTGTGGAATGTTTATACCTGCGATACGAGCCATAATTTTGTGATAAATTGTGCCTTTTATATAAGAAGATTAATCAAAGTCAACGTCTTATACATTGATAAAAGTGTCGATTTTCCTTGTTATTTCATCTATTTCTAGATTTCCATTAATCTCATTAAATTTTGGATTCTTAGAGTAGAAATTTAGAACAGGTTGAGTTGTTTCCATGTATTTCTCATACCTTCTAACTATAGTTTCGGTTTCGTCATCAGACCTGTTTTCTATTATTTTTCTTTTTTCAAGTCTTTTGAGTATTGTTTCTTTTTCTACCTTTAGAAATAAGATTAAATCTATACTTTGATTTGAATTTTTTAGTAATACTTCTAAGTTTTTTGCCTGACTCAACGATCTAGGATATCCATCAAAGATTAAATTATTTTTTTTTTGAGGATCGCATATTAGATTTTCTATAAGTTTATTTACAATTTCATCATCTATAAATTTTCCATTCTTCATATCGTCAGTTATAGCTTTACCGATATCTGTTTTTTTTTTTATTTCTTCTCTTAAAAGATCACCTGTTGAAATTTGAAAACCTTTTAATTTGTTAACTAAATATTTAGACTGAGTACCTTTGCCAGCACCAGGTGGTCCAAATAAAATTATATTCACTTACTTACCAAATTTAGTTTTTTTTATTAGTTGCTCATATTGAGAGCTCATTAATCTCGTTTGAATTTGAGTAACAGTGTCAATAGCTACCACAACAACAATTAAAATAGATGCACCACCTAAGTAAAAGGGTATTGGATAATTTGCGATTAAAAATTCTGGCATCAAACAAACCAAAGTTAGATAAATTGCTCCAATTGTAGTTAGCTTTATTGAAATATTTTGAATATATAAAGCAGTACTTTCACCTGGTCTAATTCCTGGAACAAAGCCTCCATACTTTCTAAGGTTTTCAGCAGTTTCTGTTGGATTAAATGTTATAGAAGTATAAAAAAAAGTAAAAAATATTATTCCGGACGCATAAAGTAACATATATAGAGGTTGTCCTTGTGTAAAATAAGAACTTAAGTTTAAAAATGTGTCATTGTTAGAAAATGAAAAATTTGAAAATGTTACTGGTAATAATAAAAGTGCTGAAGCAAAAATAGCTGGTATTACCCCAGCTTGATTAATTTTTAAAGGCAAATGAGATGACTCACCACCGTACATTTTATTTCCCATTTGTCTTTTAGGATAATTGATAAGAATTTTTCTCAATGCTCTTTCCATAAAAACCACAAAAAGAATAGTTAAAATTAGTAAAACAAAAAGTGACAAAATCATAAATGTAGAAACAGCCCCTGTTCTACCTAATTCAAAGGTTGTCACTAAAGCTCTTGGAATTTCAGCAACAATACCAGCAAAAATTATTAAAGATATCCCATTACCAATACCTCTTTGGGTAATCTGTTCTCCTAACCACATTAGAAATATGGTACCTGCTACAATAGTTGTGACAGTGGTTATTTTAAAAAAAACTCCTGGGTTTATAACTAAGTCAGCTGAAGACTCTAATCCAACAGATAAACCATACCCCTGAACTGTTGCAAGTAAAACTGTTCCGTATCTAGTAATTTGTGTAATCTTAGCTCTTCCTATCTCACCTTGAGCTTTTAAATTTTTAAAATAATCAGAAACTCCAGTTAAAAGCTGGACAATGATTGCTGAAGAAATGTAAGGCATTATTCCTAATGCAAATATTGCCATTCTACTGACTGCACCACCAGCAAAAACATTAAACATACCTAATAACCCTTTTTGGTTACCTTCCATCATTATTTTCAATTGTTCAGGGTCTATACCTGGTAAAGGTACAAAAGTTCCAAATCTATAAACGGCTAAAATTAAAATAGTAAATATAATTCTATTTCTTAAATCATTTGTTGATGATGATGCACTCATATAAACAAACTATTTTTTTAATTGAATAGATCCACCAATTTTTTCTAGTTTTTCTATTGCTGATTTAGAGGCCAGGTCAGCTTCAATATTAATTTTATCTTTTACTTCACCAGAGCCTAAAATCTTTAATTTTTTTGAGTTTTTATTTATTAATTTAAGTTTTTTTAATAGTTCTGAGTTTAATACTTCATTTGGATTAATATTTTTTTTGTCTATATAAGATTGAATTTTATCTAGATTTAAAACTGCAACACTCTCTTTTGATATTGGGTTAAAACCTCTCTTTGGAAGTCTTCTGTATAATGGCATTTGACCACCTTCAAAACTTTTTATAGCTACTCCAGATCTTGATTTTTGACCTTTAACACCTCTTCCTGATGTTTTACCTTTTCCTGAACCAATTCCTCTTCCAACTCTCATTTTAGATTTATTGATTTTTTCTCTATTATTTAAAGTAATCATTATCCTCTTTTTTCAATTATTTCAGAAATTTTTTTATTTCTAATTGCTGATATTTGTTTTGGTGAACTTTGTTTCATTAATGCTTTCATTGTAGCTCTAATTACATTGTGCGCATTAGAAGTTCCCATAGATTTTGCAACAATATCTTTTACTCCTAAAACTTCACATACTGCCCTAACAGGACCACCTGCAATAATACCTGTTCCCTTGGAAGCTGCTCTTAACACTATTCTACCCGAGCCATCTTTAGCCTTAACGTCATGATGTATTGTTCTGCCTTCTCTTAATGGTATATGAGTGAGTTTTCTTCTAGCCATTTCATTAGCTTTTTTAATTGCATCGGGAACTTGTTTGGCTTTAGCGTGAGCTATACCAATTTTACCCGCTTGATTTCCAACAACCACAAGTGCTGAAAACCCAAATCTTCTACCACCCTTAACAACTTTAGTAATACGGTTTATGTGGACTAATTTTTCTAATATGTCATCTGCTTTTTTATCTTTTATATTTTCCATGATTAAAATTCCATTCCATTTTCTCTTAAGGTTTCTGCAAAAACTTTAATTCTTCCATGATATTTATATGAACCTCTATCAAAATAAATTTTAGTAATTTTTTTTTCTTGCGCTTTTTTAGCTAATTTTTGAGCAACCAATTTAGATAGTTCAGTTTTATTTACTTTGTCACCCGATTTAAGATCTTTCTCTACAGATGAAGCGGATAATAAAGTTATTTTTTTTGTATCGTCAATTATTTGAGCTGAAATATTTTTTGATGATCTAGAAATACTCAATCTAAATCTATCATTTGATGCAACTCTTTTAACTTTATTGCTTACTCTAAATCTTTTTCTGATACTTGTGTTTAGTTTCATTACTTTTTCTTTCCTTCTTTTTTAAGAACATACTGACCTTTTTCACGAACACCTTTTCCTTTATATGGTTCAATTTTTCTTAATGTTTTGATTTTAGATACCACTTCTCCAACTAATTGTTTATCAGATCCAGTAATTTTTAATGTTGTTTGTTTTTCAACGGTAATTTTAATACCATCTGGAATATCAAAATTAATATCATGACTATAACCTAATTGTAAATTTAATTGATTTCCTTTTAATGCTGCTCTATAGCCAACACCTACTAATTCTAAAGTTTTTTCATAACCTGTACTTGAACCTATAACAGCGTTATTAATCAAGCTTCTATTCATTCCCCAAAGTCTTTTTGAATTTTGATCTATTTTTTTTGGTTTTATAGAAATTTCTTTTCCTTCAATGATATCTAAATTGAACATTTCAAGATCAACATTGATTGATTTTTTTCCGAGTGGGCCTTCTATATTTATAATATTACCAGCTAAAGCAACTTTTACTTTTTCAGGTATTGATATATTTATTTTACCTATTTTAGACATTAAAATACCTTACAAATTATTTCACCACCAACTTTTTGTTTTCTTGCATCTATGTCAGTCATTACTCCTTTTGGAGTTGATACAATAGCAATACCTAGACCGTTATTTATTTTAGGCAAACTATCTGCAGATGAAAAAATTCTTCTTCCTGGTTTAGAAACTCTTTCAAAAGCACTAATTACTGGATTGCCAGAATGATACTTAAGAACTAATGATAGTGTTGGTTTTTTATCAGTAGAATTTACTTTAAAATCTTTAATAAAACCCTCATTTTTGAGTATATCTGCAATTTTTGTTTTAAAATTAGATGAAGGTAATTCTACTGTTTTGTGGTTTCTTGCTTGAGCGTTTTTAACTCTTGCAATCATATCTCCTATTGGGTCACTTAAACTCATATTTTTCCTTTCTACCAGCTAGACTTAACTAAGCCAGGTATCTTTCCTTGTAATCCTAATTGTCTTAATGCAATTCTTGAAATCTTTAATTTTCTGTAAACACCATGGGGTCTTCCAGTAATCTCACATCTATTCATAACTCTTGTTTTAGCTGAGTTTCTTGGCAATTTAGATAATTTTTGCTGCGCTTTAAATCTTTCTTCTAATGGAATCTTTTTATCCATTACGATTTTTTTTAAAGCTTGCCTTTTTTTATAAAGCCTATCTGAAAGCTTAATTCTTTTTTTATTTTTATTAACAGAACTTAACTTTGCCATATTTAATTATCTCCTTTATTAATAAATGGAAAATTCATCTTTTCTAGTAAAGCGAAACTATGCTCTTTACTTTTAGCTTTAATAACTAATACTATATCTAAACCTCTCACTTTATCTGCTCTATCAAAGCTCACTTCGGGAAAAATTATATGCTCTTTGATACCAAATGTGTAATTACCAAATTTGTCAAAACCTTTTGGCGATAAACCTCTAAAATCTTTAATTCTAGGTAATGCAATATTAACTAATCTATCTAAAAATTCATACATTCTATTTTTTCTTAATGTTACCTTTAAACCAGCATTTGAACCTTTTCTTGTTTTAAAGTTTGCAACTGATTTTTTAAATTTTGTAATTATTGGTTTTTGCCCGGTTATTTTAGCTATATCTTCTTCACATGACTTTAAAGTCTTAGAGTCTGTTGCATCTAAACCAAGGCCCATATTTAATACAATTTTTTCAATTTTAGGAACCATATAAATATTTTTGAAACCAAACTGATCTTTTAAAGCAGGTTGAATTTCTTTGTTAAATTTTTCTTTCAATCTTGGTGTCATTATTTTTTAGCCTCTTTTTTCTTAGTAGCTTTTTCGTCAATTAACTTTAAGTTCGAAATATGAATAAAACTTTCCTTGGAAAAAATTCCACCCTTTTTCTCTTTAGTTGTTTTAACGTGCTTTTTAACCATGTTTATATCTTTGACTTTTGCTTTGTCATTACCTCTATCAATTTCAATAACTTCACCTTCCTTTTTTTTATCTTTTCCAGTCAAAACTCTTACTTTTAATCCTTTTTTAATCATTACAAAACCTCTGGAGCTAAAGAAATTATTTTCATTTGACCTCTGCTTCTTAATTCTCTTGTAACTGGACCAAAAATTCTTGTCCCTACTGGCTCTCCTTTATCATCAACTAAAACTGCAGCGTTATTGTCAAATCTTACCTTAGAACCATCATTTCTGTGGATACCTTTTTTAACTCGTACCACAACAGCCTTATGAACAGAGCCTTTTTTAACTTTTCCTTTAGGCATTGCTTCTTTAACAGCAATCACTATTGTATCACCAATACTGGCATATCTTCTTTTTGATCCACCTAAAACTTTTATGCACTCAATTCTTTTTGCACCTGTATTATCAGCCACTTGCAATTCTGTTTGAACACCAATCATTACTTATTACTCTCCATAACTTGAAATTTTTTATTCTTAGAAAATGGCTTGCTTTCAATAATAGAAACTTTGTCACCGGTTTTATACTTATTGTTCTCATCATGAGCGCTATAGTTTTTTCTAACTCTTATAACTTTTTTTAAAACTGGGTGCGAATATTTTCGCTCTACCATAACTGTGACCGTTTTATTTGGCTTATCGCTTATAACTACACCTGTAAGAATTTTTTTAGGCATTTCCTTTTCCTTGTAAAATTGTTTTTAGTCTTGCTATTGTTTTTTTTGTTTCTCCAATTTTAGCTGGGTTTGTTACCTGTGAATTCATTTTTTGAAATCTAAAGTTAAAAAGATCTTTTTTAAGTTTAACAATATTCTTCAAAATTTCGTCCTTTGATAATTTTTTAATTTCTTGTTTCTTCATTATGCAAATCTCTTTATGGTTTTAGTCTTAATAGGTAATTTAGCTGATGCTTTATATAAAGCTTCTTTAGCAATTTGCTCAGAAACGCCATCAACTTCAAACAATATTCTGCCAGGCTTTACTCTGCATGCAAAGTATTCTGGTGATCCTTTCCCTTTACCCATTCTAACCTCAATTGGTTTCTTAGAAACTGGTATATTAGGAAATATTCTTGTCCAAACTCTTCCTTGTCTTTTCATATGTCTTGTTAAAGCCACCCTAGCAGCCTCTATTTGCTTACCAGTAACCCTATCTGGTTGCAAAGCTTTTAAAGCGTAAGCACCATAATTAATAGTACTTGCTCTTGTGGCAGTACCATGAATTCTACCTTTGTGAGCTTTTCTCCATTTTGTTCTTACTGGTTGAAGCATTATTGTTTACCATCCTTTGGTGTTACTTTATTTGTTTCTTGGCTGAATTCTCTAGCAAAAACTTCGCCTTTATAAATCCAAACTTTAATTCCAATTATTCCATAAGTTGTAAGAGCCTCTGCCTCTGCGTAATCAATATCAGCTCTTAATGTATGTGACGGAATGCTTCCATCTCTTAACCATTCAGTTCTTGCTATTTCATTTCCACCGAGTCTTCCACTAACTGAAACTTTAATTCCCTTAGCACCTAATCTTAAACAAGATTGCATTGCTCTTTTCATGGCACGTCTGTAAGAGATTCTTTTCACTAGTTGCTGAGCAATATTTTCTGCAACAAGATATGCATTTGTCTCAGGTTTTTTAACCTCTTTAATGTTTAAATTAACTTCATTTGTAGTGAATTTTGAAAGATTATTTTTAATTTTGTCTATATCACTACCTTTTTTTCCAATCACAAACCCAGGTCTTGAAGTATAAATTGTAACGTAGCATTTGTTAGAAGTTCTTTCTATCATTACCTTAGATACACCAGAATTAATCACATTTTTTTTAATATATTCTCTTATTTTAAAATCTTCGATTAGATAATTCCCAAAATCTTTTTTCTTAGCATACCATACAGAGTCCCATCCTCTGTTGACACCTAATCTAAAACCTACTGGATTAACTTTTTGTCCCATGTTTCTCCATTTGTTTTGCTTCTGATAAAATTATTGTAACAGTTGACCAAGGTTTTAATATTGGTGCTGCTCTTCCTTTAGCTCTTGGTCTAAATCTTTTCATGACTATTTTTTTTCCACAATAAGCTTCTTTTACAACTAGGTTATCAATATCATATTGAAAGTTATTTTCTGCATTGGCAACAGCAGAACTGATAGTTTTTCTAACGTCTCTGGTAACCCTCTTTTCAGAAAACTGTAAATCTCTAATTGCAACATCAACTTTTTTACCAACAATACTTCTAAGTATTGGATTTAGCTTTCTAACGCTTGATCTAATACCGTTATTAACAGACTTAACTGTTTTCTCGTTAGATTTACTAATTTTCTTTTTCTTTCCCATAATTATTTTTTCTCTGCTGTTGCTGGTTTAGCTTTTTTATCAGCCGGTGTATGACCAAAGAATGTTCTTGTTGGTGCAAACTCACCTAATTTATGACCAACCATATCCTCCGAAACTGTTATTGGTATAAATTTTTTTCCATTATAAATTTGGAAGCTTACACCTACAAAATCTGGCAAAATTGTAGATTTTCTTGACCATGTTTTAATTGGTATTTTCTTTGGATCTTCTTTGTATTTGTCTACTTTCTTCATCAAGCTTTCCTCCACAAAAGGTCCTTTCCAAACTGCTCTAGCCATTACTTGGTATCCTTCCTCTTATTTCTTCTCTTAACTATAAATTTATCTGTTCTCTTATTATCTCGTGTTTTTAATCCTTTAGCAGATTGACCTGTAGGTGATACTGGGTGTCTTCCTCCTGCAGATTTTCCTTCACCACCTCCGTGTGGGTGATCAACAGGGTTTTTAACAACACCTCTTGTATGAGGTCTTCTGCCAAGCCATCTTGATCTACCAGCTTTTCCAATTTTAATATTTTTTTGATCTGGATTACTTAAAATTCCAATTGTAGCTAAAGCTCTTGAATCTATTTTTCTAACTTCACCTGAAGCTAATTTTATTAAACTATAGTTACCATCTAGCCCACTGATGGTAACGGATGAACCAGCTGCTCTAGCTATTTTTCCACCACCACCTGGCTGTATCTCAACATTGTGAATGTTGATACCTACTGGTATATCTTGTAATGGCATACAATTACCTACTTTAATTTCTTTTTTAGGACCACTTTCAACTTTATCTCCAACTTTAATTTTTTGCGGTGCTAAGAAGTATGCATGAGTACCATCCTCAAATTTAACTAACATGATATAACATGATCGATTTGGATCATATTCTATTCTTTCAACTATTGCTTCCATGTCAAATTTTTTTCTGTAAAAGTCAACATGCCTATACATTTTTTTATGTCCACCCGCTCTATTAATAGATGTAATTCGACCATTATTATTTCTGCCTTTCATAGCATTCTTGGGTGAAACCAAAGCCTTAAAAGGTTTACCTTTCCATAAGCCAGTTCTATCAACTAAAATTGTGCCTCGTGTAGATTTTGTATATGGTTTAAAAGTTTTTAGTGCCATTTATTAAATTCCTGTTGTTAAATCTATACTCTGACCTTTTTTTAGAGTAATTATTGCTTTCTTATATCCAGATACTTTTACTTTTCTGCCTCTTGTAACTTTTGTTCTATTTTGTTTGTTTATAATATTTATTTTAGTCACATTAACTTTAAATATTTTTTCAATATTTTTCTTTAAATTTTTCTTATTTGCACCGTCTGGAACTTTAAAAACAATTTTATTTAGTTCAGATAGATTAGTAGATTTCTCAGTAACCACTGGCGCTATAATTTTATCATATAAGTTAATTTTTTCCATCTTACGAGTATCTCTTTTCTAGTTCTTTTACTGAACTTTCTGTGAAAACTACTTTTTTAAATTTAATAATGTCATAGGCACTAAAATGATTTACATCTGTAACTTTAACATTTGGAATATTTCTTACAGATTTTTCAATTTTTTCTCTCGAAACTTTATCTAAAATTATTAGTGAATTTGTTATGTCAAGTTTATTAATAATTGAATTCATCTCTTTCGTTTTTTTAATTTCGGAACTAAAGTCATTTAAAATTAACAAATTTTTATTATTATTTTTTTCTGTAATTAGTGAAGCAACACTTTGTTTTTTTTCGGTTTTATTTAATTTCCTTTTTTTGTATGCCAATTCACCTTTTGGTCCATGAGCAATACCACCACCTACAAATATAGGAGCTTTTCTACTAGCATGTCTTGCACCACCAGTTCCTTTTTGTGCATATATTTTTGACGTAGGTCCTTTTACTTCGTTTTGTTGTTTAGTTTTTGCGTGTCGCCCCTTATAATTAGCATTTGTTTTGTAAAGAACTGCACTAACTAACTTATGGTTAATTTTTGCAGAAAAGATTTTATCTAAAACCTCAATACTATCTTTTTTTCCATCTATACTAATTTTGTCTAATTTCATTATTTTTTCTTTTTCTCAGGTGTTTTTTTAGCTTCTTCAGCAGCTGCTTGTTTTTCACCAATTGTCATTTTACTAATGTTTTTTACTGATTTTTTAACCATTACCTCAGAATTTTTTGAACCAGGAATTGATCCTTTCAAATAAAGAAGTTCGTTTTCTAAGTCAGTTTTAATTATTTCGATATTTTGCATTGTTCTTAACTTATCACCCATATGGCCAGCCATTTTTTTACCCTTAAAAACTTTTCCTGGATCTTGGCTATGTCCAGTTGAGCCATGTGCTCTGTGAGATATTGAAACACCATGACTGGCTCTTAATCCACCAAAATTATGTCTTTTCATAGCTCCAGCAAACCCTTTACCGATAGTCTTTGATCTTGTGTCTACAAATTTAATATCTTTGAATATTTCTAAACCAAACTCGTTCCCTTCTTTGTAGGCTGATGTATCGTTTACCCTAAATTCTTTTAATTTTTTTTTAGCTTCAGTATTTTTTTTAGCAAAAACACCTTTCATAGCTTTTGTTAATTTTGAATTTTTAATTTTTCCATACCCAAGCTGAACAGCTTTGTATCCTCTTTTTTCTTCTTCAATGACCTGAATAACTCTAGCTTTTTCAACTTTAAGCACGGTAACAGGAACTAATTGACCAGATTTATAAAACTCTCTAGTCATACCAATTTTTTTTCCTAATAAGGCTATTTCACTCATAATTAAATCTTTATCTCCACATCTACACCTGAAGCTAAATCAAGTTTCATCAATGCTTCTACAGTTTGTGGTGTCGGTTCAATAATATCTATTAATCTTTTATGTGTTCTTGATTCAAATTGCTCTCTACTTTTCTTATCTATGTGAGGTGATCTTAAAACTGTGTATCTTTCAATTCTTGTAGGCAGCGGAATTGGTCCTTTAATTGTAGCTCCAGTTCTTTTAACTGTATTCACAATTTCTTCAGTAGAAGCATCTAGAACTTTATTGTCATACGCTCTTAATTTAATTCTAATATTCTGTTTTTCCATTATCAGCCCGCGATCTTCTTAGTTACTTCGTCTTGAACATTTTGTGGTACTTTGGAATAATGATCAAAAAACATTGAATATTGTGCCCTACCTTGAGACATTGATCTTAGATTATTTATATAACCAAACATATTAGCCAAAGGAACCATTGCAGTAATAACTGTGGCGTTACCTCTTTGCTCTTGAGTACTAATTTGTCCCCTTCTGCTATTTAAATCACCTATGACATCACCCATGTAATCTTCTGGTGTCACAACTTCAACTCTCATTACAGGCTCTAATAATTTTAAACCTCCTTTTGTACATGCTTCTTTAAAACAAGCTCTACTTGCTAATTCAAAAGCTAATACACTCGAATCAACATCATGATGTAATCCATCCAAAATAGTTACTTTATAATCGATCATTGGAAAACCAGCTAAAATTCCAGTATCTGAAACTGTCTCTATACCTTTTTCAACACCTGGGATAAATTCTTTTGGAATTGCACCTCCTTTAATTTTACTCTCAACATCTCTACCTTTACCAGGCTCTTGGGGCTCTACTAAAAGCTTAACTTTTGCAAATTGACCTGCACCACCACTTTGTTTTTTGTGAGTATATTCAACCTCTGAAGCAGCCTCTATGGTTTCTCTATATGCAACTTGTGGAGCTCCAACATTAGCCTCTACTTTAAATTCTCTTTTCATTCTATCTACAATAATATCCAAGTGTAATTCGCCCATTCCTTTAATAATTGTTTGTCCCGACTCTTCATCCGATGTAACTCTAAATGAAGGATCTTCCTTAGCCAACCTTCCTAAAGCTTCACCCATTTTTTCTTGGTCTGCTTTAGTTTTAGGTTCTACTGCAATTTCAATCACTGGATCAGGGAATTCCATTGGTTCTAGAAGAACAGAATTTTCTTTATCGCATAAAGTATGTCCTGTAATAGTATTTTTTAATCCTGCTAAAGCTACTATATCACCTGCATTAGCTTCCTTGATATCTTCTCGTGAGTTTGCATGCATTAAAAGCATTCTACCAACTCTTTCTTCTTTCTCTTTTGAGGAATTGAAAACTGCAGTACCGGTTTTGATTGTACCTGAATAAACTCTAATAAAAGTTAACGAACCAACAAATGGATCGTTAGCCACCTTAAAAGCTAAAGCAGAAAATGGAACACTGTCTTCAAATTTCATTTCCATTTCATCTTCACTACCTAATTTAGTTCCTTTAATAGAACCAATATCTACTGGACTTGGCAGATAATTCACAACAGCATCAAGCAAAGGTTGAACTCCTTTATTTTTGAATGCTGAGCCTGTTAAAACAGGAACAAAACTAAAATTAAGAGTTCCTTTTCTTATACATTTAATTAAATCTTCCTCTTTAATTTCTTCTCCATTTAAATAAGCTTCCATTAGCTTTTCGTCTTGTTCAACAGCTGTTTCTACCAGTTCTGTTCTATATTTTTCTGAAATTTCTTTTAAGTCTTCTGGAATTTCTTTATATTCCCATTCCGCTCCTAGTGCCTCATTTTTCCAAACTTGAGCTTTCATTTTAACTAGATCAACTACTCCAGATAAAGAAGCCTCGACACCTATTGGAACTTGCAAAACTAAAGGTTTTGCACCCAATCTGTCTCTAATCATATCTACACACCTAAAGAAATCTGCTCCTGTTCTATCTAATTTATTAACAAAACAAATCCTTGGTACTTTATATTTATCAGCTTGCCGCCATACAGTTTCGGATTGAGGCTCTACACCTGCAACACCATCAAAAACAGCAACAGCACCATCTAAAACTTTTAAAGATCGTTCTACTTCAATAGTAAAATCTACATGACCTGGGGTATCTATAATATTAATTCTATGATCATTCCAAAAGCAAGTTGTAGCCGCAGATGTAATTGTAATTCCTCTTTCTTGTTCTTGCTCCATCCAATCCATTGTTGCAGCACCATCGTGCACTTCACCAATTTTATGACTTTTACCTGTGTAGTATAGAACTCTTTCGGTAGTAGTCGTTTTACCAGCATCTATATGAGCCATTATCCCAATATTTCTATATTTATCTAATGTGTGAGTTCTAGCCATAATTTTTTACCACCTAAAATGAGCAAATGCTTTATTTGACTCTGCCATCTTATGTACATCCTCTCTTTTTTTCACAGCGGCACCTTTTCTTTCATAAGCGTCGTAAAGTTCATTAAAAATCTTATCTGCCATGTGTTTATCTTTTCTTTTTCTTGCTGACTCAACCAACCATCTAATCGCTAAAGCTTGTGCTCTTTTACTTTTTACCTCAACAGGTACTTGATAAGTTGCACCTCCAACTCTTCTAGATCTTACTTCTACAGTTGGTTTGATATTATTAATTGCCTCATTAAAAATATTTATAGGCTCATCTTTTGTCTTTGTTTTAATTTTTTCTATTGCATCGTAAACTATTTTAGCAGCAACACCTCTTTTGCCATCATACATAATATTATTTATTAATTTTGGAATTATTGTTGAATTAAATTTTGGGTCCGGAACTACATTTTTTTTTGGTTGTGTTTTTTTTCTAGACATTATTTACCTTTTTTCGTTCCGTATAAAGATCTTCTTTTTTTTCTATTTGCAACACCTTGTGTATCCAGATTGCCTCTTAAAATGTGATAACGAACGCCTGGTAAATCTTTTACCCTTCCACCCCTAATTAGCACTACTGAGTGTTCTTGTAAGTTATGACCCTCACCAGGAATATAAGCGGTTACTTCAAAACCGTTAGATAATCTCACTCTAGCAACTTTTCTTAATGCTGAGTTTGGTTTCTTAGGAGTTGTAGTGTAAACTTTTACACAAACACCTCTTTTTAAAGGTTGTTTTTGTAGGGCAGGTACTTTGTTCCTCGTAACTTGTTTTACACGCTTCTTTTTTAATAACTGATTAATAGTCGGCATAAATTTTTTTAAATTAGTTAAATATTTTTAGATGAAAATAACTGACAGGTTATTATGTGGCAGCGTTTAGTACTGTTAGAAGTACTACATTCCAACCAAAAACATCGCCAAATTACTTATTAATGGCTCTTTGTCAAACTAAAACTTATTATTTTTAGGTGATTTTTTTACTGATTTGCTTGTGTTTCTTCGGGTTCTGAACCTTCTAATTTATCTTGATCTGCTAAAAATTTATTATCATCCTCCAAAGCTTTGTTATTCCATCTATTTTTAATATTACCAGTACCTGCTGGAACTAATCTACCAACAATTACGTTCTCTTTCAGACCATTTAATGGATCAATTTTTCCCTTAATTGCAGCATCAGTCAATACTCTTGTAGTTTCTTGGAACGAAGCAGCTGAAATAAACGACTCTGTTTGAAGTGAAGCTTTAGTGATACCCATTAAAACTCTTTCACCAACAGCTGGTGTTTTGCCCTCTGCAATTAACTTTTCATTAGTATTTTCAAATTTAATTCTATCAACCATTTCACCAGGTAAATAACTCGAATCTCCAGATACTTTAACTTCAATTTTTTTAAGCATTTGTCTTAAAATAGTTTCGATATGCTTATCATTTATAATTACACCTTGTAATCTATAAACTTCTTGAACTTGATTAACAAAATATTCTGTCAGCTCTTTAATTCCTAAAATTCTCAAGATATCATGTGGCAAAGGTTGACCATCTAAAAGATATTCACCTTTTTGGATTTTTTCACCAGGATTAAAATTAATATGTTTACCTTTTGGAATTAAATAATTTGAAGGTTCAGATCCATCTTCAGGTACAATAGATACTCTTTGTTTTCCTCTTACTTCTTTTCCAAATACTACACTACCATCATTTTCTGCAATAATTGCGCTGTCCTTAGCCTTTCTAGCTTCAAATAACTCAGCAACTCTTGGAAGGCCTCCAGTAATATCTTTTGTTTTTGTAGTTTCTTTAGGTAATCTTGCAATTACGTCACCAGCATAAACTTTTTGACCATCTTTAATTGATAAAATCGAGTCTGGTACTAAATAATATCTCGCTTCATTATCATCAGCTTTTTTAATTACATTTCCTTTTTCATCTCTAAGTGTAATTCTTGGTTTTAAATCAGTACTTTTTGATTGACCTCTCCAATCTATTACTGATTTAGAAGAGATTCCTGTTGCGTCATCAGTTGTTTCTTGGATTGAAACACCATCTATTAAATCTACGTAACTTGCTGTACCACTTTTCTCTGCAATAACAGGCGTTGTATATGGATCCCATTCACATATTTTTGTATTAGCTTTTACTTTGTCACCATTATTGAAAAATAATCTTGATCCATAAGCAACTTTATAAACAGCTATCTGAACTCCCTTATCGTCCTCTATAGAAAGCTGAGTATTTCTTCCCATTACAATTAGATTTTTTTTAGAATCTTCCAGGATGTTGGAGTTTATTATCTTTAAAGTTCCATCACTTTTAGTAACTATTTGAGAATCTTGCTTAACAGATGCTGTTCCACCTACGTGGAACGTTCTCATTGTCAACTGCGTTCCTGGTTCTCCAATTGATTGTGCTGATATCATTCCAATTGCTTCTCCAACGTGAACCATCTTACCTCTAGATAAATCTCTTCCATAGCAAGTAGCACAAACACCTTCTTTCGAACTGCATGTCATTACTGAATAAACTTTTATTGATTTAACGCCTGCAGCATCAATTTTATCACAGCCAGCCTCATCAATCATTTCAGTTTTTTTTATAATTACTTCGCCAGATAAAGGGTTTTTAACTTCAGCAGCTGTAACTCTACCTAATGCTCTTTCAGACAAACTTACAACTACATTTCCACCCTCTAAAATTTCAGAAAGCTCAATAAATCCTGGATCTTCACATTTAACTTTGGTTATTGTTAAGTCTTGAGCTACGTCACATAATCTTCTTGTTAAATATCCAGAACTAGCAGTCTTAAGGGCTGTATCCGCCAATCCTTTTCTAGCTCCGTGAGTCGAGTTAAAATATTCTAAGGCAGTTAATCCTTCTTTAAAGTTTGAAATAATCGGACTTTCAATAATTTCTCCTGAAGGTTTAGCAATCAAACCTCTCATACCTGCTAATTGTTTCATTTGGGCAGCGGATCCTCTTGCTCCACTATCTGCCATCATAAATACAGAATTTATTTTTAACCCTTCGTCAGTTTTTTCTGTAGCTGAAATTCCTTTCATCATTTCACCAGCTACTTTATCAGTGCACTTAGACCAAGCATCAACAACTTTGTTATACTTTTCACCTCTTGTGATTAAACCTTCAGCATATTGGGTTTCATAATCTGCAATTAATTTTTTTGTGTCCTCAATTAATTGAGTTTTATTTGCCGGAATAATTAGATCATCTTTTCCAAATGAAATACCAGCTTTAAACGCATGTTTAAATCCTAAGTCTTTAAGCTTATCACAGAAAATTACAGTTGTTTTTTGACCACAAAATCTAAATACAACGTCAATTATTTCTGAAACTACTTTTTTTGGTAATAATCTATCAACTAAAGAAAACTTAATGTTGCTATTTTTAGGTAATAAATTTGCTAATAAAAATCTTCCAGCTGTAGATGTGTATTTTTCCATTTTTTTATGACCATGTTCATCTACAGTCTCAAATCTTGAAATAATGGTGCTATGTACATTTATTTGACCTGATGATAAAGCAAATTCAATCTGATCTGAATTTATGAAGTATCCTGCTGGTTTATCTGATATTGGATCTTGTGATAGATAGTAAATTCCTAAAATCATATCCTGACTCGGAACGATAATTGGTTTACCATTTGATGGAGAAAGAATGTTATTTGTAGATAACATTAAGATTCTGGCCTCTAATTGAGCTTCTAAACTTAGAGGAACGTGGACAGCCATTTGATCACCATCAAAATCAGCATTGAATGCTGCACAAGTCAAAGGATGTAATTCTATTGCATCACCTTCTATTAGTTTTGGCTCAAACGCCTGAACACCAAGTCTATGAAGTGTCGGTGCTCTATTTAAAAGCACTGGGTGTTCTCTAACTATTAATTCTAAAGCATCCCAAACTGCGTTTGTTTCTTTTTCAACTAATTTTTTAGCTTGTTTAATAGTTGAAGCTAAGCCTAATTTATTTAATCTTGCGTACAAAAATGGTTTAAATAACTCTAGAGCCATTTTTTTTGGCAAACCACATTCATGCAATTTTAAATCTGGTCCAACAACGATTACTGATCTTCCAGAATAATCAACTCTTTTACCTAGTAGATTTTGCCTAAATCTACCTTGTTTACCTTTTAGCATTTCTGCAAGAGATTTAAGTGGTCTTTTACCTGTTCCGGTAATTACTCTTCCTCTTCTACCATTGTCAAATAGTGCATCTACCGATTCTTGAAGCATCCTTTTTTCATTTCTTACAATGATATCTGGGGCTTTAAGATCCATTAACCTTTTTAATCTATTGTTTCTATTTATTACTCTTCTATATAAATCGTTAAGATCTGAAGTAGCAAATCTACCGCCATCTAGAGGAACCAAAGGTCTTAATTCAGGTGGTATAACTGGTACTACCGTCATAATCATCCACTCAGGTTTTTGACCAGTTTCTATAAATGACTCAATTAATTTTAATCTTTTAATTGCTCTTTCTTCGTTAACTTTTGATTTAGTTTCTTTAATAAAGCTAACAAGATTTTTTTTTTCTAATTCTAAATCTAAATTCTTTAGCATTTCTAAAACAGCTTCTGCACCTATTCCAGCTGTAAAGCTCTCTTCACCAAATTCGTCTTGGTATTTAGCTAGTTCTTCTTCATTTAAAAGTTGATTTTTTTGTAAACCAGTTAAACCTGGTTCAATTACTATGAAGTTCTCAAAATAAAGAACTCTTTCAATTTCTTTTAACTTCATATCCACTGCTAAAGCAATTCTACTTGGGAGGGATTTTAAAAACCAAATATGTGCTACAGGAGTTGCAAGATTAATGTGGCCCATTCTTTCTCTTCTTACATTTGATTTTGTAACTTCAACACCACACTTCTCGCATATGATACCTCTAAATTTCATTCGTTTATACTTACCGCATAAACACTCATAATCTTTTATTGGTCCAAAAATCCTTGCACAAAACAAACCATCTTTTTCAGGTCTAAAAGTTCTATAATTAATTGTTTCAGGTTTTTTTATTTCACCAAAAGTCCAGGATTTAATTTTCTCTGGGCTAGCAAGTGAAATTTTAATGCTGTTAAAATTTTGAGCCTCTGAGATTTCGCTGCTCTTAAATAAATCTGTTAATTCTTTTTTCATTAATTAAGCTCCACATTTAATGCTAATGATTTAATCTCTTTAACTAGAACGTTAAATGACTCAGGTATTCCCGATTCAAAATTTTCCTCACCTTTAACTATAGTCTCGTAAACCTTAACTCTTCCTGCAACATCATCAGATTTAACAGTTAGAATTTCCTGCAATGTGTACGATGCACCATATGCTTCAAGAGCCCAAACTTCCATTTCACCAAATCTTTGTCCTCCTAACTGTGCTTTACCACCTAGTGGTTGTTGAGTAACTAAACTGTAAGGTCCTGTAGATCTTGCATGAATTTTATCTTCAACTAAGTGATGAAGTTTTAGCATGTAGATTATTCCAACAGTAACTGCTCTATCAAATTTTTCTCCTGTTCTTCCGTCCCACAAGTAAGTTTGACCAGAACCTGGTAAATTTGCTAGTTCAAGCATATCTGTAACATTTTTTTCTTTAGCACCATCAAAAACAGGTGTTGAGATTGCGATACCATTTTGTAAATTTTCACAAAGATCTTTAAATTCATTCTTACTTAACTTATCTACTTTTTCATTAAAAATTTCTTCTCCATAAACAGATTTTAAGAATTTTTCAATTTTTTCTGTTCTTTCAATTTTTTTGTTATTTTCGTTTACTAAATTTTTAACTTGTTCACCAAATTCTTTGCATGCCCAACCCAAATGAGTTTCTAATATTTGTCCAACATTCATCCTACTTGGTACACCAAGTGGATTTAATACAATATCAACAGGTCGTCCATCTTCTCTGTATGGCATGTCTTCTACTGGTACAATTTTACTGACAACACCTTTGTTGCCATGTCTTCCAGACATTTTATCTCCTGGTCTTAATCTCCTTTTTATCGCAACAAATACTTTTACCATTTTCATAACGCTTGGTAATAAATCATCGCCACTTCTAATTTTTAAAACTTTATCTTCAAATCTCTCAGTTATATCTTGTTTCGCTTTATTGTATTGATCTTTTAATTGTGCTAATGTTGCTTCGTTATTTACATTTCCAACTGTAATTTTAAAAACATCATTAATCGATAATTTATTAATAGTATCAAAATCTAACTTAGTTCCCTCAGATAAATCTTTTACTTTTTTAGTTAAAGATGATCCTGACAAGAACTGTGAGGCTCTTTGCTTAATACTTCTCTCTAATATTTCTTCCTCAACAATCTTATCTTGTTGAACTTGCTCAATTTCAGCTCTTTCGATTGTAATTGATCTTTCATCTTTCTCAATACCATGTCTATTAAATACCCTTACATCTACAACTGTTCCACTTGATCCTCTTGACATTCTTAAAGATGTATCAGTTACGTCAATAGCTTTTTCTCCAAAAATTGATCTTAATAATTTTTCCTCTGGACCAGAGGCTGAATCACCTTTTGGAGTAACTTTACCAACTAAAATATCTCCAGCATTAACTTCTGCACCAATATAAACTATTCCTGACTCATCGAGGTTTTTTAAAGCTTCTTCATTTACATTTGGTATGTCTCTTGTGATTTCTTCCTCGCCAAGCTTTGTGTCTCTTGCCATAATTTCATATTCAACGATATGAACAGATGTAAACACGTCATCAGTAACACATCTTTCTGAAATTAGGATAGAATCTTCAAAGTTGTAACCTTGCCATGGCATAAATGCTACAGTTACATTTTTACCTAACGCAAGCTCACCTAATTTTGTTGAAGGGCCATCTGCAATAATATCTCCAGATTTAACTTTGTCACCTACCCTAACTAGGGGTCTTTGGTTTATACAAGTGTTTTGGTTTGATCTTTTAAATTTTTGTAAATTATATATGTCGACACCAGATTTACTAAAGTCTGTCTCTTCAGTTACCTTAATAACAATTCTTTTTCCATCAATTTTATCAACAACTCCATCACGTTTAGCAACAATAGTAACACCAGAGTCTAAAGCTACATCACTTTCAATTCCAGTACCAACTAGTGGGGACTCAGGTTTCAATAATGGAACGGCCTGTCTCATCATGTTTGATCCCATTAATGCTCTATTAGCATCATCATTTTCCAAAAAAGGAATTAATGATGCTGCAACTGAAACTAGTTGTTTGGGTGATACGTCAATGTAATCAATTGAATCGGGTTTAGACAAAAGAAAGTTGAGATTTTGTCTGCATGAAACTAATTCTTCAGTAATTTTTCCGTTTTTATCAAGTTTTGTATTTGCTTGAGCAATGGTAAATTTTGTCTCTTCCATTGCTGACAAGTATTCAACTTTATCTTGAACAACACCATCTTTTACTTTTTTATAAGGGCTTTCAATAAAGCCATATTTATTAATTTTAGCGTATGTTGATAAACTATTGATCAAACCAATATTTGGACCCTCGGGAGTCTCAATTGGACAAATTCTTCCATAATGGGTTGGGTGTACGTCTCGAACTTCGAAACCTGCTCTTTCTCTTGTTAAACCACCTGGCCCTAATGCCGAAACTCTTCTTTTGTGGGTAATTTCAGATAAAGGATTTGTTTGATCCATAAATTGGGAAAGTTGTGAACTTGCAAAAAAATCTTTTAATGAGACAGTTAATGGTTTTGCATTAATTAGATCTTGAGGCATTGCAGACTCAACATCTAAAGTTGTCATTTTTTCTTTAATAGCTCTTTCCATTCTGTAAACCCCAATTCTTGCTTGATTTTCCACTAACTCTCCCACAGAACGTACTCTTCTATTCCCTAAATGATCAATATCGTCAACCTCATCTTTACCATCACGTAAATCTAACATTTTACGAATTATTGCAATTATATCGTCATTTCTTAAAATTGTAATTTTATCAGAACACTCTTGGTTTAATCTTGAGTTCATTTTAACCCTTCCAACATCAGATAAATCATATCTATCTGAACTAAAGAAAAGGTTGTTAAATATCTGCGTTGCAATCTCAATAGTTGGTGGTTCGCCAGGTCTTAGCACCTTATAAATTTCTGTGATGGCCTCATCTTTAGTATTATTTTTATCAGCTAAAATAGTCGTGAGTAGATAAGGTCCTTTATTTATTGAGTTAGTAACTGAAATTTGAATTGAATGAATATTTGCATCTAAAATTTGTTGAATGATTGTATCATTTAATTCAGTACCAATTTTGAATGTACCATCTTCATCTTCATTAATTTTAACATCTCTATGTAAAAATTTACCAAACAGTGAAGCTTTAGAGACCAATATATCTTTTAGACCTTCATTAGCTAATTTTTTCGCACTTAAAAAATTAATTTTATCACCTAATTTAATTACAACCTTACCAGACTTTGCATCAATTACTTCTTCTGAGAAATTTTTTGCTTTATAGTTTTCTGGATTAAATTTAGTTTTCCATTTATCCGTTTTTGGATCAAAGGTATAGTGTTCATTCTCATAGAACTCATCTACTATTTCAGATTTTGTGTAACCTAAGGCAAGCAATAAAGTAGATGAAAAAATTTTCTTTTTTCTATCTATTTTAAAATATAAGAAATCTTTGACATCATATTCAAAATCTAACCAAGAACCTCTGTTAGGTATCACTCTGCAATTAAATAAAAGTTTTCCACTTGCATGAGTTTTTCCTTTATCATGATCAAAAAATACACCTGGACTTCTATGCATTTGGTTTACAACAACTCTTTGAACACCATTGGTAATAAAGGTTCCACTATTAGTCATCATAGGCACTTCACCCATATAAACTTCTTGCTCCTTGGCTGATAAAATATCTTTAGTGTTATTTTCTTGATCTATTTCATAAACAACTAATCTTAGAGTACACTTAAGAGCTGACGAATATGTTAGTCCTCTTGCTATACACTCCTCAACATCAAATTTTGGTTTTTCTAATCTGTATGAAACATACTCTAGAGTTGCTTTATCATTTAAATCTTCAATTGGAAAAATACTTTTGAATACTCTATCGAAACCTTTAGTAAGTTCGGCTGCTTCAGCATTAAACTCTGTTAGCTCTTTATAAGAATTTTTTTGTACTTCAATTAAGTTAGGTATTGACAAACTTTCTTTAAGTTTACCAAAACTTTTTCTTATATTTTTCTTTTCAGTAAAAGATAATTGCATTTATGTTTATAAATACTGATTAAATAATAATCAGTATTTGAATTCTTTCTATTTAATTTATTTAAGTTCTACTTTAGCGCCAGCTGCTTCTAATTTAGCCTTGATCTCTTCAGCATCTTTTTTATTTACACCAGATTTAACTTCTTTTGGTGCTCCCTCTACAAGATCTTTAGCTTCTTTTAAACCTAATGAAGTAGCTGCTCTAACTTCTTTGATCACGTTAATTTTTTTATCACCTGCAGAAACTAACATGATTGTAAAATCATCTTTATCTTCTGCTGGAGCCGCACCACCTGCTGCTGCTGGAGCTGCTGCTGTCATTGGAGTTACACCCCATTTTTCTTCTAATTGTTTTGAAAGTTCGGCTGCTTCAGCAACAGTCAAACTTGATAAATCTTCAATAATTTTGTTTAGGTCAGGCATATATATTACTCTTTGGGTTGTGTTTCAGAATTTTCTGCGGTCAAACTACTCATTTTTTCTGAATGTGCAAGCAAAATACTAATTAATTTAGATGCAGAAGCATTCAAAATACCCACAATATTGGCTCTTGCTTCATCTAATGTAGGTAAACTAGCTACATTTTGGACACCGGCCTGATCTAAGACCTCGTTATCCATAATTCCACCAATTAATTTTAGGTTTTCGTTATCTTTTGCAAATTTTGAGAGAATCCTCGCAGACATTATTGCATCCTCTCCAAATGCAACTGCTGTTGGACCAGTAAACAAATTTGACAAATCTTTACACTTTGTTTTTTCTAAAGCTAATTTTGTGATTCTATTTTTTGTTATTTTGAAAATTATACCATGTTCTCTCATTTTGGATCTCAATTCATCTAACTGAGACATGGTTAGACCTTGATAGTGAGTAACCATTACGGCTTTACTATTTTCAAACTTATTAGTCATTTCTTCAATATAATTTTTCTTTTGTTCTTTGTTCATCATAACTATATTGATTTCCCTAATTTAACTTTATATGAAACACCCATTGTTGATGTAGCAAATGCACTTCTAATTAAATCACCTTTCAAAGTGTTGTTTGATTTTTCTTTTTCTAAAGCATCTAAAATTGCATTGTAGTTTTTTAGTAATTTATCATCACTAAAAGATTTTTTACCAATACTAACTCCAATGTTCCCGTCTTTATCATTTCTAATTTCTACTTGACCAGATTTAGCATTTATCACAGCTTCTTTAATATTTTCAGAAACTGTACCAAGTTTAGGATTTGGCATTAAACCTTTAGGTCCTAAAACTTTCCCTAACTTAGAAAGTTTAACCATCATACCTGGTGTACAAATTAATTTTTCAAAGTTTAATTCTCCACTTTTAATTCTCTCAACAAATTCGTCACCACCTACGATGTCTGCTCCAGCATCTTTTGCATCTTGTGATTTATTATCTTCACAAACAACAGCAACTTTAACTTTCTTACCTGTGCCACTAGGTAAATTAACTACTGTTCTAATATTAACTTCACCTTTCTTTTGTTTATTATTTATTTGAAAACTTAAATCTAAAGACTCATCAAATTTAGTAGTACAATTTTTCTTTAGTTCGGGTAATAATTTTTCAATAGACTCTGCATTTAAGTCTTTAGTCTTTTCAGGTAACTTTTTATATCTTTTAGATGCCATTATTCTTTTACCTCAATACCCATTGATCTAGCTGATCCTGCTATAATTTTTATGGCTTCTTCAATATCATGTGCATTTAAATCATTCATTTTTTCTTTAGCTATACTTTCTAACTGTTTTTTAGAAATTGAAGCAACAATGTTTCTTCCAGGTTCTTTGGATCCACCTTTAAGTTTGACTGCCTCTTTAATATAAAAAGATGCTGGAGGTGATTTAATTTTAAAATCAAATTTTTTATCTTTATATACTGTAATTTCTACTGGAACAGGCTTACCTGCCATTGACTTAGTTTTATCATTAAAGGCTTTACAAAACTCCATAATATTTACCCCACGTTGACCTAATGCAGGGCCAACTGGTGGAGCTGGATTTGCTTGACCACCTTTAATTTGTAATTTTATAAATCCACTTATCTCTTTTGCCATTAACTTACCTTTTCAACCTGATTATATTCTAAATCTACAGGTGTAGGACGACCAAATATAGAAACTGACACCTTAAGTCTAGCTTTTTCTTCGTCAATTTCTTCAATCATTCCAGTAAATGATGCAAATGGACCATCTACAACCTGAACTTTTTCGCCAACACTGTAATCTACTCCGGATTTTGGTTGAGCAACGCCATCTTTAATCTGACCTAAGATTTTCTCCACTTCTTTATCTGAGACCGGAACTGGTATACCTTTCGAGCCCAAGAAACCACTAACCCTTTTTATATTTTTAATCATATGATAAATATTATTATCCATTTCACTCTTAATTAATACATATCCAGGAAAGTATTTTTTTTTTCTTTGAATTCTTTTTCCTCTCTTAACTTCTGTTACATCATGAGTTGGTACAATAATTTCCTCAAATTTGTCAGCAATTTTAGCCTTATCAGCTTCTTCCTTTATTAAAGCCGCAACTTTATTTTCAAAACTAGAATGAGATTGAACTATGTACCAATTTTTCATTATAAACTTAGTTTAAGTAAAAGTTCTAAGAAAAACTTCAAAACTTGATCTAAAAGAAGAAAAAACAAAGACATAACAACAGCCATAACAAACACCATTAAAGCTCCTTGCAAGGTCTCTTTCCAAGTTGGCCAAGTAATTTTAAAAGCCTCTTGCTTTACCTCTTGTATAAATTTAATTGGGTTTTTCATAATTTAAACTCAAATTGGCAGGAGCGGAGGGACTCGAACCCTCAGCCTCCGGTTTTGGAGACCGGCGCTCTACCAATTGAGCTACACTCCTATTTATAGAGTTACTCTATAATTTTAGTTACTACTCCTGCTCCAACAGTTCTTCCACCTTCTCGAATAGCAAAATTTAATTTCTCTGCCATTGCAATTGGGGTAATTAGTTTAACGGTAAATTTAGCATCATCACCTGGCATAACCATTTCTGTGCCAGCTGGTAATTCTACCTCACCTGTTACGTCTGTTGTTCTAAAATAAAACTGTGGTCTGTATTTTGTAAAGAATGGAGTATGTCTGCCACCTTCATCTTTTTTAAGTACATACGCTTGAGCCTCAAATTTAGTATGCGGAGTAATTGAACCAGGTTTGCAAAGAACTTGACCTCTTTCTATGTCAGTTCTTTCAATACCTCTCAATAAAATTCCAACGTTATCACCAGCTTCACCTGAGTCTAAAAGTTTTCTAAACATTTCAACTCCAGTACAAACTGATTTTTTTGTTTCTTTAATTCCAACTATTTCAACTTCTTCACCAGTTTTAATAACTCCTGACTCAACTCTGCCAGTAGCAACTGTTCCTCTTCCAGATATTGAAAACACATCTTCAATTGGCATTAAGAATGGTTTATCAACTTCTCTGGTCGGTTGTGGAATATGTTCATCAACAGCTTTCATTAATTCTAGAATTGAATTTTTTCCAATTTCATCATCTCTTCCTTCAACTGCAGCTAAAGCAGAACCTTTTACTATTGGCGTTTTGTCGCCAGGATATTTATACGATGTTAAAAGTTCTCTTATTTCTTCTTCTACAAGATCAATCATTTCTTTGTCATCAACTTGATCTACTTTATTCAAGTAAACAACAATTGCAGGAATTCCAACTTGTCTTCCTAAAAGAATGTGTTCTCTTGTTTGTGGCATTGGACCATCAGCTGCGTTAACAACTAAGATCGCTCCATCCATTTGAGCAGCACCAGTGATCATGTTTTTAACATAGTCAGCGTGACCAGGACAGTCTACGTGAGCATAGTGTCTTTTCTCAGTTTCATACTCAACGTGTGCTGTAGAAATTGTTATACCTCTCTCTTTTTCTTCAGGTGCTTTATCAATTTGATCATAAGCAACTGCGGTTCCGCCACCTGCTTGTGCTAATACATTTGTAATCGCGGCAGTAAGAGTTGTTTTACCATGGTCGACATGACCAATAGTCCCAATGTTACAATGGGGTTTATTTCTTACAAATTTTTCTTTTGACATTACGTTTTTACCTCAGTTTATTTGTTTCATTTTCAATTTTATTTTCTTGGAGCGGGTAAAGGGAATCGAACCCTTACATCCAGCTTGGAAGGCTAGCGTTCTACCATTGAACTACACCCGCGCAACCCCAAGAGTAACACTCCATGTTATCCAAAATTTATTAAATGGTGGAGGGGGAAAGATTCGAACTTTCGAAGACCGAAGTCAACGGGTTTACAGCCCGCCCCATTTGACCGCTCTGGAACCCCTCCTTTGGGGAAGTGTCCCCTTGTTCAATAAAGCTTCAAATAACAAGCGTTTTATATATTTTATTTATGCAAATGCAATATGTGATTTAATAGAAAAATATTAAAAAAACCTTATAAAACACTTAATAATTTATGAATAAATCATCTTTTTTCATTGTTGGACAACATGCAGTTATTGAAGCTTTAAGAAACCCAAAAAGAAAGGTTTTAAGAGTTTTTTTAACAGAGGAGTCAAAAAAAAATATTCACAGAAAAAATCCAAATAAAAATATTTTGGAAGATGTAAAAGTTTATTTTAAATCTAAAAAAGAATTAGACAAATATACTTCAAAAGAGCAATTAATGCATAACGGCTATGTAGCAGAGATTGAACATATAGATCAACCAGATCTTAAACAATTTATTAAAGGTAAAAAAAATTTAACATTTGTATGTCTTGATGAAGTTACAGACCCAAGAAATATTGGTTCACTAATAAGAAGTGCTGTATCATTTGAAATTGATGGATTGATAATTAAAGAAAGACATTTTCCTAGAGATAGTAAACTAATGTATAAATCAGCAAGTGGTTGTATGGAGCACGTAAAAATATTCCAAGTATCCAACATAAATTCCACACTAAAAAATTTAAGAGAAAAAAATTTCTGGGTTTATGGTTTTGATGCAAAAGGTCAAAAAGATTTCACTGATATAAAATGGGAAGGAAATAATATTCTTCTTTTTGGGTCAGAAGGATTTGGTATGAGACAGCATACTGGTAAATATGCAGATTTTTTTGTTAAAATTAATATTAATAAGGATATTGAAAGTTTAAATATCTCAAATAGTGCAGCTATTGTGTTTCATCACCTTAGTTATTTAAAAAAAAAGAGTTGATTATTTAATGAATAATTAATAATTATTGCGCATGCCCTTGTAGCTCAGCTGGTAGAGCAATTGATTTGTAATCAATAGGTCCGCGGTTCGAATCCGTGCGGGGGCACCACTTCACTTACTTTTTAAACAAAATAATTTATTCAAAGACTATTCTTGCGTCAATAAGTGTTGTCAGATTGTTGTCAAATCAAGTAGTCCTTTTATCTTGAACAAGTTACTCTTGCATACTTTACAAAAGAACGATTGACATCGTGTAAACTTATCACGGGCATATAGTTTGTATCAATACCTGGACCAGAGCCAAATTTTATTGACATTTGCTGATCAGATGTCAATGCCAATTTTCCAAATGCTCTTAATTCATTATTTAAAGATTTTTTTTTTATAACATCTTTATTTGAGGTTAATAGTTCAAATGATAAAATTTTCATTGGTGAATTAGATTTATTTATGGCATGAAATTCTGCAACTTCTTTGCCAAGATAATTAGAAAACTTCCATGAATAATCCATATCATCATAACAACTTGCATAAGCAGTGCCACTTAACAACAAACCCAGAACCACGATCCCTAAAAGTTTTTTCATTTGTTTAATTCGTAAAGAGTTTTACCTTTATACATCCAAAATTGAGGTCCAGCAATCTTGGTCCACTTATAACCCATTTCTTGAACTATAATTAATGCAGCCGGAGACAAAGATGTTTTGGTACCTCTAAATTCTATTTGATCATTCTCTATAACTTTTGCAGTAATTGATGGATCTTTTTTAAACTCTAAAATTTCTCCCGGCTCAATACCAACTTGTGCAAAGTTAAATCTATTTCGGTTACGCTCACGATTTAGTGCTGCCCTATCACTTTCATTTTCAACAACATCATCTTTTGGAGTTACATCCTCTCCACTTGCAATCTCTAATGCTGCTTTGGCTTGGTCTGGTGACATTCTAAAAAATTCTCTATTATCTCTTATTCTAAACTCATCAAATGCTTGGTGTAATTTTGACTCCACAAATGTAGGATCATCAACACGCTTTGCATAATAACAAGTGAAAGGTAGAGGTGTTGCTGTTCTATCCAATTCTTTCATTCGCTCTTCAACAGTTTTATCAGTCCAGCCTATTTTAATTATTCCAGGCATTGCCTCGTTGATAAGTATGTACACTGTTTTCATAAAAAAAGTTTATCATTGTCGTCAGATTGTTGTCACGTATTAATTATTTTTGAAATAAAGTTGCAAACAGATGTTTATTTAAACTTTAGCAATTTATTTGTAATCAATAGGTCCGCGGTTCGAATCCGTGCGGGGGCACCATCATTTTTTTATTTTCATTTTTTCACCTGTGCCATTCCAATAACCTTTTTTATAAACTTCAGCGTCATTAGAATAATTTATAAATTTTAGAGCTTCTTCTCCCCAAATATTATCTGTTATATTAATATCTTTTCTTTGATCTAAAACACCAATAGAGAAATGTTGCTCATCCATACTTGGCACTTTTATTCCAATTAAAGTTCCACAATTGGAACAAAATAAATTTATCATTGACCTACCGTGATCGGTTTGTTTATCTTCGTAAGATGTTGGTTTTTCGCCTAAATATTTTATATCTTTTTCATTAAATAAAACAAAAGATCTAAAAGCACTTCCGCTTGTTTTTTGACACCAATTACAGTTACAATTTACTTTCCAAGTTGGCTCACCATTAATTTCAAAAAATATATCCTCACATTTACAACGACCACTGTACATACTTTTTAATTTATTTCTTTTCTTAACTGTTCAATTTTAATTTTTTTCTGTAAACTTCTATTTTTGTCATACAGTAAATTAAACTTAATTTTATTATTAATTTTTACAGTAATTGACTTAGCATTTCTAACTTCTAAATTATCTGCAACAGCACTTATTGGTCTTTTTAAAGAATTTAAGTTTGAGATAACAATTTTAGTTTTATCATTTACAATTTTACCCTTCCATCTTCTAGGTCTAAACGCACTTATTGGTGATATTGATAATTTTTTTGAATGAAGGCTTAAGATTGGTCCATGAACTGAAAGATTATAAGCTGTGCTTCCTGCGGGTGTTGATACTAAAACACCATCTGAAACTAGTTTTTTAATTATTTGTTTTGAACCTTGCTTAATTGACAATGAAGCAGCCTGTCTACTTTGTCTAAGAACAGATACTTCATTGATTGCTATAGATCTTCTAATTTGATTTTTTCTGGTTTTAACTACCATCTCTAAAGGAGAAATTGTAACCAAATTTGCTTTTGATAAATTTTTAATAATATCTTTTGATGAAAATTTATTCATAAGGAATCCATAATTTCCAGAATTTATTCCATAAAAATGTTTGTTAGAATTTTTATTCTTTTTAAGTGTTTGAAGCATAAAACCATCACCTCCAATAACAATAATAAGATTTTGTTTTTTAAAATGATTAGATTTTATTTTTTTTATTAATAAATTTTTAATCTTTGATGATTTTTTATTCTTATCAGAAATAATTATTGGCTTGCTCATTAAAAGTTAACTAAATTTATACATCTAATATCTACACTATATTACTTATAGATATATATTTTTTTTCATTCATATTACGTTTTCTAATTCTTTTTATTAAAAACTTATTTTTAATAATATTCAATTTTTCAAAATAACGTAATGATTTAAAACTATCATTATTAGTCCAAGGTGTTTTAAAATCATTAAAAATAATATCATCTACACAAATTATCGAGCCTCTCTTTGCCAAATTAATACTCTGATATATATCTAAAGATACCTGTGGATTTAAATGATCACCATCAATCCAAATTAAATCAAATGAATTATTTTCAAATTCTTGATTTAAGTATAGGCTATTTAAACTTTTATAAGTTATATTTTTTTTATTTAAATTTTTGTTTCTCGTCTCAAAGAAAATTTTTTTTTTGCTATATGATATATCTTCAGAATTATATGGAATTTCTTTCTCGGCAATATCAATTGTAATTATTTCAGCATTTGGAAAAATAGTAGACAAAAAACTCGTAAACATGCCATTATAAGTTCCAATTTCAAGAATTTTTTCAATATTTTTATTTTCTTTATCAAATTTGATTTTTAAACCTGCAAATATAAAATAATGCCAGGATAAATTTTTATCATCTGGATTAATTTCAAAATCTTTTAAAAATTTTTTCACTTCATAATAATCAAGTTCAAGTTCACTAAATACCTTTTTGTTGTATTCTAAATCATTATTAGTGTTATAAAAAAATTTTTTAATAGATCTAATCGGCTCAAGACAGAAAAAATAAAATAGCTTTCTAAATCTTACATAATTTTTACCTAGAATAAATAATAAGATTTTTTTTATATTCATTATTTTTTAATTATAAATTATTTATTAATCTTATTGGTGCCCTCGGCCAGACTCGAACTGGCACTCCGCAAGCGGCAAGGATTTTAAGTCCTTTGTGTCTACCAATTTCACCACGAGGGCATTAATGAATTTCATGAGTGTTTATGCTAATATTTATAATTGAACAAGAGGAATAAGTAAAATTTTTTTATTTTATATTTATATACTAGGTATTCTATATCATGCTAAAATTTAAACTTAATTAGATTGTAATGCTTTAATTAAAATCGTTTTATCAAGCTTGCAATCTACATAACCCTTTTTAACTATATTAAGATATCTTTCTGTTGGAAACTTAAATGGTGATTTTTTTACCATTGTATAAGTCATCACTTTTTTTCCATAATAATAAAAATAATATTTTTTATAAAGAATTGGAAAATCTTCATATACGTCTAATTTTTTTTCATCGCTTTTCGAAATTTGAAATAGGGCACCTGGAACAATTGAGTTCTTTTTTGGTTCAATGTCTGCTGCCCTATATTTGCTTCTAAAGGTTAATTTAAAATCTTTTAAATTTATTTTTTTTAAAAAAATACTATCTTTGCATCTTCGCTTCATCTGAAAATGATGAAGATTACTTCCATAAGCAAAGTAAAGCATTACCTATCAACTACCTTAATCTTTTTCTCATTCACAAATTTTAAAATTTGAGAATTACAATTGTCAATTTTTATCTGATCTTCTGATCTTATTACTATCGAAACACCTAGTTTGCCTGCATGAAAAAATGGGTAACTTCCTATCTCAACATCTTTATTATCATTTTGAACTTTAGTTAAAGATTTTGCTATTTCACTTTCAACAGTTTTTAAACTTATCGTTAGACTTTTAATTGGTTCTCCTCCAACTATTTTATTAGTCAAACCACCTAACATGGATTTTAAAATTGATGGAACTCCTGGTAAAGAAAAAACATTTTCAACATTAAAACCGGGCGCACCACTTGTTGGATTTAAAATTAAATTTGCATTTTCTGGCATCCAAGCCATTTTTTGTCTTCCCTCATTAAATTTACCTGGCTCGTAATATTCTTCTAATATTTTAAAAGCTTCTTTGTGAGCTTCATATTTAATTCTAAAAGCTTTTGAAACTGATTGTGCGGTAATATCATCATGCGTGGGGCCTATACCTCCAGTTGTAAATACATAATCATATGTCGATCTAAGAAAATTTAATGTTTCCACAATTGTATCTTCAACATCAGGAATCACTCTTACTTCTGCAACACTAACACCTATGGAATTTAACCATGTTGCAATAGTAGAAGTATTCGTATCTTGAGTTCTTCCAGATAAAATCTCATTACCTATGATTAAAATTGATGCATTAACTTTTGCTTTTTTTTTCATATGAAATATATAAATTAGTAATGGAATTTACCAAGTCTTTAATAAAAGGCAAACTAATCAAACGTTATAAAAGGTTCTTTACCGACGTTAAACTGGCAAAAGAAATTGTCACAGCTCATTGTCCTAACACTGGATCCATGAAGGGTTTGTTAGATGAGGGTAATGAGGTTTATTTACTTCCTAATAATGATCCAAAAAGAAAGCTTAAATACGGTTTAGAGATTATTAAATCTAGAAAAAATTTAGTAGGCGTAAATACTCATATGGCGAATAGAATTGTCGAACATGGTCTTAATAATAATCTTATTAACGAACTAAAAAATAATGATATTGTAAAACCTGAAGTTTTTTTTAATAAAGAAACAAGATTTGATTTTTTATTAGAAAAAAAAGATCAAAAAACGTTTGTTGAAGTTAAAAATGTTACTTTATTTAGAAATAAGGATACCGCTGAATTTCCAGACGCACCAACAGCTAGGGGAACTAAGCATTTATTAACTCTTATTGACGCCATCAAAAATGGCTATAAAACATACTTAATATTTTTAGTTCAAATCCAAAATATGAAATATTTTAAAATAGCTAAAGATATAGATGAACATTATTATAAAACTTATTTGATTGCTAAGAAAGCTGGTGTAAAATTTTTAGCATATAGATGTAACATAAGTTCTAAAAAAATTTTTATAGATAAAAAAATAAAAATTAAGGATGACTGATTATAAAGAAAAATTCGAAAAAATGAGAATTGCAGGGAACTTAGCTGCAAGGACTTTAGACATGTTAACTGAAAATATCAAAGAGGGTGTTACAACTGATTTTATAGATAAATTAGGTTATGAATTTATTAGAGACAATGGTGGTTACTCTGCTCCATTATATTATAGAGGTTTTACAAAATCATTATGCACTTCTTTAAATCATGTTGTGTGTCACGGAATTCCATCGGATAGAACTTTACAAGAAGGTGATGCGTTGAATGTTGATGTTACTGCAATTGTAGATGAGCATTATGGTGATACTAGTAGAATGTTTTGTGTTGGAAGAACATCAATAAAATTAAATAATCTTATAGATGCTACTCACGAAGCTATGATGAAAGCTATTCAAATTTTAAAACCTGGAATTAAGTTAGGAGATATTGGTTATGAAATTCAATCTTATGTAGAAAAGAAAGGTTTTTCTGTAGTACGAGATTTTTGTGGCCATGGTATTGGCACAAATTTTCATGAATCACCAAATATTTTACATTATGGTAATAAAAACACAGGAATGGAATTAAAAGCTGGTATGACATTTACTATTGAGCCCATGATAAATGCAGGTAAATATGATGTTAAAATTTTAAATGACGGTTGGACAGCTGTTACAAAAGATAAAACTTTATCTGCACAATTTGAACACACGTTAGGAATTACTGAAAATGGTTATGAAATCTTTACAGAATCTGCTAAAGGTTATTCAAAGCCTCCATACTTATAATTAATGATAAAAAGATACTCGCGAAAAGAATTAACCGATATTTGGTCAGAAGAAAATAAATATAGAATTTGGCTAGATGTAGAAGTTGCTGCTACTGAAGCAATGGAAAAACTTGGACAAATCCCAAGAGGTGTCGCTTCAGTTGTAAGAAAAAAAGCTAGAATTAATGTAAGCAGAATTCATAAAATAGAATCTGAAGTAAAACATGATGTAATTGCTTTTCTAACTTCCGTTACTGAAAAAGCTGGTATCAAAGCTAGATACCTCCACCAGGGTATGACCTCATCTGATGTTTTAGATACTAGTTTTAACATTCAATTAGTTCAATCAGGTAAAGTAATTTTAAAAGATATAGATCAAATTTTAAAAGTTTTAAAAAAACAGGCTAAAAAATATAAATTTACACCATGTATGGGAAGAAGTCATGGTATTCATGCTGAACCAATTACTTTTGGATTAAAGTTAGCTTCATTTTATGAAGAATTTAAAAGAAATAGAAAAAGACTTGAAGATGCTATTGATGAAGTTTCTACATGTGCTATTTCAGGAGCAGTTGGAACATTTGCAAATATCAGTCCATATGTTGAAAAACATGTAGCTAAGAAGTTAAATTTAAAAGTCGAGCCAATTTCTTCACAAGTAATACCAAGAGATAGACATGCTTTTTATTTTTCAATTTTAGGAATTATTGCGGGATCTATTGAAAGAGTAGCTGTTGAAATTAGACATCTTCAAAGAACTGAGGTTTATGAATTACAGGAATATTTCTCTAAAAATCAAAAAGGATCCTCTGCAATGCCTCATAAAAAAAATCCTATTTTAAGTGAAAATTTAACAGGTTTGGCTAGGATGGTTAGAAGTGCAGTGGTTCCTGCTCTTGAAAATATAGCTCTTTGGCATGAAAGAGATATCTCCCACTCAAGTGTAGAAAGAAATATTGGGCCTGATGCTAACATTACAACTGACTTTGCATTGGTAAGACTTACAAATATTTTAGATAACATGATTGTTTATCCAAAAAAAATGCTTGAAAATTTAAATTTAACAAAAGGATTAATTTTTTCTCAAGAAGTTATGTTGGAGTTAACTAAAGCAGGATTAAGCAGAGAAAAATCATATAAGATGGTACAATCTTATGCAAAAAAATGCTTTGCAGAAAATTTAGACTTAATTAACGTCATTTCATCTGATAAATTTATAATGAGTAAAATTTCATCAAAAAAACTAAAGTCTATATTTAGTTATTCTAAACACTTTAAGAATGTAAATTTTATCTTTAAAAGAGTTTTTAAATAATGAAAAAAGGTAAGAAATTATACGAAGGAAAAGCTAAAATCATTTATGCAACAAATGATAAAAACTTAGTTATCCAATATTTTAAAGATGATGCAACTGCATTCAATAATCAAAAAAAAACTACGATTGAAGGTAAAGGTGTTCTAAATAATAGAATATCAGAACATATACTCTCTAATCTCTCTCAAATAGGAATTAAAAATCATTTAGTTAAAAGATTAAATATGCGTGAACAAATTATTAAGCTTGTCGAAATAATTCCGATCGAATTTATTGTGAGAAATGTTGCAACAGGTTCAATTACCAAAAGATTAGGTATTGAGGATGGTACTGTTTTAAAAGAACCTCTAATTGAATACTGCTTAAAAGATGACAAGCTTGGAGATCCATTAATATCTGAAGAACATATTTTAGCATTTGATTGGGCGACAAAAACAGAAATAGATAAAGTTAAAAAAATGATTTTAAGAATTAATGATTTTATGATTGGGATGTTTAGAGGTGTTGGAATTAAGCTTATCGATTTTAAATTAGAGTTTGGAAGAATTAAAATTGATGGGAAAAATGAGGTTATTTTAGCTGATGAAATTAGTCCCGATACATGCAGATTATGGGACAGTATTACAGAAAAAAAATTAGATAAAGATCGATTTAGAAAAGATCTAGGTGATTTAATTCCAGCTTACACAGAGGTTGCTAAAAGGCTTGGTATTCTTCATGAACAATCAAATGTTTCAGCAGTGAATGTAACTAGGTTATCGTCAGTTAAAAGTAAGAAAAAATGAAAATTTCAGTAATAATAACTTTAAAAAAAGATGTTCTTGATCCACAAGGAAAAGTTATTCATCAAACATTGGATGGAATGGGTTTCAATGATGTTAATGAAGTAAGACAAGGGAAGTATTTTGAAATAGATACAACAGAAACTGATAACGACAAAGCAAAAGCAAAAGTTGAAGAAATGTGTAAAAAACTTTTGGCAAATCTTGTAATTGAAAATTATAAAATTATTGATCCAAAGTAATTAATGAAATCAACAGTTATTACTTTTCCTGGTTCAAATTGCGATAGAGACATGGATGTTGCTCTTAAAAAATTTGGATTTAAAAACAAAATGGTTTGGCATGCTGATGCTGAATTACCAAAAAGTGATTTAGTAGTATTACCAGGTGGATTTTCATATGGTGATTACTTGAGATGTGGAAGTATGGCATCTAAATCAAAAATAATGCAGTCTGTAATTAATTTTGCAAGTTCAGGAGGTATGGTTTTGGGCATCTGTAATGGATTTCAAATTTTAGTTGAAACTGGTTTGGTTCCGGGTGTTTTACTTAGAAACAAATATTTAGAATTTATTTGTAAAAACGTTTTTGTGAAAATAAGCGATAAAAAAAATAAATATTTTAAAAATATTGAAAACGAAGTTTTAGAATTTCATATAGCTCATAATGAAGGAAATTATTTTTGCACTAATGATCAATTAAAAGTAATTGAAGACAATAATCAAATAGCTATTAACTATTGTGATAGAAATGGAAAAATAGAAGATCAATTTAATCCTAATGGATCTATAAAAAATATTGCTGGTATATTTAATAAAGAAAAAAATGTTCTAGGGATGATGCCCCACCCTGAAAGAATGATTGATACATCGTTATCTGGAGAAGATGGATCATTGTTTTTTAAAAACCTAATAAACAACTTAAAATGATTGTAAACGAACAAGTAGCAGTTGATCACGGTTTAAAAAAAGATGAATACGCTAAAATTTGTGAATTATTAAAAAGGACTCCAAACATTACAGAACTAGGTATTTTTTCTGCAATGTGGAATGAACATTGCTCTTATAAATCATCAAGATTGCATTTAAAAAAATTACCCACTAAAGGAAAAAAAGTTATTCAAGGTCCTGGAGAAAATGCTGGAGTTATAGATATTGAGGATAATGATGCAATAGTTTTTAAAATAGAAAGTCACAATCACCCTTCATTTATTGAGCCTTATCAAGGTGCTGCAACTGGTGTTGGAGGCATAATGAGAGATGTGTTTACAATGGGTGCAAGACCAATAGCTAACTTAAACTCTATACATTTTGGATCACCACAACATAAAAAAACTAAAAATTTATTAAGAGGTGTTGTTCATGGCATAGGTGGTTATGGGAATTGTATGGGCGTTCCTACAATTGCAGGTCAAACAAGCTTTGATAGCTCATATAATGGAAATATTTTAGTTAATGCTATGACATTAGGATTGGTTAAAAAAGATAAGATTTTCTATTCTAAAGCTGCAGGTTTAAACAAACCTGTTATTTATGTTGGGTCCAAAACTGGAAGAGATGGAATTCATGGTGCTAGTATGGCATCAGCCAGTTTTGACGAAAAAATCGAGGAAAAGAAGCCAACAGTTCAAGTTGGAGATCCATTTACAGAAAAACTTTTACTTGAAGCTTGTTTAGAGCTAATGGCTGGAGATTCAATTATAGCAATTCAAGATATGGGTGCTGCTGGATTAACTTCCTCAAGTATCGAGATGGCTTCAAAAGGAAACCTTGGTATAGAAATTAATTTAAACAAAGTGCCTTGCAGAGAAGCCAAAATGACACCTTATGAAATAATGCTTTCTGAGAGCCAAGAAAGAATGTTAATTGTTTTAGAAAACGGTAAAGAAGAGCATGCAAAAAAAATATTTGATAAATGGAACTTAGATTTTGCTATAATTGGAAAAACAACTAAGTCTAAAAAAATAGAACTTTATTTTGATGAAGAAAAAGTTGCGGATATTCCAGTTAATAATCTAGTTGAAAACTCTCCTATGTATGATCGTAAATGGAAAAAAACAAAACTTCCTAAAAAGAATAAAATTAAAAAAGAGGATATTAAACATTTAAAAATTATTGATGTGTTGAAGAAAATTTTAGCTAATCCAAATGTATGTAGTAAAGAACGGATTTGGCAACAATATGATCATACCGTTATGGGAGATACAATTCAAAAACCTGGTGGAGATGCAGGTGTTGTTAGAGTTCATGGAACTGAAAAAGCTATTGCTGCTTCTGTAGACTCCTCTGCAGTTTATTGCTGGGCTCACCCATTAACCGGTGGAAAGCAAGTAGTTTGTGAAAGTTTTAGAAATCTTATATCTGTAGGCGCTAAACCAATTGCTATTACTAATTGTTTAAATTTTGGTAGTCCAGAAAATGAAGAAAGTATGGGCGAATTTGTTGAATGTGTTCAGGGTATTGGTGAGGCAAGCGATTATTTAAAGTTCCCAGTGGTTTCTGGAAATGTATCTTTCTACAACCAAACAAAAGATGAAGGTATAAAACCTACGCCTGCTATTGGTGGAGTTGGATTGATCAAAGATTATAAGAATATGATTACTATGGAGTTTAAAGAAATTGATAATTTAGTTATAGTAATTGGAAAAACTGAAGGACATATTGATCAAAGTTTATTTGCAAGAACTATTTTGGACGAAAAAAATGGACCTCCACCAGAAGTAAATTTATTTAATGAAAAAAATAACGGAGAAACATTGCTCAAAATGATTGATAATAATTTAATAAAAAGTGTACATGATGTTTCTTTAGGTGGCATAATTACTGCAGTTGCAAAAATGTGTATTAAAGGAAAAAAAGGAATAAATATTAAAAAACCTAAATATCTAATTAATGAATTAGAATACTTTTTTGCCGAAGATCAGGGTAGATATATTCTGGAAATAAATAAAAAAGATTTTAGAAAGGTAGCTGATATATTGAATAAAAATGCGGTCCATTTTGATGAACTTGGTAAAATTACTGAAAATGAACTATATATTGACGAAAAGACAAAAGTTACAATTGACGAATTAGCAACTTCGCATAAAAGTTGGTTAACAAATTACATGAGTAAATAATGGCAATGGATTTAAAAGAAATAGAGAATTTTATAAAAGAGGCAATGCCTGATGCGATTGTTGAGATACAAGATTTGGCAGGTGATGGAAATCATTACTCTGCAACAGTAACATCTTCCCAATTTTCAGGAAAAAGTAAAATTGAACAACATAAAATGGTTTATAATTCATTAAAAGGTCGAATGGGTAATGAACTTCATGCATTAGCAATTAAAACAAAGGAGAGCTAAAATGGATCAACAAACAAATGATTTAATTAAAAATGAAATTGAAAATAACGAAGTTTGCTTATTTATGAAAGGTACGCCTGATGCACCACAATGTGGATTTTCAATGGCTACTTCTAATATCCTAAAAGTTCTTGAAGTAAATTTTAAAGGTGTAAATGTTTTAGAAAATCAAAATTTAAGAGAAGGCATTAAAGTTTTTAGTGATTGGCCAACTATACCTCAGCTATATGTTAAAAATGAATTTATTGGAGGATGTGATATTGTTAAAGAAATGTATGCAAGTGGTGAGTTAGCAAAACTTTTTGAAAGCAAAAATATAAATTTTAAAGCTAAAAGCTAATCATCTAGAGTAATATTCAATCACCAAGTTAGGCTCCATTATAATTGGATATGGAACTTCTTCAAACTTTGGAACTCTAACAAACTTTAATTTTTTATTTTTTTCATCCATTTGAATATATTCTGGAGTCTCTCTTTCTTTATTTGCAAGAGCAATATCAATGATTGAAAGTTGCTTAGACTTATCTCTTATTTCAATAGAATCTTCTTCTCTTACTAAATAACTTCCAATATTTACTTTTTTTCCATTTACTTTGACATGACCATGATTGATTAATTGTCTAGCTGAAAAAATTGTAGTAGCAAATTTTGCTCTGTAAATTACTGCATCCAATCTTCTTTCGAGTAAACCAATTAAATTTTCTCCAGTGTCACCTTTAAGCATTACTGCTTTTTTGTAAATATTTCTAAATTGTCTTTCGTTAATATTGCCATAATATGCTTTTAGTTTTTGTTTTGCTTGAAGTTGAATTCCATAATCAGAAGGTTTTGATGTTTTTGTTTGACCGTGTTGTCCTGGTCCATAAGCTCTCTTATTAAATGGACTCTTTGGTCTTCCCCAAAGGTTGACTTTTAATCTTCTATCGACTTTATGTTTAGAGTTTAATCTTTTTGTCATTTAATAGTGGGCTTTATAAACTTACTCTTAATTTTGTCAATCAACGTTTTTTACTTAAACTTGCAAATACACCGGATAAAATACGCATTTCTTTAGTTGATAATTCCATCTTATAAAAAATATTCCTCAAATTTTCTAACATAATTGGCTTCTTTTCTCTTGATTTAAAAAAGTTAATCTCTTCTAGATTTTTAATACACAAATTTGCCATTGAAACTATATCTTTTTTAGAGGCAGATTTAACTTTATTTGACATCTTAAAGGAAGAAACTTTTCTATTAATTACATTTGATACATACTGAGCAATTATTATTAAACTGTGAGATAAATTTAAAGATTTAAAATCTGGATTAGTTGGAATTTGAAGGGTGTAATTTGCATAACTTATTTCATTATTTGATAAGCCAGATGCCTCTGAACCAAACAAAAAAGCTACTTTTTTTTTGTAATTAATTTTTTTTAAATCTTCTAATTGAATATGTTTAATATTTTTATTTCTAAATCTTGCAGAGGTTGCAATCACAATATCGATATCCTTTACAAATTTTTCTAAATTTTCAAAACTTTTAGCTTTATTAATTATATTTTTTGCTCCTACAGAGGTTGCTAAAATTTTATCATTTGGAAATATCGGTTTGGGATCAATAAGAATGAGTTTATTAAAATTAAAATTTTTCATTCCCCTTGCGCAGGCTCCTATATTTTCTGAAAGTTGAGGTTTGTGTAAAATGAAAGAAATATTATTAACAGACATTATAATATGCCATGATTTCTATTATAATTAGAGACTGCTGATGGTTTTATATTATTTATGTATTTGGAATCTACAGTCCAGATAGAAACTTTTAAAGGATAGCATTTTGCAAAATCTGAAGAATGTTCAGATCCACAATCACCTCCCGGGCAAGCAGAGAGAGCACCCAATAAATCTGTTTCAGCAAAGAACTCTAAATAATCTCCTGGCCTGACTGGGCTTGCTTTCATAAAGTATTGTTTGGTATCATTAGTAAATCCAGTTAACATGAAAACGTTTAATACATCATGCACTATTTTTTCTGCCTGGTCTAACTGAACATTTTTTTCCTCAACCAAAGCTCTTGTTAAATTTGAGTGACAACAATAATGATAATCATTATTGTTTAAAAGTTTTGAAGTATAAGGATCACATCTTGTACCAATTACATCATGAACTGAACCTCCATCTTTGTCATAATCATACCAATCTAAAGTATCCCAAGTTATTGTTGCTAAAGATCTAAAATATGGAAAATTACTAAACATTTTGTCTCCTACAGATAAATGTGTTCCGTATAGAGCTCTTGTTTTTCCTGAATAAAATTTTTCTTCCAAATTTTGAAGATTGAATAAATTTAAATCACCTACCTGTGGGCCATCTACACTTTCAATTCTAAAAAACTCTCCAAATTTTACCTTGAATGTTTTTGCATCTCTTGGAGGAATAATAACTTCATCTTTTTTTACCAAATGCTCTCTCGCAGAATGCAAAATACTTAAATTTTTTTCTTCAATTTTTGTATTTGGATAACAAACTATTGGTTTGGCACCAATCCTTGTATTTATGTCTAATGGTTTTTCTGAAAATTTTTTAACCTTCATTTTTACAAACTTCCAGGAGCTTTGTCCTTAAACAACTTGTAATCAAGACTATCCACTAAAGCTTTAAAAGATGCATCTATGATGTTTGGAGACACCCCAATAGTAAACCAATTAACACCCTTCGAGTCTGTGCTTTCAATACTAACTCTTGTTACGGCTTCAGTACCAGTGTTTAATATTCTAACTTTATAATCAACTAGTCTTAAATCTTTTAAATATTCAGAATATTTAGCAAGCTTGTTAACATTTTTTCTAATAGCATTATCCAAAGCATTTACAGGTCCGTTTCCTTGTCCTTCACATAAAATTTTATTTCCATCTACCTCTAATTGAGCTTTTGCGTATGAAACAATTTCTCCTGCATTATCTTTCTTTACTGAAACATCATATTCATTAATAGAAATATATCTTGGTATCTCCCCCATTAATCTTCGTGCTAATAACTCAAAAGATGCATCTGCACCATCATAACTATAACCAATAAATTCTCGATCTTTTACTTCCTCTAAAAGTTTTTTTATTTTTGGATTACTTTTCTCAACTTTAATTCCTATTGAATTTAATCTAGACATAATATTTGATTGACCCGCTTGATCTGAAACAACTATATTCCTGGAGTTTCCAACTTCCTCAGGATTGATATGTTCGTAAGTTTTAGGATCTTTTTGAACAGCAGAAACATGCATTCCTCCTTTGTGAGAAAAAGCTGAGGCCCCAACATAAGGTAAGTGCTTGTTTGGTTTTCTATTTAAGATCTCATCTAATAATCTTGAACATTGAGTTAAATTTTTCAGCTTTTCTTTTTTGATGTTAATTTCATAATTTTCATAAAAATCTTTTTTTAAAAAAAATGTTGGTATTAATGAAACTAAATTTGCATTGCCACATCTTTCACCTAATCCATTTAAAGTACCCTGTACCTGTCTTACACCTGCTTGAACCGCAACTAAACTATTTGCTACAGCATTTTCAGTATCATTATGAGCGTGTATTCCTAAATTTTTACCTGGAATATGTTTCAAAACCTCAAGAACAATTTTTTCAACTTCATGAGGTAAAGTTCCTCCATTTGTATCGCATAAAATAATCCATCTAGCTCCATTATCATACGCTGCTTTAATACAAGAAATGGCGTAGTCTGGATTAGCTTTATATCCATCAAAAAAATGTTCTGCGTCAAACATAAATTCTTTACCTGATTTTACGATATGTTTTGTACTTTCACTTATGTTTAAGAGATTCTGTTCATTAGTTATTCCAAGAGCTACATCGACTTGAAAATCCCAAGATTTACCAAATAAACAGACTGATGAACTTTTTGAGTTAAGTAAAGAGGACAACATTGGATCGTTTTCTGCACTATGTTCAGATTTTTTAGTCATTCCGAATGCAGTTAATTTAGCTGATTTAAAGTTATGGTCTTTATTAAAAAATTCAGTATCAGTCGGATTTGCACCAGGCCATCCTCCTTCAATATAATCAACACCTAAATTATCAAGTGATGCAGATATTTTTTCTTTATCATCTAATGAAAAATCTACTCCTTGAGTTTGAGCCCCATCTCTTAATGTTGTATCAAATATATATAATCTATCTTTACTCATTTATAATTCCAGGTGGTTTTATCATCTTTATCCTCTATTAAAACACCTTTGTCTAAAAGCTCATCTCTAATTTTATCAGCTTCCTCATAATTTTTATTATCTCTGGCTTTATTTCTTTCATTAATTTTATTTAAAATTTCACTTTCAGAAATTAATACTTTTCTTTTCTTGAATTTAAGCCAATCCTCTTTTGTCTCATTTAATAATCCAACAAAATGACATGCGGAAATGAATAATATTCTATCTTCATCTGAGCCCTTTTGTGCTTTCTCATACAATTTATGCAAATTAGCAATATAACCAGGTGTATTTAAGTCATCATAAAGTGGCTTAAGAAATTCATCAGAAATTTTTCTTTTTTCTTTGATATTAGAATACACATTATACCATTTACTAATTGTATTTTCACAATCTTCTAAAAGTTTATCATTCCAATCTAGAGGCTGTTTATAATGGGCACTCATTAAAGCCAATCTTAGAACTTGGCCACTCATTCTACCTCTAAAATCTTTTATTTTAAGAATATTCCCTTGAGACTTAGCCATTTTTTCGCCAGACATAGTTATGAAAGCATTATGTAACCAATAATTTGCAAAAACGTTGTTATCGTTAGCGCATCTTGATTGAGCTATTTCATTTTCATGATGAGGGAATAATAAATCAATACCACCACCATGCACATCAAATTCTTTTCCTAAATATTTTTTTGACATTGCAGAACATTCCAAATGCCATCCAGGTCTTCCCCTTCCCCAGGGTGAGTCCCAAGATGGTTCGTCTTCATTTGATGGTTTCCACAAAACAAAATCCTCTGAATTTTTTTTATTATCACTAATTTCAATTCGAGATCCTGCAATTAGCTCATCCAAATTTTTATTTGATAATTTACCATAATCTTTAAATTTTTTAACTTCGAAGTAAACGTGTCTATTATTTTCATAAGCAAATTTTTTTTTAATTAATTCTGTAATCATTTCAATCATTTCAGGAATATGATCTGTAGCTTTTGGTTGGTGATTTGGTGTGTCGCAATTTAAATAAGTACAATCTTCACTAAAACTATCTGAAATTTTTTTTGTTAAATCTCCAATAGATATTTTATTATCTTTTGATGATTTTATTATTTTATCATCGATATCCGTTATATTTCTTACATAAGTCACTTTTGAATACTTGTTTTTAAAAATTTTAAATAAAATATCAAAAACTATTAATGGTCTTGCGTTACCAATATGTGGGTCATCATAAACCGTTGGACCACAAACATACATTCTAACATTATCCTCAATTTGAGGTATAAACTTCTCTTTCTTGTTAGTAAGATTGTTAGTTAAAAAAATATCAATACTCATAGTTTTAGAAATATACTTAAAACATAGATTTGTGAATCTATTTGATTAATTTGGAATTTTACACACTGGAATTGGCTCCATTTTGTGCAAATTTGCGTTACGAATTGAATTATATTTTTCTCTATTTACTGAATTTTCATTATTCATAGCTTCTTCAAGTTCTTTATAGCTTAAGCCTAACTGACCTTCATCTGTTCTACCATCATCCCATAATCCATCTGTTGGCGCTGCATTTATAATCTCTTCTAAGATACCAAGTTCTTTACCAAGCTCCCAGACTTCTGTTTTATTGCAGTCGGCAATTGGAGAAATATCTACTCCACCATCTCCATATTTAGTATAAAATCCAACTCCAAAATCCTCTACTTTATTCCCAGTTCCGACTACAATTCCTTTGTTTGCTGCTGCTACTTGATAAAGTGTTGTCATTCTTAATCTAGCTCTTGAATTTGCCATACCATGTTCATTTGAAAAATTATTTAGGGTTCCTTCAAAAGACTTAAACAATCCATCTAATTCAATTGTGTGACCTTCAACATTTTTATAATTTTTTTTTAACCACTCTTGATGAGCTAAGCTCAAATCATGCTGAGCACTTTTCTGTTTAATCGGCATAGATAAAACTATAGTTCTCAAACCAGTCATTGCACTTAATGTGCTAGATACAGACGAGTCAATTCCTCCAGAAATTCCAATTACTAAGGACTCGGCTTTGTTAGACATTTGTTCAACGTAATCTTTTATCCAATTAGATATGAATTTAGATTTTTCAGCAGGATTCATAATGTTTATTTATCAATATAATTATTTAAAACAACAGCTTAAGATGCCGCCTGAATAGCATTTTTGGAATAGCTGCTATTCTTTTTTATCTCATCTGAAATTAAAAAAGCAAGTTCCAATGCCTGATCGGCATTAAGTCTTGGATCACAATGTGTATGATATCTGCTTGACAAATCTTGATCCTGAATATTCTTAGCTCCACCAGTACATTCAGTTACGTTTTGTCCTGTCATTTCAATATGCAAGCCACCAGCATAAGATCCCTCGCTTTGATGGACTGCAAAAACATCTTTAACTTCTTTTAATACATTGTTAAAACGTCTTGTCTTATAACCTGTTGTGGATTGTATAGTATTCCCATGCATAGGATCACATGACCAAATAACATTTACACCCTCTTTTTTAACACCTCTAACAAGTTTTGGTAAAAATTTTTCAACACTATCGTGACCAAATCTTGAGATTAAAGTTATTTTTCCTTTTTCGTTAGTTGGATTTATTAAATTACAAATCTTAACTATCTCCTCTGGTTTGCTTGTTGGTCCACATTTTATTCCAATTGGATTTTCGATTCCACGACAATATTCTACATGACCACCATCAAGCTGTCTTGTTCTGTCACCAATCCAAACAAAATGTGCTGAAGTTGCGTGATGTTCACCTGTAGTAGAGTCTATTCTAGTCATACTTTCTTCAAACGGTAAATGCAATGCTTCATGGGAAGTCCAGAAATTTACGGTCTTCAATCTTCTATTAAATTCTGAGTTAATTCCACAAGCATCCATAAATGATAAAGCATCTGCAATCTTATCTTCTAATTCTTTGAATTTCTTAGCTTGAGGACTTTTTTTAATATAGCCTAAATTCCACAAGTGAACTTTCTTTAAATCAGCAAAACCACCATGTGAAAAAGCTCTTAAAAGATTTAACGTAGAAGCTGACTGGGAATACGCTCTAAACAATCTTTTTGGATCATGCTTTCTTGCTCTCTCGGTAAATTCTATACCATTAACATTATCGCCAAGGTAACTAGGAAATTCTTGATCTCCTTGTTTTTCAGTAGGTGCACTTCTTGGTTTAGCAAATTGACCAGCTATTCTTCCAAGTTTAATTACTGGCAGTGAAGCTGAATAAGTTAAAACTAATGACATCTGCAGAATTACTTTGAAAAAATCTCTTATGTTGTCTGGATTAAATTCTGCAAAACTTTCAGCACAATCACCACCTTGAAGTAAAAATGCCTTACCATCAACTACATCAGCTAATTGTTTTTTTAAATGTCTTGTTTCCTCAGCAAAAACAAGTGGAGGAAATGTTTTTATTTTATTTAAAACTTGATCTAATTCTTTTTTATCCTGGTACTCAGGAATGTGCTTTACAGGATAATTTCTCCAACTATTTATTTTCCATTTTTTCATATTCAACTCGGGATTGTTTTAACAGAGTTTTTATATTATTCAACAGTTACTGATTTAGCTAAGTTTCTTGGCTTATCAATATCATAACCTTTTTTAAGCGCTGAGTAATACGCTAGTTTTTGAAGAGGTATAGTTAAAAGGAATGGAAGTAGATCGTCATTTGTATTCTCAACTTCTATAGTCTCCCAAATATTTTCTGATACAACATTATCTTTACTTTTATTAGTTATTAATAATACCTTTGCTCCTCTTGCTATAACTTCTTGCATGTTTGAAATTGTTTTTTTGTAATAACTATCTCTAGGCGCCAAAACTACAACGGGCATACCCTCTTCAATTAAAGCTAGCGGTCCATGTTTCATTTCACCAGCGGGATAACCTTCAGCATGAATGTAAGAAAGTTCTTTAAGTTTTAACGCACCTTCCAGTGCAATGGGATATGAATATCCTCTACCTAAAAACATTGAACCCTTTGCTTCATTAAATGTTGAGGATATTGCTTGGATATCGTTATCATGTTGTAAAGTTTTTTCTATTAACCCTGGTAAATCTTTTAAGTCTTTAATTTTTTCTTGATAATCTTTTATTTCAATTTCATTTCTTAATGATCCAAGTTTTAAAGCAAGAATATACAAAACAAGTATTTGACCTAGAAATGCTTTAGTAGATGCAACTCCTATTTCAGGACCACAATGAATTGGCAACACAAAATTTGAGTCTCTAGCTATTGAGCTTTCAATTACATTGACAATGGCGCATGTTTTCATGTTATTTTTATTACATAAATCAAGAGCTGCAAAAGTATCAGCTGTTTCTCCAGATTGCGAAACGAATACATATAAAGAATCTTTTTTAAATCTATTTTTTCTGTATCTAAACTCAGAAGCTATATCTATACTTACATCTAAATTGGTAAGTTCCTCAAACCAATATTTTGCCATCAAGCAAGAATGGTACGCAGTTCCACATCCTATTAAAGTTATTGATTTAATATCTTCATTTTTCCAAGGGAAATTAAAAATATTTATATCTTTATTAACATTATCAACGTATTCTTTAATTCCTGTTTTAATTGTTGTTGGTTGTTCCTCAATTTCTTTTGCCATAAAATGTTTAAAATCACCTTTGTCATAATTTGATTCATTTGATGACAATTTTAATATTTTTTTATTAATTTTTTTTCCGTTTTCATTAAAAAAAAGAACTTGATCTTTTTTCACAACACAAAATTCGCCATCATCAAGATAAGTAATCTTATTAGTCATTGATTTTAAAGCATAGGAATCTGACCCTAGATAGTTTTCATTTGGGCCATAACCAACTGCCAAAGGTGACCCCCTTCTAGCACCAACAATTAGGTCTGGTATATCTCTGAATACAATTCCGAGTGCAAAACTTCCATCAAGTTGTTTTAGTGTTTTTGTAATAGCCTCTTCTAGCTCTGAAGTTTTTAAGTTTTCTGTTATTAAATGAACAATAACTTCAGTATCTGTCTGAGATTTAAAGTCATGACCTTTGTTGATTAAATGTTTTTTTAATATTGTAGAGTTTTCAATAATTCCATTGTGGACTACTGATACGTTATGAGATGAATGTGGATGTGCATTTAAACTATTTGGAATTCCATGAGTTGCCCATCTTACATGCCCAATACCTATATTTCCTCTTAAGTTTTTTAAATCAAAATTATTTTCTAAGTTATCTACTCTTCCCTTTGATTTTACTTCATTGATTGTACCATCTGAAAGTGTAGCTATACCTGCTGAGTCATATCCTCTGTATTCTAATTTTTTTAATGAATTTATTATATTTGCAGAAACAGGTTTGTTACTAGATATTCCAATAATTCCACACATAAATTATTTTTTCTTTCTTTTATAGTTCTTAACTTCTAATTGTGGCGACCTTGTTAATGCTAAAGATTTTTTTCTAACATTCTTTGTTATTACTGATCCAGCTCCGACAATACTATCTTTATTTATAGTAACTGGGGCAACTAAGGAAGAGTTTGAACCTATGAATACTTTATCTTTAATATTTGTTTTATTCTTGTTTACTCCATCATAGTTACAAGTAATAGTGCCTGCTCCTATATTTACTGATTTTCCAATTTGAGCATCTCCCACATAAGATAAATGATTAACTTTAGATTTATTTCCTAAAGTACTTTTTTTAATCTCTACAAAATTACCTACTTTGGATCCTTCTTTTAAAATTGTATTGGGTCTTATTCTAGCATATGGACCAATCTCAACTTTATTCTCAATTTTACATGACTCTAAATGTGAAAAAGATTTTATAATAACATTGTTTCCGATTTTAACCTTAGAACCGATAACGACATAAGGTTCTATGGTTACATTATTTCCAATCTTAGTATCTTGTGAAAAGAAAATAGTTTCAGGGCCAATCATCTTTACTCCTGATTCTATAAATTTTTCTCTAAGTTTTTTTTGATTTAAAACTTTCATTTAGAACTGATTTACATTAAGTATATGAGTTGATTAATTCACAATTTATTTCTTTAAAATACTTTTATAATGAAACAAAAATTTACAATTTTATTTGATTTAGACGGTACTTTAGTGGATACCGCTCCAGATTTGATACGGGCTCATAACCACGTAATGAAAAAATTTGGATACCCTACTAAAACTTTAGGAGAACTAAAAAATGCTGTTGGCAAAGGTGCTAAAGCTATGATGGCAAAAGCTAACGGCCAATGGAAGTGGTTTGATGAAAAAATTCAAAACCAAATGACTGATGAATTTCTGTCTTATTATGGAAAAAATATTTTACATGAAAGTAAATTAATTAATGGTGTAAAAGAATTTTTAAATTGGTGTAAAAATGAAAATATTTCTATGGCAGTATGTACTAATAAAACAGAACACTTGGCAGTTGATCTTTTAAAAAAAATTGGGATTTATGATTATTTTGAATATGTTGCAGGTTATAATACTTTTGAATATTGTAAACCAGACCCTCGGCATTTAACCACTACAATTGAAATTTTAGATGGTGATAAAAATAAATCGATTATGATAGGTGACAGCGAGACAGATGCTAATGCAGCTAAGGCTGCTGAAATTCCAATAATATTACTAAAATATGGATATACAGAAAAAAGGTCTGAAGAAATTTATCATAATCACATAATAAAAGACTTTATAGGTATTGAAAAAATAATATCTGAATATCTTTAATATTGATTAATTTATTTTAACTATTAAAACAAAAACACAAATTAGGAGTTATTTTGTTATTACATGCAGTTAAGGTATATCCGTCAAAAATTAATCTTCCAAAGAAAAAACAGCTTGCTTGGAAAATTGCAGAGATAGCAAGTGACAATGCAAAATTAAATAAAGATGCTATTGAGATGGTAATCAATAGAATAATTGATAACGCCTCAGTTGCAATCGCTTCATTAAATAGAAAGCCAGTAATTTCATCAAGAGAAATGGCTTTAAGACACTTTAGAAAAAATGGTGCAACGTTATTTGGAATTAATTCAAAATTAAAATTTGATTGTGAGTGGGCAGCATGGTCAAACGGAACTGCTGTTAGAGAATTAGATTTTCATGATACATTCTTAGCAGCAGATTATAGTCATCCAGGAGATAACATTCCTCCTCTTATAAGTGTAGCACAGCAAAATAAAAAAAGTGGATTGGATTTATTAAGGGGAATAATTACTGCATATGAAGTTCAGGTAAATTTAGTTAAAGGTATTTGTTTGCATAAGCATAAGGTGGACCACATTGCTCATTTAGGTCCAAGTGTAGCTGCAGGATTAGGCGCTATGCTAAAATTAAATACTGAAACTATTTTTCAAGCTGTTCAACAGGCATTACATACAACTATATCTACAAGACAATCTAGAAAAGGAGAAATTTCAAGTTGGAAAGCTTATGCTCCTGCACATGCAGGCAAACTAGCTATCGAAGCTGTGGATAGAGCTATGCGAGGTGAAGGTGGTCCTAGTCCGATATATGAAGGTGAGGACAGTGTAATTGCAAGAATATTAGATGGTAAAAAAGCTAACTACAAAGTCCCATTACCAAAAAAAGGAGAAAGTAAAAAAGCTATTTTAGAAACATATACAAAAGAATATTCTGCAGAATATCAATCTCAAGCATTAATAGATCTTGCAAAAAAATTAAAAACAAAAATATCTAATTTAAATCAAATCAAAAAAATTGATATTTTTACAAGTCATCATACACATTATGTTATTGGTACAGGAGCTAATGATCCTCAAAAAATGGATCCAAATGCAAGTAGAGAGACCTTAGATCATTCCATAATGTACATATTTGCAGTAGCATTAGAAGATGGGGATTGGCATCATGTCAAATCATATACAAAAGCTAGAGCTAATAGAAAAAGCACACTCAAGATTTGGAGATCAATAAAAACATATGAGGATAAAAAATGGACAAAAAAGTATCATGATCCAAACCCTAAAAAAAAATCATTTGGCGCTAAAGTTGTTGTTACACTTTATAATGGAAAAAAAATAACAGAAGAGCTAGATAGAGCAGACGCACATCCTTATGGTGCTAGACCATTTAAGAGAGAAAATTACATTAACAAATTTTTAACTTTAACAGAAGGAATTTTGAATAAAAAAGAGAGCAATCGTTTTTTAAAAACAGTACAAAATTTAAAAAATTTAAAGTCTGGACAATTAGATAGATTAAATATTGAAGTCAGAAAAAGTAAATTAAAGAAAAATAATAAAAAAGGAATTTTTTAATGCACTTTGTGGAAAAAGAGCCAAGTCAAAAAAGATTAGATTTTGATCAAAAATTAAAATCAAATAAAATATTAAGAGTTCCTGGTGCATACAATCCTCTTACTGCAAAATTAATTGAAGAAATTGGTTATGATGCGGTTTATGTATCTGGCGGAGTAATGGCTAATGATCTTGGGTTTCCTGATATTGGCTTAACAACTCTTCAAGATGTAAGCACAAGATCTTATTTAATTTCAAGAGTTACTAATCTACCAACAATAGTTGATATCGATACAGGATTTAAATCCTGTAAAGAAACTATAGAAACATTTGAAGAATTTGGAATAACAGGTGTTCATTTAGAGGATCAAATTGAAAGAAAAAGATGTGGGCATCTTGATAATAAAGAACTTATTTCAACTGATGCCATGGTTAAAAAAATTAAAGAATGTGTTGCTGCAAAAAAAGATCAAAACTTTAAAATTATAGCTCGTTCAGACGCCAAGAGTGTTGAAGGAATAGATAAAATGATCGAAAGATGCAAAGCCTATATTGATGCTGGTGCTGAAATAATATTTCCTGAAGCTCTTAAAAATGAGAAAGATTTTGAAAAAGTTCGTAAAGAATTAACTGGATATTTATTAGCTAATATGACTGAGTTTGGTAAGTCTAAATTGTTTAACTACAAAGAATTGCAAAATTTTGGATACAATATTGTGATTTATCCAGTTACCACACAAAGATTGGCTATGAAAAATGTAGAAGATGGACTAAGAGACATTTATGTAAATGGACACCAAAATAATATTATTGATAAAATGCAAACTAGAAAAAGACTTTATGAATTAGTTGATTACGAAAAATATAATTCTTTAGATGAAAAAATTTATAACTTTAGCACAGAGGGACATGAATAATGAGTGATGACATAAAAAAAGGCTTGCTAGGTATAGTTGTAGATGAAACTGAAGTTTCAAAAGTAATGCCAGAAATAAATTCTCTTACTTATAGGGGATATGCTGCACAAGATTTATGCGAATATTGTAGATTTGAAGAAGTTGCCTATTTAATACTAAATAAAGATTTACCCAATTCTATAGAACTGAAAAAATTTGAAAAAGAAGAGAGAAACAATAGAGAACTAACAAAAAATTTATATGAAATTATAAAACACATGCCAAAAAGATCACATCCAATGGATGTGGCACGAACAGCAGTAAGTGTGATGGGATTAGAAGATAAAGAAACTACAGATTCTTCTCCCGAGGCTAATATGAGAAAAGCATTAAGAATTTTTGCGAAAACTCCAACGGCATTGGCAGCTTTTTATAGAATACGTAAAGGAAAAAAAATCATTAAACCTAAAAAAAATTTAACTTTTGCTGAAAACTTTTTCTATATGTGCTTTGGTAAAGTGCCACAAAAGGAAATTGTTAAAGCTTTTGATGTGTCATTAATTTTGTATGCTGAACATAGTTTCAATGTTTCAACTTTTACCGCTAGAACAATTACTAGTAGTTTGTCTGATATACACGGTGCAATAACTGGTGCTATTGCAAGTTTAAAAGGACCGCTTCATGGTGGAGCGAATGAAGAGGTGATGCATATGATGAGTAAAATCAAAAAACCTGAAAATGCTTTGAAATGGATTAATGATGCACTTAAAAATAAAGATGTAGTAATGGGATTTGGACACAGAGTTTACAAGTCAGGGGATTCTAGAGTTCCAACAATGAGAAAATACTTTGGTAAGGTAGCTAAACTTAAAAAAGATAAAAAATTTGAAAAAATTTATGACATTGTTGAAAAAGTAATGATTAAAAAGAAAAATATTTACCCTAATGTAGATTATCCAACAGGACCTACATATCATTTAATGGGTTTTGAAACAGATTTTTTCACTCCAATATTTGTAATTTCTAGAATTACAGGTTGGTCTGCTCACATAATGGAGCAACATGCTGCTAACAAACTTATTAGACCATTAGCAAGCTATAAAGGTAGCAAGCACCGAAAAGTAATGCAACTTAATCAAAGATAAATCTTAGAATATAATTAAGATTAAAAATATAATTTGCACAAAATTAATTAATACAGACATTAAATGAAAGTATTTAAACTTTTTATCCTCTTTGTTGTCTCGAAATTTGTTTATTAACGGCATTAATATAAAATTTGAAATACCAAAAAGAATTGTTGTTAATAAAATTAAATAAAAATCTAAATAGTAATTGCTAATAAAAACAAAGCATAGTGTTGCTAACAGGCATATTATTAAATTTACATTGTAATAATAAGGAAATATTTTTCTAATAAATACCCTTGCATTGTCTTCATTTAAAGATTTAAAAGTTATTGGAGCAACGACAAAAGAAAAAAATAACATTATTCCTAATACTACAGATGAAAAAAAAATACTTAGTTGAGCAAACATTTTAAAGAACTATTTCAAATCCCTCAAATTGGGGTGGACCTAAATAAAGATCTTTGTGTTGACCTGCATTTTTATGAGCTAATCGAAATGCCTCTGATTTTGTCCAATTAATAAAGTCATCTTTAGAGTCCCATATTGTATGAGAAGCATAAAGTGAAAATTCATTATTTTTTTCGCCTTTAACTAAATGAAATTCTTTAAACCCTTTTGTACCGTCTAAGTGCGTATCTCGCTCTCTCCAAACTTTTTCAAATTCAATTTCTTTTCCTAAAACGATTTTAAATCTGTTCATTGCTATAAACATTAATCCCTCACAAATAATTAATTACTTTTTCAGGATCTGGCCTTCTTCTTTCATTAGGCTCTTCAGTTTTATAGCCCAAATATATAAATCCAGAAATTTTATCAATATTGGCCCGACCACCTAAATAATCAAGCATTTTGCTATTATATGCATACCACTCTGTTAACCATTGAGCAGCATATCCTAAAGATTGTGCACAAGATAATAAATTCATACATACTGCACCCGAGGATAAAGTCATCTCCCAGGTGGGTATTTTTGGATGTTCTAAAGGAGTTGATAATACCGCTAAGATTACTGAAGCTCTCTGAAATCTTTTAGACTCTGTTTCTAACTGAACTTCAGTAGCATTTGGATTTTCTTTTTTAAACTCACTTAAAATAATACTTTCATCTATTAGTTTGAGTTTTTCACCTTTAATTACACATATTTTCCAAGGATTAAGTGCACCATGGTCGGGAACTCTAATTCCAGCAGCTAATATTTTATCTAGATCTTTATCAGGTATACTTTTAGGAGACATTTTTCTTGCTAATACAGATCTACGCTGCGAAAAAAAATTACTCTCCATGAAAAAGGTCCTGTTCTAATGTATTTTATGCAAAAGCCTCTGCCCAAGTTCCTTGGGTTGATGCTTTAGAATATTCAGTTGCACGCCCTTCGAAGAAGTTCATATGTTCGACTGCATTAAGCATCGTATCCAACCAAGTTAAAGGGTTTTTATCAATATCATAAATTGGTTCTAATCCTAACTGTACCAACCTTCTGTTACCAATAAATCTAATATAATCTTTAACTTCTTTTGCGGTTAAGCCTTCCATTGGACCCATTTCAAAAGCTAGATCAATAAAAGCATCCTCATGCTCAATAATTGTTCTACAAGCCTCATAGAGTTCTTTTTTAAGTTTTGGAGTCCAAATTTCTGGATTTTC
>CACOMK010000001.1 GCA_902628305.1 uncultured Pelagibacteraceae bacterium | reverse complement strand
TTTACATGAAAAATATGAAATATAAGAATAAAAAATATTATAATTTTCATTAAATTATTATAGACGAATTAGATGAGATAATATTATCTTAGATTATAAAAAAATGAAAAAAGAAAGAAATAAAAATCCAATTCAGCCAGTAAGTGGAACTAAAGTTCCTAGATTTGCTGGCCCAAGTACTTTTGCAAGACTTCCTGAACTAAGAGACGTAGAAAGTTGTGATGTTGCAATTGTTGGAGTGCCATTTGATGCAGGTACAAGTTATAGGCCAGGTGCAAGATTTGGCCCACAAAGTATAAGGCAAGCTTCTAGACATTTAAGAACCAATTATCATCCTAATTATGATGTAGAACCTTTTAAAATCCAGCAAGTTGCCGATGCTGGAGACATTGCTTGCAATCCATTTAGCATAGAAGAATCAATTAAGCAGATTGAGGTGGGCGCAACAGATTTATTAAATAAGGTTGGAGGAATTATTAGTTTAGGAGGAGATCATACTATTGCAGTTCCCTTGTTAAGAGCAATCAATAAAAAGAATAAAGGACCTGTATCATTGGTTCATTTTGATGCCCATCTAGATACTTGGGATACTTATTTTGGAGCTCCTTATACGCACGGAACTCCATTTAGAAGAGCTAGAGAGGAGGGTTTATTTTTGGATAATGCTTCAATGCATGTAGGTATCAGGGGTCCACTTTATAGTAGAGATGACATTAAAAATGATGAAAGTTTTGGATTTAAGATAATACACTGTGATGAATTTCAAATTGAAGGCACTGATAAAATTGTTGAAAGAATTAAAAAGAGAGTAGGAGATAATGCATTATATTTATCAATAGATATTGATGTGCTTGATCCTGCTTTTGCTCCAGGAACAGGAACACCAGAGATTGCAGGTATGACCACTAGAGAAATGGTAAATGTTTTAAGAGGACTTTCAGGTCTAAATTTAGTTTCTGCAGATGTTGTTGAGGTTTCACCTGCATATGATCATGCTGAAGTAACTTCTTTAGCTGCTGCAACAATAGTTTACGAACTTACAAATCTATTTGCAAAATCATAAAGAAAGGTTAGTTATATAAAATGTTAGATAAAAAAAATTTTTATATTAATGGGGTATGGGTTAAACCAAATAGCTCTGAGGAAATTAAAGTAATCGATCCAGCAACTGAGCAAAATTGTGCTGTAATTACTTTGGGAAATAAAGCAGATGTTGATTTAGCAGTTAGTGCAGCAAAAGATGCTTATGAGTCATGGGCCTTTTCTTCTAAAGATGAAAGAATTGGATTATTAGAAAAACTTTATGAAAACTATAAGAAAAGATGGGCAGACATTGCAGAAGCCATAACTCTTGAAATGGGTGCTCCTAAAGATTTTGCAACAAAATTACAAGCAGGTACAGGAGCAAGTCACATTAAATCTTTTATAAGATATTTAAAAAATTTTGAATTTGAAAGACCTTTAGGTGAACACGCTCCTAATCAAAGACTTATTTATGAACCAAAAGGTGTTTGTGCATTAATAACCCCATGGAACTGGCCAATGAATCAGGTGTGTTTAAAAGTGATGCCAGCAATCGCATCAGGATGTACGATGGTCTTAAAACCATCAGAGTTAGCGCCACTATCCTCAATGATACTTGCTGAAATTATTGATGAAGTAAAGTTTCCAAAGGGCTTGTTTAACTTAGTTAATGGTGATGGAGCAACAACAGGAGATGCTTTAACAAGTCATCCAGATATTAACATGATTTCTTTTACAGGGTCAACAAGAGCAGGAGCTCTAATTTCACAAAATGCTGCTAGAGATTTTAAAAGAGTAAGTTTAGAACTAGGTGGCAAAGGAGCAAATATAATTTTTAAAGATGCCGATCCAGAAGCTATTGAAAGAGGTGCTTTAAGATGTTTTAGAAATTCAGGGCAGTCTTGTAATGCGCCAACAAGAATGCTTGTTGAAAAATCAATGTATGATGAGGCAATTGAGAGATTAAAGAAATATACTGAAAGTTTTGAAGTTGGTGACCCTAAAAAAGAAGGTGAACATATTGGTCCAGTTATTTCAGAAACTCAATATAACAAAATACAAACTTTAATCCAAAAAGGCATTGATGAAGGCGCTAAATTAGTTGCTGGAGGAACAGGTAAGCCAGAGGGATTAGATAAAGGTTATTTTGTTAAACCGACAGTGTTTGCAGATGTTAATAATGATATGGAAGTTGCAAGAACAGAAATTTTTGGACCAGTTTTGTCTGTAATTCCATTTGAAACAGAGGAAGACGCAATAAAAATTGCAAATGATACTGCTTATGGATTAACAAATTATATTCAAACTCAAGATTCAAAAAAAGTACAAAGAGTCGCAAGAAAATTAAGATCTGGGATGGTTGATGTAAACGGAGCAGGAATTGCTGTTGATGCTCCATTTGGTGGTTTCAAGCATTCAGGAATAGGACGTGAAGCTGGTGAACATGGTCTTGAGGAATTTTTGGAAGTAAAAGCAGTAGGTGGCTGGAGTTAGTTTACAATAGATTTTTGATTTATACCCTCAAGAAGTTTTAAACATCTCTTTAACTCATCTAAAACAATATATTCATCTATTTTATGAGCTTGTTCAATTGAACCTGGGCCACATACAACTGTACTTATACCTATTTCTTGAAATAAACCTGCTTCAGTTCCAAAGGAAACAACTTGCCTTGAATTATCACCTGTTAAACTTGAAATTAATTCACATGCATCTGATTTGCTCATTCTATCAAATCCAATTATTTCCCCAATAATATTTTTTTCAATTGAAGCGTTAGGAAAAACTTTTTTCATGTCTGGAAGCAAAACTTCATTTGCATATTTATCTATTTCCAGATTTAAAAATATACCATCTTCTTTTACAACAGGTCTTGTTTCCCAGTTAACATGACATTTGTCTGCGATTACATTATGAGCTATTCCTCCAAATATTCCTCCTATAGATAATGTAGAATGCGGAGGGTCAAATATAGAGTCTTTAGGTTCTCTTTCCTTAAGTTTTTCTCTTAATTCAATTAATTTATTTACATATCTTGATGCGTACTCAACAGCACTTACGCCTTTATGAGGTGCTGAACTATGTCCTGCTAGACCTCTAAAATGTGTTGTGTATTCATAACATCCTTTGTGAGCATCAATTATTTTCATGTTCGTGGGTTCACCAACAATACAAATACCATCTTTAATTTTTCGTCTTTTTAACTCCTCAATTAAAATTGGTGCTCCTATACACGCTGTTTCTTCGTCAAACGTAAAAGAAAAATGAATATCTCTATCTAAATTAGATTTTGAGTAAATAGGAGCATATGCCAAAGTACATGCAATAAAACCTTTCATATCACATGAACCTCTTCCATATAATTTATCACCCCTAATTGTTGCAGCGAAAGGGTCTGAGCTCCAACCTTTTGAAACGGGAACAACATCTGTATGGCCTGACAAAATTATTGGTTTTTTATTATTAGAATTTTTAGCTTTAATAGTTGCAAATAGATTCACTCTTTTTTTTTCATCATCATAAGTTCTAAAAGAGGTAGCACCTATTTTTTTTAAAATATTATCACAGTAATCAATTAAAGCAGTATTATCCTCTCCAGATATAGTTTTAAATCGAATTAAGTCTGTTAAAATTTTAACAGAATTATTAAATAAATGGTTAGAATTATTTTCTGTACTCATATTTTTCATCTATTATATATTAAATATATGAAAGAACAAATTACGTATGATATATTTGATAAAGTTGATATTAGAGTCGGAACAGTCATTTCAGTAAAAAAAAATGAAAAAGCTAGAAAACCCTCTTTAGTTGTTGAGGTAGATTTTGGAAAAGAAATTGGAATTAGACAATCTTCTGCCCAAATCACTCATTATTATAATGAGGAAAATCTTAAAGGAAAACAAGTAATAGGTGTTTGTAATTTTCCGGAAAAAAATATAGCTGGTGTAGTTTCTCAGGTACTTATTCTTGGTTCAATAGACAAGGAGGGTAAAGTAATTTTGGTTCATCCATCTCAAAAATCTGAGAATGGTTTACCTATTGCTTGATAATGCATCCTGAAATTCTTTCGATAACTTTATTTGGAATTGTAGCTGCATTTACACCTGGTCCCAATAACTTTGTTGCTTTTTATTCTGGTTTCAATTTTGGTATTCTAAGAACATTACCGCATATAATTGGTGTGACCTTGGGTTTTCCATTTTTGTTACTTTGCTTAGCTTTAGGGTTGATAAATATTTTTAAGCTTTATCCAGTAATCCAAGAGGTATTAAAATATTTAGGAACCCTATTTTTAATTTACTTAGCATACAAAATTTCTTTTTCAGAACCTTCTGATCAGGAAAACAAAAATAAAAATACAATTAAGTTTCATGAAACTTTTATTTTTCAATTTTTAAATCCTAAGGGAGTTATTGCCTCGATTATTCTTGTTTCTACCTACATTAATCCAGGTGAAACCTTCGTAAGTTATACGACTCAAATTATCATATTAGCTTTGTTAGTTTCAGTAACCAGTATTACATTATGGACATTTTTAGGTAAATTCTTTAGGAAATTCGCGACAAATCAGAAATTTATTAATTATTTTAATTATGTTATGTCACTGCTTCTTTTATTAAGCATACTAACTTTTTATTTATAACATGAAGCCAGGAAACAAAAATTCTTATAATTCACTTAAAAAAATATCAATAGATGGCAAAGATTTTAAATATTACTCTTTAACTGAAGCAGAAAAAAATGGCCTGGTTGGCATAAGTAAACTTCCCAAATCCCTTAAGGTTTTGCTAGAAAATTTATTAAGATATGAAGATGATTTGAGTGTTACCAAATCTCAAATAGAAGCTATTAAGAATTGGCTTAAAACAAAAAAATCTAAAACTGAAATTGCTTATAGACCCGCAAGAGTACTTCTTCAGGATTATACCGGTATACCAGCAGTAGCCGATCTTGCTGCAATGCGAGAAGCGGTAAAAGATAAAAATAAGGATCCCAATACTATCAACCCATTGTCTGCTGTTGATCTTGTTATTGATCATTCAGTACAGGTAGATGAGTCTGCTAAAGCAGATTCGTTTGAAAAAAATGTTGATATAGAATTTGAGAGAAATGGAGAAAGATACTCGTTTTTAAAATGGGGTCAGCAAGCATTTAATAATTTTAGGATAGTTCCACCTGGAACAGGAATTTGTCATCAAGTTAATCTAGAATATTTATCAAAAGTTGTTTGGTCAGCAGAGTTTAAAGGAAATAAATATCTTTTCCCAGATACTTTAGTTGGAACAGATAGCCATACAACAATGGTTAATGGTTTGTCAGTTTTAGGCTGGGGTGTTGGTGGAATTGAGGCTGAAGCAGGTATGTTAGGTCAGCCAATATCAATGTTAATACCTGAGGTTATTGGTTTTGAGATGAAGAATAAAATGCCTGAAGGAACTACTGCAACTGATTTAGTTTTAACCGTCGTTAAAATGTTAAGAGATAAAGGTGTGGTTGGTAAATTTGTTGAGTTTTATGGAGAAGGTTTAAAAAATTTGACACTTGCTGATAGAGCAACCATTGCAAACATGGCACCAGAATATGGTGCAACATGCGGTTTTTTTCCTATAGATGAAGAAACATTAAAGTATTTAAAATTTTCAGGTAGAGACCAGCATACAGTTAATGTTGTTGAAAATTATGCTAAAGAGCAAGGCTTGTGGGCAAGCAATGATATAGAATTTACAGATATCATATCTTTAGATATGTCAACTGTGGTTCCAACTATTTCAGGACCAAAAAGACCTCAAGACAAAGTACTCTTAACTGATGCACCTAGTTCTTTTAAAAAAGTATTACAGGAATCTACAGAAATAAATAAAAAATCAGTCTCAAAAGTGGCTGACACTGATTTTGACATCAAAGATGGTTCAATATTGATCGCAGCCATAACTTCTTGCACCAACACTTCTAACCCAAATGTTTTAATTGGAGCGGGACTTTTGGCTAAAAAAGCAATTGAAAAAGGTTTGCAAGCAAAACCTTGGGTAAAAACTTCTTTGGCACCAGGATCTCAAGTTGTAACAGATTATTTATCAAAAGCTGGACTAAATACTTACTTAGATCAATTAGGATTTAATTTAGTTGGTTATGGATGTACAACTTGTATTGGTAATTCAGGTCCACTTTCAGAAAATATTGTTGAAGCTATTCAAAAAGAAAATATTTATGCTGTTTCAGTTTTATCAGGTAATAGAAATTTTGAGGGAAGAATTTCTCCACATATTAAGGCAAACTATCTTGCTTCACCTCCACTCGTAGTAGCATACGCAATAGCTGGACACATGGAGGTTAATTTATATAAAGATGCATTAGGTTTAGATAAAGACGGTAAAGAAGTATTTTTAAAAGATATTTGGCCTTCAAATAAAGAGATAGAAGACACTTTAAAACAGTCATTAAATGCAGAGATGTTTATACAGAGATATTCAAATGTTTCTGAAGGACCAGCTCAATGGCAAAAAATTAAAACTGATAAAAGTAGCATCTACAAATGGGATGAAGGTTCAACTTATGTAAAAAGACCTCCGTTCTTTGACTCTTTACCAGATGAACCAGAGGGATTTAAAGAAATTAAGGATGCAAGACCATTATTAATTTTAGGCGATATGGTTACTACAGACCATATCTCGCCAGCTGGAAGCATTCAAAAAGATAGTCCAACAGGTGAATATTTTATGGAACATCAAATTTTGCCAAAAGACTATAATTCATATGGTTCGAGAAGAGGAAATCATGAAGTTATGATGCGAGGTACTTTCGCAAATATAAGAATTAGAAATGAAATGGCACCCGGTACAGAAGGTGGTTTTACAAAGTTATACCCAGAGGAAAAAGTTCTACCCATTTATGACGCTGTAGTTGAATACAAAAAAAGAGGAACAGATTTAGTTGTTATTGGAGGAAAAGAGTATGGAACTGGATCGTCAAGAGACTGGGCAGCTAAAGGAACAAAATTATTAGGCATTAAAGCTGTTATTGCCGAGAGTTTTGAAAGAATTCACAGATCAAACTTAATTGGAATGGGTATATTACCTTTACAATTTATTAATGACGTTAATAGAAAAAATCTTAAATTAATTGGTTCCGAATTAATCAGTATTATTGACATAGAGAAGGGCGTTAATCCTTCAGATAAAGTAGGTGTTGAAATTAAATATGCATCAGGTGAAATAAAGAAAATTAAAACTTTATGCAGAATTGATACAAAAAATGAATTAGAGTATTATAAAAATGGAGGCATTCTCCAATACGTTTTAAGAAATATGATTTAGCTATGGATGAAGATCTTTCAATTATAAATACTAATACAAGAAATGAAAAAATTAAAAACTTTTTTGTAAATAATAAAAAAAAAATAATATTAGGAATAATTATACTAATAATTATAATAATCAGTGTTTTTAGTTACGATAAGTATGTAGTAAATAAAAAAAAAGATATTTCAGATAAATTTAACTTAATAACTCTAGATTACTCAGAAAGTACAAAAGAAAAAACAACAATTAATTTAATTGATATAATTAATATGAAAGATCCCACTTATTCAACCCTATCACTTTACTTTATTATTGATAATAATCTTGTTGACGATCAATCTAAACTTAATTCACTGTTTGATATATTAATAATGGAAACCTCGTTAGATAGTGAAATTAAAAATTTGATTATATACAAAAAAGCTCTTTACAATGCTGATAGTGTTAATGAAAACGATTTATTAAATATACTAAAACCAATAATAAATTCAAAAAGTGTTTGGAAATCTCATGCGTTATTTCTAATGGGGGAGTATTTTTACTCAAAAAAACAAATCGAAAAATCAAAAGAATTTTATAATCAGGTAATAACAATAGAAAACGCTAATTCTGAAGTAGTTCAACAAACAAAAAAAAGATTAAACAAAATTTTAAGTGAATAAATTATTATATTATTTAGTTATAATTTCTTTAACTGGCTGTTCATTAAATTCAAATTCAAAATTTTGGACAAAATCAGAAAAAATTAATAAAGAAGCACAATTAAATTTAGTTAAAAAAGAACAAAATATTTCTAAAAATCAGGAAATATTAAAAAAGGAATTCAATCAGGATCTAAAAATAAAAGTTGAAGGAAACTTTATTGAAGAAAATGAATTGACTACATTAACAAATAATAGTGGTCGATCAAACTTTGATGGAAATTTAAAGAATTTATCTAAATTTAAGTTTTCTAAAATAGATAATTTTTATCAATATGAACCTGAAATAATTTTTGATAAAAAAAATGTAATTTTTTTTGATAACAAAGGTACAATTTTTAAATTTAATGAAAATTCAAAATTAATATGGAAAAAAAACTTTTATAATAAGTCTGAGCAAAAACTTAAACCAGTTTTACAATTTGCAAAAAAAGGTCAAAATCTTATTGTTGCTGATAACATAGCAAAAAATTATATGTTAAATATTGAAAATGGAGAATTAATATGGTCTAAAAATAATTTAGCCCCTTTTAATTCACAAATTAAAATTATTGATGATAAATTTTTTATTATAGATTATTCAAATACCCTAAGATGTTTTTCATTAGAAAATGGAAATGAATTTTGGAATGTGGGCACTCAAAACAGCTTAATTCGTTCTCAAAAAAAACTATCGATGGTAATTATAAATAAGACTTTATACTTTAATAATTCTCTTGGAGATATAAGTGCTGTCAACGTGGATAATGGTGAATTAATATGGCAATATCCAACACAGAATAGTTTAATTTATGAGTCTTCTTTCTCATTAGAAAATTCAGAACTTATTTCAGATAATATAAATTTATTTTTTTCAAATAATAAAAATAAATTTTTTTCAATTAATTTAAATACCGGTGATTTAAATTGGGAAACAAAAATAAATTCAAGTTTAAGGTCAACGATTATTGGAAATATCTTGTTTTCAGTATCTATGGAGGGTTATTTGTTTTTAATTGACAAAAAAAATGGAAATATTTTAAGAGTAACAGATGTATTTGATAATTTTAAACAAAAAAAAAGAAATTCAATAAAACCAACTGGATTTATTATCGGTAAAAAAAATATTTATTTAACTACTAGTAATGGAAGACTTATAGTAATTGATTTGACCTCAGGTAAAAGTATATCGGTTTTAAAGATTGATGGAGAAAAGTTATTAAGACCAAAAATTATTAATGAAAAACTGTTTATAGTTAAAGATAACTCTATAATTAAACTTAATTAATGTTATTAAAAATTTTGGCTAAGCTAGGAAGAAAAAAAGTAGTAATGGATAGAGGGCCATCACACCCACGGTTTCATGAGGCCAAACCATGGATGAACCGATATTATGTTTTGATCAGACATCGTCCTAAATGGTTTCCATTTAATATTTTAATTCATGAAATGTTAGCTGATGACCATGGAGAGGGTGTACACAATCATACATTTCCTTATATAACAATAATTTTAAGAGGTGGATATTGGGAAACTTTAAGCACAGGTAAGTTTTGGCGACCACCAGGATATATAGGGTTTAGATCAGCAAATAACTTACATCGGGTAGATTTGGAACCAGGAACAAAACCTCTAACTTTGTTTATTACCGGTCCATTTGGGTTAAGGAAAGGACCAAGATCAGAGTATGGTATTGATTTTAAAACCAAAAAAAATTAATGCCAAAAAAATTTGAAAAAGAGTTTATAACTTTTTGTGAAAATCAAGACTTAGAAGTTAATCCTAATCAAATCACTGTAATTAAAAAATTAGAAGATTACCATCATACTAATTATAAATCATTTTTTTCAAAGTTATTTTCCAAACAACAAGTCAAAAAAGGATTTTATTTATATGGTGGAGTAGGGGTTGGAAAAACAATGATTTTAAATTTCTTTTACGACCATGTTCATGAAAAAAAATTGAAACTGCATTTTAATGAATTTATGTTAGGTTTCCATGATTTTGTTCACGAACGAAAAGAAAAAAAAGAAGAAAATATTATTAATCAATTTGTTAAAGATTTAAAATCTAAAGCTTCAATAATTTATTTTGATGAATTTCAAGTTACAAATATTGTTGATGCAATGATTTTAGGAAAACTATTTGAACAAATCTTCAATGAAGATATAAAAATTATCCTTACCTCGAATACTAAAATTTCGGAACTTTATAAAGAGGGACTTCAACGTGAGCAATTTATACCTTTTATAAAAATTATGGAGGATCAATCTATTGAGTACGAATTAAAAATTGAGGATGATTATCGAAAATCTAATCATAATAAACAAAATCGGTATTTTTTCCCACTTAATCAAGAAACCAATTTTAGTATTAATAAATTTTTTAGGACCATAACAAAAAATAAAATACAATCTTCAAAGACAATAAATGTAAAGGGAAGAGATTTTAAAATAGAATACTATTATGAAGGCATTGCGAGGTATAGTTTTAATCAACTTTGTGATCAAAATTTAGGAGCAGAAGATTATTTAGCAATAATTAAAGACTGTAAATTTATAGTTATTGATAAAATACCCCAATTTAACGATGTGAATTCAAACCAACAGCAACGTTTTATCACTTTGTTAGATATAATTTATGATAAAAATATTTCATTAGCAGTTACAGCTGATCAAGATTTAAATCAGTTTACATCATCACGATTGCTTGAAAAACCATTTAAACGTACAGTAAGTCGTTTATATGAGCTTACCTCTAGGGATTATAATTAATGAAACAAAAATTCTATAATCTTAAAATTAATACTAACGGTCAAAAGTTATATGAATTTACCAATGATACAGTTCAGTGGATCAATCAAAATAATTTTGAAAATGGCATTATTAATTTAAGTATTCAGCATACAAGTGCCTCGTTAATTGTACAAGAGAATGCAGATCCTGACGTACAAAATGACTTAATAAATTTCTTTAATAAATTAGCCCCAATGGATAAAAAACTTTATGTTCATACAACTGAGGGAAAAGATGATATGCCTGCACATATCAAATCATCTCTAACTAATAATCAAGTATCTCTAAGTATAAAAGATAGCGAGTTATTACTTGGTACTTGGCAAGGTTTATATTTATTTGAACATCGTTTAGAACAACAAAATAGAACAATTATTCATCATTTTATTGGAGAATAGGTAGATTATTTTTTGAGTGACTGGAAAGCTTCTAATGCAGCAGCCCTTGCTTTTTCATGTATTACAATAGGTTTAGGGTAATGTTCGCCTATAATAGTTTTTATTGCGTCTTGATATTTTAGCTCCATTTCCCATGGTCTATGAATGAATTTACTTGGCACTCTGCTTAACTCAGGAACCCATTTTTTTACATATAGGCCCTCTTTATCAAATTTCTCTCCCTGTAAAATAGGGTTAAAAATTCTAAAATAAGGTGCAGCATCAGCTCCACAACCAGCAACCCATTGCCATTGAGCTACATTATTTGCTTTGTTAAAATCTAATAAACAATTTCTGAAATGTTTTTCACCTTCTGTCCAATTAATTCTTAAATGTTTAACAAGAAAGGAACCAACTACCATTCTAATTCTATTGTGCATCCATCCAGTTTCGTATAATTCTCTCATCCCTGCGTCAACGATTGGATATCCAGTCATCCCTGATTTCCATGCTTTTAAAAATTTTTCATTTTTTGCCCACGGGAATTTATCAAACTCTTTTCTATAATTGCCTTTCAAAAATTCTGGAAAATAGTTAATTAAACTGTGTGAAAATTCACGCCAACCTAATTCATTAATATATTTTCTATAACCAATACCTTTAGATTTAATTTGATTACATTTTTGCCAAATTCTACTTACATGAATTTGACCATGTTTGATGTAAGGAGATATTTTTGATGTGCCTTCAATGGAGGGATAATCTCTAGCTGTTCCATAATCTTTTATTTTTTTTTCAATTAAATTATTTAGAACTTTTTTAGATTCACTTTCAGAGACTTTCCAGTATTTTTCAAATTTGTTGTACCAATTTTTTTTGGGTAAAATATCTTTTGGGTCAATACAATTCTTGAATAAAGAGATTAATTTTGTTTTTTTTTTGACAATATAATTTTTGCTTGGAGGTAAGCTTAAATATTTTTCTTCCGCGTTTCTCCAGAATGGACTAAATACTTTAAAAGGTGTCCCATCATTTTTTGTAACTTCTTGGAATTCATTTAAAATATTTCCTTTAAAATATTTAAATTCAACTTCATTTTTTAAAAAAATATCTCTTATCTTTTTACCTTTAGCGATTACATCTGGTTCGTATATTTTATTCCAATATACGGAAACATTATCTTTTTTTTTTATTTTTGATAGTACTTCTAGCTCATCTCCCATCATTATTTGAAGATTAATTTTGTATTTAGACAATACTGATTTAAATTCTTCTAAGGATTTGTAAAGCCACCACTTTTGTGCTTCTCGTTTTTTATCAAAATCAGATTTGTTGTAAATAAATAATCCAATAACATTGTCATGATTTTGACTTGCAAAAGAAAGTGCTGGATTATGATCAATTCTAAAATCCTCTCTAATCCAAAATATTGCATTTTTTGTCATGTTAATTTATTTTCTTCCTTTAGATAGCAGTTGTTTATAAAGTTTAACATCTGCATTTCCTTCGCATCCAATTATTAAAACATTAGATTTTTCATTAAGTTCAATCAGCTTTTTAGTTTTATAATTATTACAAACACCAATTAGGCTTATGATTCCAGGTGTAGCGCATTCCCCTCCAATTATTGAATTTTTGCTGAATTTTTTATCTTTAAGCATAGCAGAAGTACTGGCAACATTCTTGTCACTTACAGAGACACAAAAATTACTAGCTCTTCTTAATACTTGCCATGGAATATAAGACATTTCATTACATGACATGCCTCCCATGATACTCTCTTTTTTAATTTTAATTTTTTTGAGTTTATTACTCTTAATACTTTGTAAAACACAATCTGCTCTATCAGGTTCAACAACTATAATTTTTGGAATTCTTTTAAAATATTTAGCAACACCTGCTACTACACCAGCAGCCATTCCACCCACACCTGCTTGTAAGAATATATGAGTTATATATTGATTTGTTTGTTTGGATATTTCTTTAATCATTATTGAATACCCTGCCATTGTAAGTAAGGGAATTAATTTATAATTTTTTGTTGAAACATCTTGAACAATTTTCCAGTTATTTTTTTTTGATAATTTAATGCATTCTCTTAGGGAGTTTTCATAATCTCCTTTTACCCTTGTTACATCAGCACCATATTTTTTAATTTCTTGAACTCTGGAGTCACTTACATATTGGCTAACAAAAATTTTACATTTTAAACCTAACCTTTTAGCACCCCAAGCAACAGATCTGCCATGATTTCCAGCTGTAGCTGATGAGATAATAATATTTTTTTTTCCTTTAGATATTGTTTCAACAGCATAGGCTCCACCTAATGCTTTAAATGACTTTAAATGAAATCTCTTTGACTCATCTTTATAGAATACATTATTTACTTTTAATTTCTTTTTTAATTTATCAAGTTTAAGTAAGGGAGTAGCTTTATAGTTTTTCCAATTCGAAATTGTTTTAAAAGCGTTTAAAAGTATAGATGACGGAATATATCTAAGTATATTTTTTCTTTTAAAATTATGATAATTATTTTTTAATAATTTTGTTATAGACCAGTTATTAATACTTTCTAATCTTTTCACTTTAACAGTCTAAAGTATTATCTTTTTCCCATTGTGATACTGGTTTTCTTTTATTAAAAATATTTCTCGCTTTGAAATTTTTTATTTCTGAATTTTTTAATTTGATATAGCTTTTAATGACATCAGTACCAAATGCTTTTAAAAGCGCTTTACTATTTTGAAGCATATTAATAGCCTGATTAATGTCGTTAGGTAATTTTTTAAGTTTAGGATATTTTTTATAATCTTTGTACATGTTACAATGTAGAGGTTTTCCTGGATTTAATTTTTTATTAATTCCCTCAAGTCCAGCAGCAATAATGCCTGCTTGAAGTAAATATGGGTTTGCTGAACCATCCATTAGTCTTAACTCAAATCTTCCTTTGTCAGGAATTCTAATCATATGAGTTCTGTTATTACCTGTGTACGAAATACTACTTGGAGACCATGTTGCACCTGATTTTGTTGGTGGGGCATTTATTCTTCTATAACTATTGATCGTAGGATTAAAAAAAGCAGACAGCGCTTGTGTATTGTTCATAATTCCACCTAAGAAATTATAGGCTAACTTACTTAATCCCAATTGATCTTTATTGTCTAAAAATTTATTAGTTTTTCCATTCCAAACTGAAACATGAGCATGACAACCGTTACCGGTTAAATTACTAAATGGTTTTGGCATAAAAGTTGCTCTTAAACCATGTTTCTCTGCCAAACTTTTTACCATAAATTTAAAGAAAACATGTCTATCTGCGGTAATTAGAGAGTCTGAATAATCCCAGTTCATCTCAAATTGACCATTAGCGTCTTCATGGTCATTTTGGTAAGGTTTCCAACCCATTTCTAACATGCAATCACAAATTTCTTTTATTAAATCATATCTTCTCATAAGAGCGGATTGATCATAACAAGGTTTAGATTGAATATCTCTTTTGTCCGCCAAAGAATGTCCGTCTTCAGAAATTAAAAAATATTCGCATTCTACACCTGATTTCATTTGAAGTTTTTTTTGTGATAATTTATTTATTTGCTCTTTAAGCATTATTCTTGGAGAAGCTTTAACAGGTTTGCCATCCATATATAAATCAGAGGCTAACCATCCAATTTCTTTATTCCATGGTAGCTGAATTAGACTATCTGGATCTGGGACACCAAACATGTCACTATCAGCTGGAGTCATATCTAGCCAAGTCGCAAATCCCGCAAATCCCGCTCCATCTTTCTGCATATCACTAATAGCTTGAGCTGGAACTAACTTGGATCTTAAAACTCCAAATAGATCTACGAAACTTATTAAAAAATATTTAATTTTTTTAGTCTTTGCTATCTTTGATAAATTTTTTGGCATAATTGATCTTATGAATATTAAAGAACTGTATCAATCACTTTTTTTCTTTTATTCCTGGTATCCAATCACTTCCTGCTAATGGAACTCTAGCCATCGCAGCAGCTTCAACAGTTAGTGCACATAAATCTTCAGGTTCCAAATTATGTAAACTATTTTTTCCACAGGCTCTTGCAAGTGTTTGTGCCTCTAATGTCATAACTTTTAGATAATTCGTTAATTTTTTACCAGCTTTTACTGGATCTAATCTTTTCATTAAAGTTGGATTTTGGGTTGATATTCCAGCTGGATCATTTCCTTCATGCCAATCATCATAAGCGCCAGCGGTAGAACCTAGTTTATTGTATTCCTTTTCCCACTTTGGATCGTTATCACCTATGGCTATCATGGCAGCGCTGCCTATTGATACCGCATCTGCTCCAAGCGCTAAAGCTTTTGCAACATCTGCACCATTTCTAATTCCACCAGATATTACCAATTGCACTTCTCTGTGTGCGTTTAAATCTTGTAGAGCATCTACTGCAGGTCTAATACAAGCTAAAGTAGGTTGACCAACGTTTTCTATAAAAACTTCTTGGGTAGCAGCTGTTCCTCCTTGCATTCCATCAAGCACAACTACGTCAGCTCCTGCTTTTACAGCTAAAGCAGTATCATAATACGGTCTTGCACCTGCTATTTTTATAAAGATAGGAACTTTCCATTTTGTAATTTCACGTAGTTCTAAAATTTTGATTTTTAAATCATCTGGTCCAGTCCAGTCAGGATGTCTGCATGCAGACCTTTGATCAACTCCCTTTGGTAAAGTTCTCATTTTTGCAACTCTATCATTTATTTTTTGACCTAATAACATTCCACCACCACCAGGCTTTGCACCTTGACCTATAACAACTTCAATTGCATCTGCTTTTCTTAAATCATCTGGGTTCATTCCATATCTAGACGGCAATAGTTGGTAGACTAAATATTTAGATTGTCCTCTCTCTTCAGCAGTCATTCCCCCATCACCAGTAGTAGTAGATGTACCAGCAGCACTTGCACCTCTTCCCAAAGCCTCTTTTGCTGGGCCTGATAAAGCACCAAAGCTCATTCCTGCAATTGTAATTGGTATATCTAATTCAAGAGGTTTTTTGGCAAATTTGGTTCCAAGAGTTACATTAGTAGTACACTTTTCTCTATAACCCTCTAATGGATATCTAGACATTGATGCTCCTAAAAATAACAAATCGTCAAAGTGGGGAAGTTTTCTCTTTGATCCTCCACCTCTAATATCATATATACCTGTTGCTGCGGCTCTTCTAATTTCTGAATTTGTATATTCATCAAAAGTCCATGACTGACGAGGAAGAGTTCTGTTATTTTTTTTCATGATTAATAATTAGAAATATTATCTATTTTAAAGTTGTATAATTTTTTTGCTGAACCGTATCTTTTAAAACTTTCAGCTTTAAGGTTTTTAATATTTGCTTCCTTTAAAAGTAAGTTAAGTTTTTTAATATGTTTTATATCCATTTTTTTTTCAACGCAATCTGCACCAAGTGATTTTACATTGCCTCTTATATATATGTTTGTTTCATATAAACTATCACCTAATGCCTCACCAGCATCACCACATACCACTAAGTTCCCTGCTTGAGACATGAAACCTGACATGTGACCTACTGAACCTTTAACAACTATATTAACACCTTTCATTGAAATTCCACATCTTGAACTTGCATCGCCATCAATAACTAAAAGCCCTCCATGAGCTGTTGCACCTGCTGATTGTGATGCGTTACCTTTTACATGAACTTTACCTGACATCATATTTTCAGCTACACCAGTTCCCACATTACCTTCAATTGTAATATTTGCTTTTTGGTTCATTCCAGCACAATAATATCCAACATGACCTTTAATATTTATATTTAATTCTTCAGTAAGCCCAGCGCATACAGCATGATTGCCCTCAGGATTAATTATAGTAAAATTCCTATCATTTATTTTTCTATCTATATTTTGAAGTTGTTCGTTTACTTTTCTTAACTTTAATTTTTTTAAATCTAATTTCATTAATTTCCCCAAGAATACACAATACCAGGCTCAGGCTCAAAAATTTTTGCATTGTTAACATCAGGAAGATGAGCCATCGCCTGAAATTCGGATGCGATAGCAACATAATTTTTTGTTTCAGCAATGACTGCAGGCTTACATGCAATCTCATCTCTTACTACTGCAAATCCCTTTCTCGTTCCCGCTATAAATGTATAAAAACCATCTAGGTCTTTTAGGCCAGAAACAAGAGTATTTTTTAAGGAATTATTGTTTGCAAGACTATTAGAAACATAACCGGCAGCAACTTCAGTATCGTTTTCAGAAGTAAAAGTATTTCCTTTTTTCTTAAGCTCTCTTCTTAAATTATTATGATTAGATAAAGAACCATTATGAACTAAACATTCATCTTCTCCAGTTGAATAAGGATGAGAGCCATCAGTGGTAATTGCACTCTCTGTTGCCATTCTAGTGTGACCAATACCATGTGTACCACTAAAATTTTCTAAATTAAATTTTTTAACAACATCTTTTGGATTACCAACTTGTTTAAAAATTTCAATAGAACGTCCATATCCAACAATTGAAACTTCTGGGAATTCTTTATTAATAAATTTAATAAATTTTTTTGGTATTTCTGGTGTTTTTACAATTATATGATCAGAGTATTGGTTTAATTTTAAATTTCTAATTTTTTTTGAAATATTTTTTTTAAATTTAGTAAAATCTAAATTATTAATACACAAAGAGTATTTATATTCTTTTTTGTCTGAATTTTTATATATAGCAAATCCTGCACTATCTGGTCCTCTAGACTCCATGTTATTAAGCATACCTGATAACATTTTACCCAGATTTTTCTCAAATTTTTTTGTTTTCAAATATATTCCAACAATTCCACACATAGATTTTAGAGTTTTAATTAATTAACGATAAAAAAAATTCTTTATAATAGATAAGGTTTACAACTACAATGATGATAATAGCCGCTATCACTCCGTACTTAGCTTTTGGAAAAGCTACCCCTCTCATTTTAGAAGGCCTTAGTTCTTCGTTATCTTTGTCATCCATATTTTTTCTAAAAAAAAAGGGCGCCACAATTAAGTAGCGCCCAAATTTATTTTTTAATTACCAATCGGTAATATTGCTTTTATGGTCGTTAGCACCATGTCTTTTTCTAGCTAGTCTATCAAGTTCTTCACTTTCAGATTTAGCTGTTAAAACATGCCAACCTACCCATAAAATTATAGCCAGTATAACAAGTATACCTTCACTAGATCCAGCACCAGGATAAACAGCACCAGCAACCTCTTCAGCTGGTTTGTTCAGGTGATCTATCCAGTTTGTAACTGTAGCCATATATTACTCTCCTTTACCTGGTTGAGGACGCAACTGCTTTTTCGTCTTCTTTAGCAGTCTCCATTATTTCATAATCTAGTCCAGCTATCTCAACTTCACGAGGGATTCTTAATTTACCCATACCATGAAGAACTCTAGCTATTACATAGCCCGGTATTAGTCCAAGAACAACGAACATTATTAATGCACCGATGAATTGACCTAATGGGTTTATTGAAGCGTAAGTAGTTCCGTCCCACATAGCGCCAACACTGTAACCAGAAGCTGGGTAACCATTTAAGACAAATCCACAAATCACAAGACCAATAAATCCAGCATAACCGTGTACTGCAACCGCACCAACTGCATCATCAATTTTGAACTTACGCTCAACCCAGTAATGTAGTTTATATGAAATTACAACACCGATCATACCAATGATCATTGCTTGAATTGGATGATATAAATCATTTCCAGCTGAAGCACATATGATACCTGCTAGTCCACTAGAGTATGTCCAGAAAGGATCACCTTTAGCAATCCAATAACCAGCTAATAATCCTCCTGATAATGACATCAAGAAGTTAAAAGTTATACCACTAAGTGTAGTAGGGGTTACGTATATGTTTGTAGCTGTCCAATAACTTATTCCTTCCATACCGTATTCAGGTCCAAGGTCAAAGATTGGTATATTACATGCTGCGTAAAAACCCCAGAAGCCAGTATAAATTAGAAATAATCCAATTGTTACTAGCCAAGGATTTCTTGGCCCAATGTTTCTTGGTTCACCACTCGATGAAAATTTTCCAATTCGTGGTCCTAAAACCATCAGAACACCCAACGCAAATCCTCCTGCAATTGCATGAATTACACCTGACGCATACGCATCATGATATCCTAAAAGTTTTAACATCCAGCCATCAAAGTGCCATCCCCAGGCTGCATCTATTACCCAGAATACAGATCCGATTGCAATTGCTAAAATTCCAAATGCAAAAGTTGTTATTCTTTCAATAATTGCTCCTGACACGATAGAAGCAGCAGTCCATGAGAATAATAAGAATGCAGCCCAGAAGACACCAGAAATATGGTCTCCTAGATTTACAGCCATTAAATCACTTGTTGCCGTATACCATGTTGCACTAAATGCGGACTCATCTGTAATGAGAGCAGTGCTTTCATTCATTATTGATGGTGCTAAACCCGGTCCTGTAGGAAAAGCCCAATATATCCACCAACCAAATAAAAACCACGTCACTGTTACCAATGGTATTAGCATAGTGTTTTTCATAAGAGTATGTTGATGGTGTTTGTATCGAGAAGCCCCAACTTCATACATACAGAAACCGACGTGAATTAAAAACATCAGTACTACCGTTACCCAGTAGTAAAATTCTGTAAATATGGTCGTAAGAGCAGCCAACTGATCAGTCATAGTTCTCTCTCCATATTAGTTTATAGAAACCCTATTAAATTTTGTGACTCGTTACAAATATAAAAATGAATTAAAAACCTAGTATGAACAATAGGTTTTTAAAAATTATCAACTAATGATTGTAAATTTAAAATTTTAAGTAAGCTTTTTTCAAATCAACAAGTGGATGCTTTGGTGACATTTGGAACTTAACCAACAACTCTCTTGCAATCATATCCCTATCTTGTTGATTGTTTGGAAGTTTAATTGATTTTGGAATAGTAACCCATCCATTTGCATTTCTGCAGAATACTGCAGGTCTATCTTCCTCATATCCCATATGAACATCTTCAAGCCAATTTAAATCATCCCATCCCATAGCTTCAATATATTTTTTTAGAAATGGAGTAATTTTACTATAATCAGGTAAAAGATTTACATCATATCGGTAACCAATTGATTGACCGATCATTTTCTCTCTAGCTGTTTCTGCTTTTTTTCCTAATTGACCTTTAATCTCTTTTTCTTTTGCTTTAATTAACTTTTTACCCTTTTTTTTAGCCATAGTTGTTACCCTTATATTTTATGATAGTTATCAACTCCAACTGTATAGTTAGTCCCTGCAAGTGGAACTTTTGCTAATGCTGAAGCTTCAGATGTTAGTGCAGCTAAATCTTCAGGCTCTAGCGAGTGGATATTTGTTTTACCACAAGCTCTAGCTAAAAGTTGAGCCTCTAGAGTCATTGAATGTAAATAATTATAAACTCTAAGAGCTGCATCATCTGGATTTAACCTTGCTCTCAATTTTGGATCTTGAGTTGCAACACCCACTGGACATCTTCCAGTGTGGCAGTGATAACACTCACCTGCTTTTACTCCCATTTCTTTTTCAAAATTTGCTTCAGGAATATCTTTATTACAATTTAATGCGATCATTGAACCAGTACCAATCGCAATTGCATCCGCTCCAAGAGCTAAAGCTTTTGCCATATCTGCACCGTCTCTTACACCACCAGCATAAATTAATGTTACTTTTCCAGTTTTACCAACATCGTCGATTGCTCTTCTTGCCTCTCTAATCGCTGCAATACCTGGAATACCAGTGTTAGCAGCGGCTATGTGAGGACCTGCACCAGTAGATCCTTCCATTCCATCAAGATAAATAGAGTCAGGATCACATTTTGCAGCCATACGAACATCGTCATAAACTTTTGATGCTCCAAGCTTTAATTGAATTGGTACTTTATTTTTAGTTAATTGTCTTAACTCTTCTACTTTCAAAGCTAAATCGTCTGGACCTAACCAGTCTGGGTGCCTAGCAGGAGATCGTTGATCAATACCAGATGGTAAAGATCTCATTTCAGCAACTTGGTCAGTTACTTTTTGGCCCATTAAGTGACCACCCATTCCAACTTTTTGACCTTGTCCTATAAATACTTCAATACCATCAGCTAATTGTGCGTGATGAGGATTAAAACCATATCTTGATTGAATACATTGATAATACCATTTCTCAGAATATCTTCTTTCGTCTGGTATCATTCCACCTTCTCCAGAACATGTTGCACTACCAGCCATTGTTGCTCCTCTTGCTAGAGCAGTTTTTGCTTCGTATGAAAGAGCTCCAAAACTCATACCAGTTATGTAAACAGGAATTTCTAGTTCAATTGGATTTTCACATCTTGGACCAATTACAGTTTTAGTTTCACATTTTTCTCTGTAACCTTCGATTACAAATCTTGTCAATGTTCCTGGTAAGAAAACTAAATCATCGAATGTAGGAATTTTTTTCATCAGCGCCATACCACGCATTCTGTATCTTCCTAATTGAGATTTAATATGAATATCGTCAATTACTTCTGGAGTAAAAATAGCATTATGCCCTAATAAACTTTTATTCCTTTTACCCTCTTCATGAACATGAACGTCAGCTTTTCCACCAACGCCTTTTCCATTTTTTTTAATTTTTTTTGACTTTTTCTTAGGCATTAAATTGCTCCCTTCTTCTCTGTAGGTTCCAAGTTATCATAATTCCAAAGTTTTTTACCCGCTACAATTTTTTTCATTTTACTTACATCAAAATTTTCACCAATTTCAGCAACTTTTAATTTTCTTTTTAACCAATCTTGGTCGCTAGATGTTAATTCTGAATCTACTGCATCACTACCATAAGATCCTATTTCGCCACCTACGAAAATTGTCCCATCATACATTGAGTCACCTAGGTTAATTCCAACATCTCCAAGTATAATTATTCTTCCTCTTTGCATCATAAAACCTGTAAAGGCACCAGCATCTCCACCAATTATAATGGTACCACCTTTCATATCGATTCCAGTTCTTGCTCCAACGCTACCTTTGCAAATTAGGTCTCCACCCCTTATAGCAGCTCCAAAGCATGATCCTGCATTCTTTTCAATCACAACTTTTCCAGCCATTAAGTTTTCTGCACAAGACCATCCAACTCTACCATTAATTCTTACTATTGGGCCATCACATGATCCCATTCCAAAATACCCTAAACTTCCTTCAAAAATTAGGTTCAATTTATTTAGAATACCAACACCAAGACTATGCTTTCCTTGAGGGTTTTTTATTACAATAGTCCCATATCCTTGGCTCATTAAATTGTCTATTTCCTTATTTGCTTCAGGAGCAGTCATATCTTTTACATCCAAATCAGTTCTTTTATTAAAATCAACATCATAAGTTCCAAAATAATAAAAGTTCTCAGCTTCGTCTGGATTAAAAAATTTCTGTTGGGTTCTACCAGTAAGTACCTCAGTGTGCATACCCATCTCTTGGGCTTTAGTTTTTTTAGTAACGTTTTTTAAATTCGCCATACTTTAACCTCCCCATCAAATGGATCGTAAGTATCAATTTCTTGTGGAAGCACTGATCTTATAGCAATTTCTTCTGATCCCATTGCCACTAAATCATCTGACTCATACAATACTAAAGGTTTTGCTGCCATTGTGTCTTTTGCCATTCCCAAAGAATCTTTAGTTGCAACAAAATAAGTAAATACACCATCAAGACCAGTTAAAGAATCTTTCATTCCCTCTTCAAGCGAAGCTCCTTCTCTCATTTTTTGTGCAATGTAAACTGCTATTAGTTCTGAATCACACTCAGACATAAATCTCATTCCTTTATTTTCCAGTGCTCTTCTATTATTCCAATAATTTGTTAATTGCCCATTATGAACCACCGAAACATCACTAAAAGGATAACCCCAGAATGGGTGAGCAGATTTAATATCAACACCAGACTCAGTTGCCATTCTAGCATGACCTATCGCATGAGTTCCTACAAGTTTATCTAAAGAGTACCTATCGCAAACCGCTTTTGCATTACCAAGATCTTTAATAACTTCTAGTGATTTACCCATAGATAGAATTTCAACACCTGGAATACTTTCAATAGTTTGAGAAAAATTAAGAAGGTCTTTTACATCATAATCTATTTCATATCTTAGAGAGTAAGGTAAAGTTCTTTCTTCTTTAACTACTTTAGCCCCTAATTCTGCTAAAGTTTGATCTACTATCTTTTTTCTTTCATCATAAACAGAAACATCCTCCATAACAGAAGATGAACCTTCACCAACGTTTTCACCAACTTTAAAACGCATTATAAAATGCTTGCCATCCGTGTCACCGTATAAGGCATATCCTGTTGAGTCTTCTCCTCTATGTTTTAATGCTTGGAGCATTCCTTGTAATTCACTACCAACATTAGAAGATTTACCTCTATGAATTAAACCTGCTATTCCACACATAATATATTTATACCCTTTCTATTTAACGACCTACGGTAGACAATCAAGATAAGTGTCCAGATCCCACTGTGTGGTTGCACCCAAGAATCTTTCCCACTCATCATTCTTATACCAATGAAAAACTTTGTACATTTCATCTGGCATTGCAGATTTAATTACTTCATCCTCTGCAAGTCTATCTAAAGCTTCACCTAGGCTTAATGGAAGTTTTTTAACATCTTTACCAGCTTTTTGAGCTTCATAAATATTCCTAGACTCAGGAGCTGCTGGTTTCATTTTTTTGCTTATACCTTCATCACAAGCTTTCAATAAAGCGGCACCTAACAAGTATGGATTATGCATAGAGTCCACTGATCTGTATTCAAATCTTCCTGGAGCAGACACTCTTAATCCACAGGTTCTATTTTGATATCCCCAGTCAGCATAAACAGGAGCCCAAAATCCTTGGTCCCATAATCTTCTGTATGAATTTACAGTTGAAGATCCAAGAGCAGTTAATGCTGGTAAATGTTGCATAATTCCTGCTATTGATTGTAATCCAATTTTTCCAGGCAGTTGCGGATCTTTAGTATCAGGCATGAAAGTATTTGTTCCTCCTGAAACATAGCTAAATACCTCATCAACACCTGGCAAAGATTTATGACCTAACTTATTTACAGAAACCTTTCCACCTTTCCATAATGACATGTTTGTATGACAACCACTTGCAGATACACCCATGAATGGTTTTGTCATAAAGCAAGCTATTAAACCATGTTCTCTAGCAACTTGTGCACAAATTTGTCTATAAGTTGATAGTCTATCTGCATTTCTTAAGACATTATCGAAAGTCCAGTTAAGCTCTAGTTGTCCTGGGGCATCTTCATGATCTCCTTGTATCATATCTAAGCCCATAGCATTAGAGTATTCAATCACTTTCATAAAAACAGGTCTTAACGACTCAAACTGATCAATATGATAACAGAATGGTTTTGAAAAACCTTTACCAGTCGGTGTTCCATCATCATTTTTAGTTAACCACATCATTTCAGGTTCAGTTCCAACTCTTAACTCTAGCCCATGTTTTTTTTGAAATTCATCCATGAAAATTCTTAAATTTCCTCTGCAATCAGACGTAAGGTGACCTCCTGGATTTTCTCTTTCTTCCCGGTTTCTAAAACATGTACAAAATACTCTTCCAACTCTTTTATCCCATGGTAACTGTACGAAGGTTTCTGGATCTGGAATTCCAACCAACTCCATTGCTTCTGGCCCATAGCCAATGTAATTATTATGACGATCTAAAAATAAATTTGCAGTCGATCCATAAACTAATTGAAAACCTTTTTCTGCAGTTCTTTCCCAATGATCTGCTGGTATTCCTTTACCTACAACTCTTCCTGTAACAGATATAAATTGAAAATAAATGTAAGTTATTCCTAATTCTTTGATTTTTTCTCTAACCTTTTTGACCAGTTTTGCTCTACCTGGTTGATTTACATGTTTTTCTAAATCAGTCATTTTCCCCCTTTTGAATTTCTAGATCAAAAAGGTAACTGAAAAAAAAACGTTTGTCTACTTAGATAAATTAACTCCAAGGAAACGGACTGTTCGAAGTGGGGTGAAGTTCCCCCTTAGCGTAACGATCGTATCTAAACGGTTTTAATAAGTCACTTTCTTGACCTAAAATTTCTTGCGCAACCAAATGCCCAACACCAATCATTTTATAACCATGGTTAGCGTCAGCAATCATATAAACATTTTCAAAAAATCTATCAAATATAGGGAAAGAGTCTGGGGTCAAACAACCAAGACCACCAGATGGACCTTTTCTGTACAAATCAGATTTTCCCTCAAATCTTTTTTGAATATGTGCAAGTGCTGATGTCCACATGTCAGCAAATTTGTCAGTCGTTTGATATTCAGGGGACTCAATTCCATATGGATCAACATTTACTTTATCAAAATGTTTTTGCACAATATACGGAGAAGTCCCTCCTTGAACTCCCAAGCCTTCTATGTCGGGTTTATAATAAATACCCCAAAGCTCATCAGTGATTAATTTTTTATCTTTGTCTGAGTATAAAGGTGCATCTGTATCTACGTGTATTACTGGAGGCTGTTTACCATCATTAGTTTTTAAATAATCTGCATCAACACCTAGAACACCCTCTTGTAAAAACCAATATTTCCACATTTCAACTTCATGCATTTTTCCATCTTTACCTTTGATCTCTGTAGATTTAGGTAACTCAAGCATATTCCAAAAATCTCTTACCCATGGACCAGCTCCAACAACTACCTGATCACATTCTATAGTCCCTAAATTTGTTACTACTCCAGTTACCGCATTACTATTACTGCCTCTTTTGAAGCCAGTTACGGTAACACCTTTGTGAACATTTACACCATTTGAATTTGCTTTACTCTCAAGAGCTTTAATTGAATCTTTATTGAAGGCGTAACCACCTTTTTTTTCATGCAGAACTGAAGTTATTCCTTTAGCTTGCCAGTCGTCAAAAATACCTTTCATGTAGTTTGAACAATCTTTTTCTCCCTCTATAAAGACCGACTCATATCCAATTGCTTTTTGTTGATTATAAATACTGGCCACATCTTCATGCATTACTTCCGGTGATATTTGCATGTATCCAACAGGATTATACCTAAATGCTTTAGGATCACTCTCCCAAACTGAAACTGAATGAGCCATAAGCTCTCTCATAGCTGGTTGAAAATAATTATTTCTAACAACCCCACAAGCAATTCCACTAGCTCCTGCTGCCGTATCTTTTTTTTCTAATACAATTACATCACCAGGATTTTTATATGTTTCAGAAAGTTTCCACGCGGTACTTAAACCATGAATACCACCACCAATAATAACAACTTTAGCTTTGGAAGGTAATGACGTCATAATTAAACATTATTTTTTGGAGATGGTAATTAATATAATTTTTTATAGAACTAAAATTTATATATATAATTTAGATATTTTGATTTTAATTAAATTTACCGCTAATAACTTATGTTTTTTAAAGTATTAAGGTACTCATTAAATTCTTCAATGAAAGACTCGCTTGGGCTTATATTTTTTATCCTCTGATCGGTTGATGTTTTTTCTAGACGAAAGAATCCTTTCTCACAAGCTTCAGTAATAATTAGTGCAGATTTTGGTCTAGAGGTTTTAAATAATTTTGTTTTAAGTTCTTCAACAGATAATTTTTTATTTTCTTTATGAGCAGACATAACGAGTAGCATCATGTGATAATGAGAAGGAGACTTTCTAAAAAAATAATTACTTGCTGTATGGGATTGTCTCATTTGCTCCTCCCAAAAATCTAAAAGTGTTTTCTTCTCTTTTGCCATTTTTTAAGCTCTGACTCTAGATTTAGTTGGATCATAAAAAGGAAAACCAACAACTTTTGCACCAATTCTTTTTTGATGACCATCAATTTTTCCAATTTCAACTTCAGTTCCAATTTCTGAGTACTGAGCGTCTATTCTACAAAGTGCAACATTTTTATTTAAAGTTGAAGATAAACATCCACTTGTAACCACACCAACTTGAGATCTTCCAATATGAACACAATCACCATGTCCTGCTATTTCTTTGCCAACGAGCTCTAGACCTACTAATTTCTTTTGGGGGTTGGCTTTTCTTTTTATTAATTCCTCTTTGCCAATAAAATCCTCTTCTTTTGTTTTTAAAGGGACAGCGAAACCTATACCTGCTTCGAAAGGGTCTTGTTCCCCATCAAATTCAGCACCAAATAATATTAAACCTGCCTCTATTCTAAGTTTGTCTAAAGCAGCGAACCCAGCTGGGATTAAACCGTCATCTTTTCCTGCTTCCATTAATTTATCCCAAACCTCAGGCGCATGTTTTGGATGACACCAAATCTCATAACCTAACTCGCCTGTATAACCTGTTCTTGAAACGATTAGAGGTATGCCTTGAAGCTCTTCAATCCTACAAATTGTGAATCTAAACCATCCTAGTTCATCTATTGAAGGCTGTGTTGGTGGTGTAAAAATGATTTTTTTCAATATTTCTCTACTCTTTGGACCTTGTAAAGAAACATTACTTATTTGATCTGTTGAGTTTTTAATAAAAGCATTAAATTTTTTTTTCTTTGCAACTTCTTTTAACCATTCACCTCCATACTCGTCTCCACATATCCATCTAAAACCTGTTTCACTTAATCTTAAAAGAGTTCCATCATCAAACATCATTCCATTTTCGTAACACATAGCTGAATAAACAACTTGTCCAACAGAAAGTTTTTTAATATTTCTTGTGAGAGTATAATTTAAAAGTTCCTCTGCATCTGGGCCAATAATTTCGAATTTTCTTAATGACGATAAATCAATAAGTACAGCATCATTTCTACAAGCGTTATATTCGTTTACTAAACCATGTTTAGTATAGTCATTTGGAAGCCAAAAACCTCTAGCATCAACAAAATTTCTAGTTAATTTAGAAGTTCTTTCATAAAAACCAGAGTTCCTTGTAAGTTTTTTTTCTGAGTCTGCTTTCATTCTAAATGCAAATGATTTGCTAAATTCTTTATTTTTGTCATATGTTCTAACAAAAATATCAGTTGGATTCCACGAATTACATGGATCAATATCGCTCGGACATGCAGTTGTTCCAATAGTTAAATCTTTTAAAGCTCTAAACATTACATAATCCCCTGGTCGAGAATAAGACTCATCTGAAATGACAGAATTTAAACCTGCTGCAGAGGTGTTAAAAAATAAATTGATTGCATGCCAACCTTTCTGTTTTTGCACTCCAAATTTAGACATACTTTCTGTTAAGTTGTCTGAGCAATTTGGATGTCCAAAATAACCCGCATCTTCATAATATTTTGAGGTACATGCAAGGTTGAAAGTGTCATGTTTTCCAACTGTATCTCTTACAACCTCAACTAGCGGCTCATGATCAGTATCATAAAATTTTGAAAACAGACCTGGTCCAGGAAAAGTATTACCCATAAAAGTTCTGGTAGTTTGCCAGTCTAATCCTTTTTCAATTCCTTTCTCTAATTTTCTTGTATCAAATGCTACAAAGTCAGAGCACTGTCTTCCTGTAGGACTTATGATTTGAATGTAGTCACCTTCTTTAACCTCATAAGATATACAAGATTGCCTTAAAATATTTTCTTCGTACGCAGGTTCAAAAACAGGATCTGGAATGACATTCAACTCTTTATCATTTGTAATTTTTGATCTTTTTATAAATATTGTTAATTCACCAGGAGGATTTTGATTAGTAACATCCATATCATCCCCTGGTGAAGCAAATATTGCATAGCATTTGTCTTTTGATTTTAATTTAATAACTTCACCTGCATTTGTGTCTGGATCAAAAATTATAGCAGCATGTGAATCTGAAATATTTAATTTTCTTTTTTTTAATTGATAGTTTGTTGCAAGTATAGACTCGTCTTTTCCAAGCAAAATATTTTTAATGTAATTTTTTTTACTATTTTCTTTAAGATTAAAAATTCCAAGTTCTGACTTTCCATTTTTATTGAAGCAAATAATTTCACAAATTTGATTACCTTCATTGTTAACAATCTCTATTTCATCATCTGGAAAAACTTGAAAACCAGTTAATCCACCACCATTAACAACATGTCTTTCAACTCCAGGTGGTAAAATATTTAAACCAGGATATTTAATATCTTTGCTTGTACCCAACATTTTTTAAAATTTTTGTGACTTTAGTATAATCAAAACGAGTTGACTATAACTTTAAATAAGCACATACTTAAACATTAATATATTAATAATATAGAGGGGTATATATGAAAAAAATAATGTCATTACTATCTGCTCTAGTGATTTCTGCTGTAAGTTTTGCAGGAATTTCTAATGCCGATAGCAAAAAGCCCATCGTGATACCAACTCACAACTGGTCAAGCCAAATTGTAATGGCCTATGTGATAGGTGGTATTTTCGAAAGTATGGGAAATAACGTAAAATACGTTAATGCTGACTCACAAGCAGTATACGAGTCAATTAGAATTGGAGATGTAACTATATCTCACGAGGTATGGGAATCTGCTTTTGGAAAATCATTTACAACAGCACTTGATAAAGGTGGTTTGTTAGATTATGGAGATCATGAAGCAAGAACTCTAGAGGATATGGGATATCCAAATTGGGTTACTGAAAAAGGATTATGCCCAGGTCTACCAGACTGGACAGCTCTAAAAAATCCAGCTTGTGCAAAAAACTTTACAACACCTGACTCTCCAGATGGAAAAGGAAGAATGTTGGAAGGTCCACAAACTTGGCATGGCGACTTAATTCCACAAAGAGTTGACGCTTTAGGTTTAGGTGATCTTTGGTGGGTTAAATTTGCTGGAAGTGCAGATGCACTTTGGGCAGAGTTAGCTGCAGCTGAAAAAGAGGGACGAGGAACAATTATATTCAACTGGACACCTAACTTTACAGATGGTGCTGGTTTTACATTTATTGACTTTCCTCCTTATACAGCTGGTTGCAGACCAGAAGATGGTGGAGATGGTAAATGTGGTTCTCCTGATGGATACTTAAAAAAAGCAGTCCATGAGGATTTCCCAAAAACTCATCCTGATGCAGCAGCTATGTTTAAAAAATTGTCATTTTCTACAAGTCAAATTGGTGCAATGGCAGCTTTAGTTGATGTTGACAAAATGACTCACGAAGATGCAGCTAAAAAATGGTTAGCTGATAACGAGTCAGTTTGGAAAGCATTTACTAAATAAGGATTAAAGTTAAAAATTTAAAATCTCCCCCAACTTGTTGGGGGGGATTTTTTTTTATATGATTTTGTGTAAAATAAATTCATGAAAAAATTTCTACTTTTTATATTATTAAGCTTTTTAATAAATTCTTCTGTATTTGCACGAAGCACTGGTTGTAAAGAGGGTAATTGTGATAATGGCTACGGCAAGTGGGTTTACACCGATAAAACTACTTATGAAGGGGAGTGGGTTTCTACAAAAAAACAAGGACAAGGTGTAGAGACTTGGCCAAATGGATATATTTATAAAGGGGAATTTAAAAATAGTGTCTGGAGTGGAATAGGAACATTAACGTTTCCTGATGGCTCTACTTATGAAGGAGAGTGGGCGAACGGTTTTATGAATGGTCAGGGAACATTTACCTGGGCTGATGGAAAACAAAAAACGGGTATTTGGAAGAATGGTAAGTTGCAGGAGTAATGTCTAAAGAAAATTATATTAATAAAATAAAAGATTTACCTGAGTCTTTAAGACAATTTATTGGTCTTATATTTATTACTCTAATCGTAATTATATCGTTTAGTATTTTAAATGGAATTTTTGGACAAGGTGATGACTTAGTAAAAAGAATGAAGCTAGAGGAAGAGAGAATTGCTGAAGAAAAAAAACTTAGTGAGTTAATTTCTAAATTACCTTCAGGGATACTAGTAGCATTTGATGGAACTGATCAATACAAACTAACAGATGAAGTATATGAGCAGGTATGTAAAGCTACAAAGCTAATTCCTCAAAGAGCAATCATGGGTGCTAATTTTTTAAATTTTAGAGCGCATGAACTATATACAATTAATGGAAATAAAATTGATGAAACTTTTGTAAAGTGGGATCAAGAAAAAGGTAAATGTTTTGCAGGTTTTACAGTGAGTGGAAATAATGTAGGGGTAGATGAAAGTGTTACGATAAGTGGAGAGGCCCTAAGTTTTTTAAGCACAGGAATTGATACGAGGGTTTATTTTATTAAAAATTTTTAACTAAGAAATGGAGTAATTATTAACATTTTAATTTTATTAAATTTAATATAACTTTAGAATTATGTCTGAGACCGTAATTAAATGTGAATCAGTTTATAAAATTTTTGGGCAAAATGCCAAAAAAATGCTTGAAGAAGCTAACGGTAAGGTAGATGCAAAAACTTTTCAAGAAAAGGGATGTATTGTAGGAGTTAACAACGCTTCTTTTGAGGTTGCAAAAGGTGAAATGTTAGTAGTGATGGGCTTATCTGGTTCAGGTAAATCAACATTGCTTAGGTGTATATCAAGATTAACGGATGCTACAGGTGGGAAAATTTTTATTGAGGGTCAAGATTTATTAGAATTAAACAATAAAGAGCTTATAGAACTTAGGAGAAGCAAAATGGGAATGGTGTTTCAAAGTTTTGCTTTACTACCTCACAAAACCGTAGTTGAAAATATTGCATTTCCTTTACAGATCAAAGGAACTAACACTGATGATAGTATTAATAGAGCAATGGAAATGGTAAAATTAGTTGGACTTGATGGAAGAGAAAACTATTTTCCAAGAGAGCTTTCAGGTGGACAACAACAAAGAGTAGGGATCGCAAGATCACTAGCAGTAGAACCTGATATATGGTTTTTGGACGAACCTTTTTCTGCACTAGATCCATTAATCAGAAAAGAAATGCAAGATGAATTTTTAAGACTTCAAGAAAAATTACAAAAAACTATAATGTTCATTACTCATGATTTTGATGAGGCATTAAAGTTAGCTGATCGAATAGCAATTATGAAAGACGGTATAATTGAGCAATTAGATACACCAGCCAACATAGTATTAAATCCAGCAACTGAATATGTAAGAAAATTTACTGAAGAAGTGCCTAGAGAGAAGGTTTTAATTATTGAGGATGTCATGGATGCCTCAAGTAAAGATAACTTAGGAGATTTAAAAGTATCAAAAGATGAAATCATAGAAAATGTTGCCGAAAAAATACTTACACAAGAAAAATTAGTAGGAGTAGTTGACTCAAATAATAATATTGTAGGATCAATTAAACCTTCAAAAATTATAGACACAGTTTTTGGAGGAAGAAAAAATGGTAGTTAAAATATGCAGTATTTAAAAAAATACCCTAAATTATTTCAATGGTTATTTTTGTTAATTGTATTTTTTTCTTTGTGTTTTGCGATTGAAGTTCCTGAAACTTATAAATTTATAAGAGGTCAGGCAGAATTTGTTAAAGATCCTAATCAAAGTGTTTACTTTTTTCTAGGTAAAGAAGTTAGGTACTACGCCTTTGATGTATTTTGGAGATTACCTCCTCTACTTGGTTGGTTGCCTATTTGGATAAATGACTCTTTATTTTTCTTAATGAATGAGTGGATGCCAATGGAGTTTTGGAATGAAGACACTCAAGAATTTAAAACTCGACCACTACTTTTGCAGATAAGCAGAAATTTAACTGCATTCATGACCTTTTTAATTGAATTAATTAGGGAGATTTTATTAGGAGGCTTAGAAACAATTGTTGCATTCACAAGTTGGGATTTTATAGATGCTTACCCCTGGTTAGAGTTACCGGGTTTGCCCTGGACAATTGTTGCAGCTGGAGCAGCTATACTATCTTATAAATTAAGTGGAAAAGGACTAGCATTGTTTGCTGGTTTAACAATGATTTATATTTCTATATTTGGTCAATGGAAACCTTCAATGCAGACACTTTCTTTTATATTAGTTGCTGCACCTCTATCATTTATTTTTGGTTTAGGTTTAGGTATTGCCGCATATAAAAGCAAACGTGTTGAAAAAGCTTTGTACCCAATTCTCCTAGTAATGCAAACTATGCCGCAATATGCTGTATTAGTTCCTGCACTAGTTCTTTTTGGTGTTGGTGATCATGCAGCTGTGATCATTACTATGGTCGTTGCTGTTCCTCCAATGATATTATTAACAATATTGGGTTTGAGAGCTATACCCCCAGAGGTTATTGAGGCAGGTAGAATGAGTGGATGTACTAATTGGCAATTGATGTTAAAAGTATTAATTCCTACTGCTAGAAGAGATATTTTAATAGGTGTTAACCAAGTTATCATGGTCTGTTTTTCAATGGCAGTAATATCCGCATTTATTGGTGCAAAAGGTTTAGGATTTAATTTATTGTTAGCATTGAACCAACTTAATATTGGATTAGCATTAGAAGCAGGGCTGTGTATTAGTTTAATTGCAATACTTTTAGATAAGATGTCCTTAGCTTGGGCAAATAAACAAACTGATTATTTTGGTAATCTCACATTCTTTCAAAGAAATAAAAATACAATATTTTTTGCTGCATCAGTATTAATCGGAATTGTTTTAGCCTATATTGGCACTTTTATTTTTAAAGGAAGCTTTAATTACTTGTTTGAAGTTCCACATAATAAAGGGATATCAACAGCAGATTTTTGGAACAAAGGGGTAGATTGGATTTTTGATACTTTCTTTGTTTATATAAAAGCATTCAATACGTGGTTAATTGTAGATGTACTTCAGCCAATGAGAGCCCTATATTTAAGAATGCCAGCAGTAGCCACATTAGTATTAGCTGTTGGAGCTGGATATTTAATTGGAGGAATTCGCTCTGCGCTAGTTGTTGCTGCTTTGACTTTATTTATTGCATTGAGTCCATGGTGGGATAGAGCGTTGGTAACTTTGTATATGGCAACTTTTGGAGTCATAGTTTCATGTTTGATAGGATTTACGGTTGGAACATTATGTTTTCAAAATAAAAAATCTGCAGCGTTTATGCTGGGTGTTTGTGATATATTTCAAACATTCCCATCATTTGTATATTTAATTCCTGTAATGATGCTTTTTGGAATTACAGATACTTCTGTGCTAATTGCAGTAATAGTCTATGCTACAATTCCTGCAACAAGATACACCATTGAGGGTTTAAGAAGTGTTCCAGTGGGCTTACATGAAGCCGCAACAATGTCTGGTGTAAATAAATTTCAAAGATTAACAAAAATTGAGTTTCCATTAGCATTTCCACACATGATGCTTGGTCTAAATCAAACAATCGTTTTTGCTTTATTCATGGTGATAATAGGAGCATTTATTGGAACAGAGGATCTGGGTCAGTATATCTTAAAAGCACTTTCAGATAAAAATGGAGCAGGAATCGGTTTAACTTTAGGTATCTGTGTTGCATTTATAGGTTTAATTTTTGATAACTTAATAAGAACTTGGGTTGGAAAAAGAAAAAAACATCTTGGCATAGATTAGTAATTTGAAAAAATTTATTATCTCGATAGACCAGGGTACAACTTCCTCGAGGGTAGTGCTTTTTGATATCAAAGGCAATATTCAATTTATATCTCAATACGAATTTAAACAATACTTTCCAAGAAATGGTTGGGTAGAACACAATCCAGATGAAATTTGGTCGACAACATTTAAAGCGTTAAAACAGGTAATCAAAAAAGCTAAAAGTTTAAAAGGTCATATACTTACAATTGGAATTACAAATCAACGAGAAACTACAATTTTGTGGAATAAAAAAACTGGAAAACCTATTTATAATGCAATTGTTTGGCAAGATAGAAGAACCCAGGAATATTGTAAATCTCTAAAGAATAAAAATTATGAAAATATTTTTAGAAAAAAAACAGGGTTATTTATAGATCCTTATTTTTCTGCTACTAAAATAAAATGGATTTTAGATAATGTAAAAGTTTCAAAAAAGTTATTAAAAACGAATAATTTATTGTTTGGTACAGTAGACACCTTTTTAATCTGGAAACTAACTAAAGGTAAACAGCATTTAACCGATGCCACTAACGCAAGCAGAACCATGTTATTTAATATTAATAACAATAAATGGGATAATGAAATTTTACAGAAATTAAAAATTCCAAAGAATATTTTGCCAGAGGTAAAAAATTCTGCAGATAATTTTGGAAAAACAGATAAGAGAGTCACAGGAAAAGAAATAACCATTTCTGCTGTGTTAGGGGATCAACAAGCTGCAGCTGTAGGACAAGCTTGTTTTGAAAAAGGATCAACTAAAAGTACATATGGTACAGGCGCTTTTATAATAATGAATACTGGATCAAAAAAAATTAATTCAAAAAATAAGTTATTAACCACAATTTGTTATCGATTGAATAATAAGACCACGTATGCTCTTGAAGGATCTATTTTCATAGCAGGAGCAGGTGTGCAATGGTTAAGAGATAAAATTAAACTAATAAACAATGCTTTCGAAACTGAAAAAATAGCTAAATCAACAAAAAGTAATGATGAAGTTTATGTTGTCCCAGCTTTTAGTGGAATAGGGGCTCCTTACTGGAGACCTGATGCAAGAGGGTTGATAACAGGGCTTACAAGAGATAGTGATTGGAAAACCTTAGTTAGAGCAACCCTAGAGTCAGTTGCTTATCAAAGTAATGACTTATTTTATTCAATGAATAAAGACGGTTTAAAACCCAGAATAGTTAAAATTGATGGTGGTATGATAACTAATAATTGGTTTTCGCAATTTTTGGCAAATATAATTAATTTAAAAGTACTTCGACCTAAAATTTTAGAAACAACTGCTTTTGGAGCCGCTCTGTTAGCAGGTTATCAAATAGGAGAATTTAAATCATTAAATCATATTAAAAATACATGGAGAAAAGATAAGGAATTTGTGCCAAAAATTGATAAAAAATTAAGAAATCACTTATTGCAAGGTTGGCAGCAAGCAATTAAAAAAACTTTAGCATAATATTTATGAAAAAAGTTTTAATAATTGGATCAGGGGCAATGGGTGCAGCTTTCTCTGTTCCTTTAATAGATAATAATCAAAAAGTAACTTTGACTGAGCCATATAACTCAAATTTACTAAGAAAATTAAAAAATAAAAAAAAATTTCATCCAGCCCTAAAAATCAACTTATCAAATAAACTTAATATTAAGAAATTTAATCCTGAACTTCTTAGTGAAAAATGGGACTTAATAGTAGTTGCTGTAAGCTCATTAGGTATAGATATGATAAAAAATTATCTAAAAGATCTTAAACAAAAAACTTTAATACTTGTTTTAACTAAAGGTTTGAAATTTCAAAAAAAAAGTAAAAAATTAATTAGTATGTCTGAGCAATTAAATTTAAACAAAAACAATTTAAATATTTCAATATTAAAAGGACCTTGTTTAGCAAAAGAATTAGCCAGGAAGGTAAAAAGTTATACTGTAATAGCAAATAAAAATATAACTATTGCTAAAAAAATTGGAAAAATGATTTCAACTAATTATTACAAAACAGAATATTCTTCAGATGTAAAAGGTGTTGAGTTTTCCTCTGCTATCAAGAATATTTATTCAATGATAATTGGATCAGGTCAAGGAAATAACACATCCTCTGCTTTATTCAGAAAGTCTATAGATGAAATGAAATATTTAATTAAATTTTTTGGAGGAAAAGAAGAAACTGTTAACGGTTTAGCTGGTATTGGAGACCTTTATGTGAGCGCTGTAGGAGGCAGAAACAGCAAAATGGGAGAATACTTAGGTAAAGGACTCCCTTTTAAAAGTGCTAAAAAGAAATTTATGAAAAATGACACTATTGAGGGTGCTGATTTAGCCAATGAAATTGCACCCTATGTTTTAAGAAAAATTAATAAGAAAAAAATTCCATTAATGATTGCATTATTAAGTGCAATTACTAAAAATAAAAAATTAAAAATAAATTATTAATTTTTTATTTATTTAAAAAAGTTTTCATTGAGTCATCCATCGCTTTTTCCCAAGGTGTGTGATGGATTGGTGCAACAGATCCAGTTACAGGAGACGAAAACGATTTATTTCTATAAGTTAGAATGTCTTCTACTTTATGATGTTCCCATTCTTTAAAATGTTTTCTAATTAATTCAAAATCTATTTTAGGATAATCAGACATATCATGAAGCTCTTTGGTATATTCTGTTTGAAAATCAATCATTTGATCAGGATTTTCTAATTTTTCTTCCATTGAAACCCATTTATTTATGTCTTCATTTATTTCTTCATCAGTAGGCATTTTGATTTTTCCCATGATCACATCTCTTGCATACCATCCTTGACAATCAAACATATTAAATGTGTGAAACTGATCCTGCATGCCTAAATATAGAAGTTTATGATTATCTTGCCACACAACACCTTTGTAAAGTTTTGGTGGATATAATCTATTATGTGTTTTTAATTTTAAACTTTCATCTAGAAATGGGAAATGATGAAGATAGCCTGTACACAAAATAATTACATCAGCATCTTGCTCTGTTCCATCTTTAAATATGGCTTTTTTTCCTTCTAACCTATCTAAGTAATGAACCTCTTTCATACCTTTTGGCCATTTAAATCCCATTGGGTTATGCCTGTATCCAATAGTTACACTTTTAGCACCATACTTATTGCATTGTAGAGCCACATCTTCAGCTGAATAACTGCTTCCGAGAACAATAACATTTTTACCTCTGAATTCTTCAGCATCTCTAAAATCATGTGAGTGCATTATTCTTCCTGGGAAAGAATTCATACCTTCATATTCAGGTATAAAAGGAACAGAAAAATGACCCGTGGAAACTACAAGATAATCAAATGTATCATTTACAATTTTATTATTAACTTTATCCTGATAGCTAATTTCAAACTTATCATTTTTATAAATTGTGTTAGTAACTCGAGTATTAAATTTAATCTTACTTTTTATATTTCCTTTACTTACTCTTCCTAAAATATAATCTTGCAAGACTTCACGCGGAGGAAAAGAAGGAATTGGTTTTCCAAAATGTTCATCAAAAGAGTAATCAGCAAATTCTAAACACTCTTTTGGTCCATTAGACCACAAGTATCTATACATACTATTAGGAACAGGATCTCCATATTGATCAGAGCCAGTTCTCCAGTTGTAGTTCCATAGTCCACCCCAACTTTCTTGTTTTTCAAAACAAACTATTTCAGGAATTTTTTCTCCTTTTTTTTCTAAATGTTCAAATGCTCTTAAAATTGAAAGTCCACAAGGACCAGCACCTATGATTGCTACTTTTGACATAGAATTTTTCCTATCATTAATAAATTTATAAATATATCTTACTAAGAATTTTAAAAAAAATAAAATTATATTTTTTAATGGGCATTAATTGGAATTATCCCACCACGATGTGGATAGGTGAGAATAGAATAGAGGATCTATTCTTAGCTTGTAAAGAGCTAAACATTTCAAACCCACTATTTGTAACCGATAAAGATTTAATAAATTTAGAAATTATAAAAAATATAATAATAAGTTTAAAAAAAAATTTTAAAAATCTTTCTACTTTTTCTAATTTTACGGGAAATCCAATTGGTGAAAATGTTGAAGAAGGAGTTAAAGTTTACAATACTCTGGGTTGCGATGGTGTAATAGCTTTAGGAGGTGGAAGTGGTTTAGATGTTGGAAAAGCAATAGCATTTATGTGCAATCAATCAAGACCTTTATGGGACTTTGAAGATATTGGTGATCAATGGAAAAGAGCTGATGATTCTAAAATTTCAAAAATAATTGCAGTTCCAACTACAGCTGGCACAGGATCTGAAACAGGACGAGCGTCTTTAATAATTAATAAAGATACTGGTGCAAAAAAAATTATTTTTCACCCAAAAATGTTACCTTCAATCGTAATTTTAGATCCTTTGCTCACTATAGATTTGTCTCCGAGATTAACCGCTGCAACCGGAATGGATGCATTAGCTCATAATTTAGAGGCCTTCTGTGCACGTGGATATCATCCAATGGCTGACGGTATAGCAATAGAGGGAATGAAACTAATAAAAAATTCTTTACTAAAAGCTTTTAAAAATGGAAATGACGTTAATGCTAGAATGGATTTACTTGCTGCTGCATCAATGGGTTCAGCTGCATTTCAGAAAGGACTTGGAGCAATTCACTCATTGAGCCACCCAGTAAATGGTAAATTTAACGTACACCATGGATTGTCTAATGCAATATTTATGCCATATGTGTTAACATTTAATAAACCTTCAATTGAAAATAAGATAATTTCTATTTGTGATTATCTTAACTTAGATAAAAGTTTTGATAGTTTTTTAGATTGGATTTTAAAATTAAGAAATAATTTGAATATTCCACATAAATTATCAGAAGTTATGGATTGTAGTAATATTGATTTAGAAGAACTATCCTTGATGGCATATGAAGACCCATCAACAGGAGGTAACCCAAAAGAAATAAGTAAGCAAGATTTAAAAGAAATGTATAAAAAAAGTATTTCTGGAGAATTATTCAAATGAAAAAAATTTTAATTGTTGAAGGTAATCCAACCGAGGAAAATAAACAGTTCACTGTTGCAGGTATTCAAACACATACAGAAAGTTTAAAACACAGTCTAAGCTATTTTACAGATAATTTAATAATTGATGTTGCAAATCCCTCATCAGACAAAAATATTCAGAAAATAATCAATAATCTTGGCAGTTATGATGGCCTAATATGGGGTGGAAGTAGTTTAAATATTTACAACGCAACTCCAGAGATAAAAAGGCAAATTGAATTTATGAAGGAGTGTCAAAAAAAAATTAAAAAAATTTTAGCAATCTGTTGGGGAATGCAAGTTGCTGTGACTGCTGCAGGAGGTGAGGTAAAAAAATGTACAAATGGTTCCCAGAAAGGAATTGCATTTGATATAAAAATAAATGGAAGGGGTTTAAAACATCCATTGTATAAAAACAAAAGTTTAAAATTTAATACACCTGCTTTTAATTTTGATGAAGTTGTAACAATGCCTAAAAATTCAATTTTATTAGCTTCAAATTCAATTAACAAAGTGCAAGCACTCAATTTTAAAGTAGGTGATTGTGATATTTGGGGTCTCCAATATCATCCTGAAATAACTTATAATAAAATGATAAATTTAATTATTTTCAGAAAAAAAAGACTTTTGGATAAAGGTGCATTTACAGACGAGGATGAAATAAATATTCATATTAAAAAAATAGAGGAAGAAAATAAAAAGTTAGATAAAAAGTCTAGAATGAGAGAATTAGCGAATTGGTTAAATTATCTTAATTTAGAATAGTCCTTCAATTTCACCCTTATCATTTAATTTAATAGAGTCAGCTGCTGGAACTCGTGGTAATCCAGGCATTGTCATTATAGCTCCACAAACGACTACAATAAATTCAGCACCAGAAGAAAGTCTTATTTCTCTAATTGGTAAAGCGTGACCAGTTGGTGCTCCTTTTAGATTAGGATCTGTTGAAAAACTATATTGTGTTTTTGCAACACAAATAGGTAATTCACCGTAACCAGCATCCTCAAAAGTTTTCAATTGATCTCTTATTTTTGTGTCAGCAATTACCTCATCTGCTCTATAAATTTCTTTTGCAATAGTCTCTATTTTTTTAAATAAAGGAGTATTACTCTCATATAAAAAATTAAATTTAGCCTGATTTTTTTCACATAGATCTACAACGTGTGCTGCTAGTTCTTTAGTTCCCTCACCACCATTTGACCAGTGAGTACAAAGACTTGCTTTCACACCTAAGCTGTCACAAAATTCAATTAAAGCTTTTACTTCATTATCAGTATCTTTAATAAAATGATTAACGGCAACTGCTACTGGTAAACCAAATTTTTTAACATTTTCAATATGTCTCTCTAAATTAACCAACCCTTTTTTAAGAGCATCTACATTTTCATTTTTTAGATCATCTTTTGCAACACCACCATGCATTTTTAATGCTCTAATTGTTGCAACTATTACAACACAACTTGGTTTTAAATTTGATTTTCTACATTTAATATCTAAGAATTTTTCAGCTCCTAAATCAGCACCAAAGCCAGCTTCAGTGACAACATAATCAGCAAGTTTTAGACCAGTTTTTGTTGCAATTACAGAATTACATCCATGTGCAATGTTTGCAAATGGTCCTCCATGTATTATCGCAGGATTATTTTCTAACGTTTGGGTTACATTTGGTCTTATTGCGTCTTTCAACAACACAGTCATAGGTCCTTGGGCTTTTAAATCTTTTGCGTAAATTGGTTTCTTAGATCTATTGTAAGCAATTGTAATGTTGCCTATTCTTTTTTCTAAATCTTCTAAATCATTTGATAAACAAAAAATAGCCATGATTTCTGAAGCGACAGTAATATCAAAACCATCTTCTCTTGGGAAACCATTAGCTACACCACCTAAATTAATATTTATTGATCTTAACGATCGATCGTTCATATCCATAACTCTTTTCCAAACAACTCTTCTGACATCGATGTCTAATTTATTCCCCCAATAAATATGGTTATCAATTAGTGCTGATAATAAATTATGAGCAGATGTTATTGCGTGGAAGTCTCCTGTAAAATGAAGATTAATTTGTTCCATTGGAACTACCTGAGCATATCCTCCTCCAGCAGCCCCACCTTTCATTCCAAAAGAGGGACCTAAACTTGGCTCTCTTAAACAAACAATTGATTTTTTTCCTATTTTATTCAATCCATCATGAAGTCCAACAGAGGTTGTTGTTTTTCCCTCACCAGCAGGTGTTGGTGTAATAGCTGTAACTAAAATCAATTTACCATCAGGCTTATTTTTAAGTGTATCTAGATATTCTAAATTTATCTTAGCAATATGTCGCCCCATCGGACTAAACGCTGCACTTTCATCTGGTACATTAATTTTTGCTAAAACATCATTTATTGGTTGCATTTTAGCCTCTCTAGCTATTTGAATATCTGATTTGACATCACTCATTTAAAATCCTTTAAATTAAAACGTTTACTTGCAGACTTCATATCCTTTTTTAAGTTCTTTGGAAACTTCTAAAAAATATATATAAAAAAAATAAGCACTATTTAGATTCTTTACTATAAAATTAACTAATGCAGAAATATTCTATATTTAATTTAGTCAAAAATGCTTTTTCTAATCATCAAAATTGGGATTTAGCATGGAAGGACCCAGAACCAAAAGAGGAATATGATGTCGTAATTATTGGAGGAGGTGGCCATGGTCTTGCTACAGCGTATTATCTTGCAAAAGAACATAATATTACAAAAGTTGCAATCATCGAAAAAGGATGGATTGGAGGTGGAAACGTAGGACGAAACACTACAATCATCAGATCTAATTACATGCATGACGAAAACGGATTATTCAGTGAATTTGGAATGGATTTATGGAGAAAGATGAGTCAAGACCTAAATTACAATGTAATGTTTTCTCCTAGAGGAATTATTAATCTAGCTCACTCAGATGCACAAATGAATGCTTATGCAAGAAGAGGAAATTCAATGAGGTTAAATGGAATAGATGCTGTTCTTTTGAATAGAGAACAGGTTAAAGAAATTATTCCAATGGCTGATTTTTCTGAAAATGTAAGATTTCCAATTTTTGGTGGCCTGATGCAACCAAGTGCAGGAACTGCAAGACATGATGCAGTAGCATGGGGTTATGCTCGTCAAGCAGATGACATGGGAGTTGATATTATTCAAAATTGTGAAGTAATTGGTTTTGATGTTTCTGCTGGAAAAATAAATGGTATTCGAACATCTCGTGGAAATATTAAAGCTAAAAAAGTTGGTTTATGTGTTGCAGGAAGCACAAATATTTTAGCTGAAAAATTAAATATGACTTTACCAATAGAAACTCATCTTCTTCAAGCATGTGTTTCAGAACCAGTTAAACCTGTTTTAGATAGCGTAGTAACTTTTGGTGCTGGACATTTTTATATTAGTCAATCAGATAAAGGTGAAATGGTTATGGGTGGAGATCTAGATGGATATAATAGTTACGCACAAAGAGGAAATCTACCAACTTTACAACATGTTTTAACCGAAGGTATAGCGATGATGCCTTTTTTAAGTAAGTTAAAAATGCTTAGAACCTGGGGTGGTATAATGGATATGTCAATGGATGGATCTCCTATAATTGATAAAACTCATATAGATGGTTTGTATTTAAATTGTGGTTGGTGTTATGGAGGTTTTAAAGCAACTCCCGCATCAGGTTGGACGTTTGCACATACAATTGCTCAAGATAGAGTTCATGAATTAAATGCAGGATATAGTTTAAACAGATTTAATACTGGTCATTTAATTGACGAAAAGGGACTTGGAACGAAAACCTGGATATCATAAATGCTCTATATTAAATGCCCACATTGTGGAATGAGACCACAAATTGAATTTTCTTATGGTGGAGATGCAAGTGTAAAAAGGCCAGAACTAAACAAAGAAATTTCTGATCAAGAGTGGGACGACTTTGTTTACAATAGAAAAAGCTTAAGAGGAAAACATTTAGAGTTATGGCAACATATATCAGGATGTAGACAATGGATAAAAGTAGAGAGAGATACTGCAACTCATGAAATATTTAAAACTTTTAAAGCTGATGAGGAAGTTGCTTAATGTCTCAAGATTTCAGGTTAGATAGTGTTGGATTAATTAATAGAGATATAAAATTATCATTTAAATTTAATGGAAAAAAATATTTTGGATATGAGGGTGATACTTTAGCATCCGCTTTGCTTGCAAACGGTGTTCATTTAGTTGGTAGAAGTTTCAAATATCACAGGCCAAGAGGTTTTTTTGGAGCAGGAGTTGACGAACCTTATGCAATAGTTCAGCTTTATAGGAATAATGAAACTGAGCCAAATATTAAAGCAACTGAGCAAGAACTTTTTGAGGGTTTAGAGGCAAGAAGCGTAAATTGTTGGCCTAGTGTTAATTTTGATATTGGTGCAATCAATAATTTTTTAAAGATTTTTTTACCTGCAGGATTTTATTATAAAACATTTATGTGGCCAAAAAGCTTTTGGTATAGAATTTATGAGCCATTTATCAGAAAAGCAGCTGGATTAGGTGTAGCATCTATAAAACATGACAAAGAAAGATATGAGCACAAATACGAATATTGTGATTTACTCATAGCTGGTTCAGGACCATCGGGTTTGTCTAGCGCATATGCGGCTGCAAAAAATGGAGCTAAAGTAATTTTAGCAGAAGACAAACCAAGATTTGGTGGATCTTTGTTAACAGATGATGTGAATATTGGAAACCAATCAGGAAAAGATTGGGCCGAAGGAATAATTGCTGAACTTAAAACAATGCCAAATGTTGTGGTAAAAAATAGATCTCAAATCTTTGGCTATTATGATCACAACATGCTTGTAATGTCTGAAAAGGTAAGTGATCATTTACCAAAAACTAAAAAATATCATCCAAATAAAAGATTATGGTACATCCGAGCAAAAGAAGTTTTAATTTCATCAGGATCTATTGAAAGGCCAATAGTTTTTGGAAATAATGATACGCCAGGTGTAATGCTTTCATCTGCTGCAAAGGAATATTTAAAAGTCTATGGAGTTTTAGTTGGAAAAAATCCATTGATATTTACAAATAATGACAGTGGATATGAAACAGCTATTGAATTTCAAAAGCATGGAGTAAAACCAGTAATATTAGATTCAAGAAAAAATCCTGAGTCAGAAATTATTGATGAGGCGAAAAGTTTAGGAATAAATATTAAAAATTCTTATGTAGTTGTTGCAGCACAAGGATATAAAAAAGTAAAATCTGCTGATATAGCTAGTATTTCTGATGATAAAAAACAACTTGGAAAAATAGAAAGTATTACATGTGATTGTATATGTGTTTCAGGTTTTTGGACACCGTCTATTCATTTAGCTTCTCAATCAGGAAATAAAACTAAGTTTAAAGAAGAAATTGATGCATTTGTTCCAGGGACCTCAAAACAACAAGAGACTACTTTAGGAGCTGCTAACGGAGTATTCTCTTTAGAAGAAACTCTAAAAACTTCATTTCAAAAAGGAAGAGAGTTATCAAAAAAAATTACTGATAATGATAAAGAAGTAAGCATTCCAAATGTAGTTGAAAAAAAATCTTCTAAACACGATAAGTTTTGGTGTGTTCCATTACCAGCAGGAAAAAATTATAAAAGATTTTTAGATTTTCAAAACGATGTAGCTGTATCAGATATCGAAATCGCTCTGAGAGAAGGTTATAGATCAATCGAGCACGTTAAAAGATATACTACGCTTGGAATGGCAACAGACCAAGGTAAAACAAGTAATTTGAATGGTTTACAGCTAGTTTCAGAAATTGAAAATAAAGTTGTTCCAGCAGTAGGTCATACTACTTTTAGACCTCCATATACACCTATATCAATTGGTGCGATTGTAGGAAGAGAAGTTGGCAAACATTCAAAACCAACAAGGAAATCTCCAATGCATGATTGGCATGAGAAAAATAATGCAGTTTTTGTAGATGCAGGTGTTTGGTTGAGACCAAGATATTATAAAAGGGGTAATGAAAATTTATTTGAGGGATCTAAGAGAGAGGCAAAAAATGTGAGAACAAATGTTGGTGTTTGTGATGTGACTACACTTGGTAAAATTGATATTAAAGGGCCAGATGCAGCTGAGTTTTTAAATAGAGTCTATACTAATGCTTGGTTAAAATTGCCAGTCGGTAAAGCTAGGTATGGTGTAATGTTAAGAGAAGACGGTATTGTTATGGATGATGGAACAACTACAAGAATTTCTGAAAATCACTATCATATGACCACAACAACGGCGCAAGCAGCAAATGTTCTTTCGCATTTAGAATATTACTTACAAATAGTATGGCCTGAATTGAATGTTAATGTTGTTTCAACAACTGAACAATGGGCAGGAGCAGCTATTGCGGGACCAAAATCTAGAGATGTTTTGCAAAAATTATTTCCAAATTTAGATGTATCTAATGAAGGACTTCCTTTTATGGGTTACATGGAAGGAGATTTATTTGGAGTAAAAGCTAGAATATTTCGAATATCTTTTTCAGGTGAGCTCGCATATGAGGTTAATGTCCAGTCTGATAATGGTGACTTTATGTGGCAAAAAATTATGGAAGTTGGTGAAGAATTTAAAATCCAACCATATGGAACAGAGGCATTATCAACTTTGAGAATTGAAATGGGACATGTTGCTGGATCAGAACTTGATGGAAGGACAATACCTTACGACAACGCTTTAGAAGGTCTTGTGAGCAAAAAGAAAGATTTTATTGGAAAAAGATCACTCCAACGAGTAGCTTTTACAGCAGATAATAGACAAAGAGTAGTAGGAGTTGTTCCACTAGATAAAAAGACAAGTATTCCGGAAGGGTCTCACTTAGTCAAAGATGCTAATGCACCTTTACCAAATCCAAAGTTAGGGCATATCTCAGCATCATGTTGGAGCGTTGAATATGATAATCCTTTTTCTTTGGCAATATTAAAAGATGGAAAAAATATGATAGGAGAAAAATTATTTGTAATGTCACCTCTTAAAAATAAAGTAATCCCAGTAGAAATAGTTTCATCACATTATGTAGATCCAAAAGGTGAAAGGGTTAGATCATGACTTTGATTTCAGCTTTGGCAAATGTTCATAAAACAGGTCAGTTTGGAGATTATGAAGGTAAAAATGAAAATGATCTTCTAAAAATATCTGAAAATAAAAATTTACTAATAATTCAAATAGTTCAGTATAAAAACTCTTCAGTTTCATTTGAAGGTATCGATGTTGATGGTTTGAAACTAAAAAACGAACCTTTAACTGTGGTATTTAATGATAACACAAGGATATTATGGAATGGACCAAAAAACTGGTTGTTAGTATCAACAAAAAAAGATTTAATTAAAAATATTCTTAACGAATTTAAAGATACAGACTTTGCTATTACAGATTTATCACATTCAAGAGCTATCATTGAAATTGAGGGAAAAGAGACAATAGAAGTTTTAAAAAAGGGGTGCCCTTTTAATTTCAACACACTAGAGAAAAATAATTCAATGAATTCAACTTATAATGGAATAACTATCACTGTTGACAAGTTGAATGACAATCCAAACAAAGTAAGATTGTTTGCTTTAAGGAGTTTTGGAGAATCTATTTATCACTCTATCACTGATGCATCATTAGAGTTTGGTTTTAAATCTTTTTAATCTCTTGTTGCAATGTAAACACCTATAGAGGTGATTAAAAATCCAATTAAATCTAACCTAGTTAAATTTTCATTTAAGAAGAGCCATGCCATTAAAGCAGATGTTGTTGGAATTAAGAAAAATATAGAAACAGTTTTACTCGCTGAGTTTTTTTTTATTAAAAACATCAAGATAGTAAATGCTCCAAATGAAACCAAAAATATTTGATGGCTCATTGCTATAATAAATGTTTGTGAGAAATCAATATACGGATCGACAAAAAAAATAATTATTAATAAATGAAATATACATCCACCAAGCGCTTGATTCATATTGCTTACAGATAGAGGTAATTTGTTACTCAGTTTTTTTTGCCATAAAGTTGAAAATGTAATTGCTATCAATGCAATGATTGTTGCGATTAATCCTGCTGCTGGTATGTTGGAACCTACATCAAAACCTAATACAAGTCCTGCACCAGCAAATCCCAAAAGAACACCTATCCATTGTTTTGAAGATACTTTTTCATTTAAGATTGGACCACTTAATGCATTTGTGAGAACTGGTTGTAGTGTTACAATTAATGCTGCAATTGCTGTCGGCATACCTATTGAAATCGAATAAAATACACCACCAAGATAAAAACCATGAAACAAAACACCACTAAAAAAAGATTCAAAAAAATTTCTTTTACTAACTAAAATTTTTTGTTTTGAATAAAAAGAAAATAAAAAAAAACCTAAAGCAACAAAAGCAAATCTAAATGCTAGTGCAGCAAATGGATCACTGTTATCTATAATAGGTTTAGTTGTTATAAAGGCGGAAGACCATAATAGTATAAATATAAAAGGAAAAGTTCTAATCATTAGTTTTAATAAACAAATAAATTAACTAAAATCAATTAAATCAATGCCTAAAATGAACGAATTAGTTATAGAAAAAGATTATCAAATCACCTAAATTTTACTTATGAGCAATAGGTTTTTTAAAATTTTTACGATTATAGTATCATTTTTCTTTTTAACAGGTTTTACACCTCTTGCCTCATTTCTCGGTCCTGGTTTTACTGTTATTACTTCTGGTAATATTTATAAAGCAACTGCTCAATTAATTATAGATCAAAGTATTAAAAAGAAAACGGGGAAAAATTCTTTAACATTAGTTAAAGAAGAGTTGAATAAAAAAAATAAAAAAGATGAATTTGAAGAAGAATTTAGGAATCTTGTTGAAAGAAGAATAAAATTGACTCGAAAAAAACTTGATGAACAAGAATTTAAAAAATTAGTTAAAAAAAGAATAAATATTACTCGAAAAATTCTTAACTCAAATAATCTTACTCAATAATATTTAGATATATAAGATCTTCTTGGTCAGTTTCTTTACACCACATTTCGTAACTTTCGCAAATTCTCCATAGATGATCAAAGGCTCTTTGAGAAATTTCTAATGGGAAATGACTTTTGGTATAATATAATTTAGGAATTTTTAACAAAAATTTAATCATAGAATCTTTTTGAAGTTCTAAAAGTCTTAAAGTTTCATCATTTATTTTTTTATTAGTAATAGGGTCAAAAAATTTATTATTCTTGAGCTCTAAAAACCATTTGTCGTGAAATTCCCCTGAACTTAAAATGTCATATTCTTTAGTAGTCATAAAAATTTCAAATGCTTGAATATTATTAATATCAGGATTTTGATTTTTAATTTTTGTAATATTTGAATAAACAAATTCAGCTGCTCTTAAAACATATGGCTTTTCCATTTTATTAGACATTATCTAATTTGTATGTTTAACCATAGCTGATTGAGCTAAAATTAAGTTAGGATCTAAAAATATCTTTGAAGATTTTACTTTTTTAAATGATTTGAATGCGAAAATTGCAATTGGTAGTTCTGTGCAACCTAAAATAATTTTTTTGCATTTCATTTTTATTAATAAATCAATCGCAGGTTTAATCGATTTTGCAGCAGCTTTCACATTACCCATTTTAACAAATTTAATAGCTTTATTTACTGATAATTTTTGAATTTTTTGTGATGGTTCAACTAATTGATAATCATTTTCAAAAAATTTTTTGTAAACACTGGTTTTAAGTGTTCCCTCGGTTGCTAAAAGCCCAATCTTTGAGTTTTTTTTACATTTTTTTTTTGTGAATTTGAATACTTCTTTTGGCATATTGATTATTGGTATATTTATTTTTTTTTGCAAATCATCAAACCAATAATGCGCTGTATTACAAGGTATCACTATAAATTTACATTTATTTTTTTCTAGAAGCTTACAACCTGTCATTAAGCTATTTAAAACCTTATTATATTTTTTTTTGCTTATTTTGTTAAAAGATTTATTGGAGAGTTTTTTAGTGTGCAAGCCAATAGACTCAGGTCTTCCAGGAATATTTGATTTATTGTAAAGCAAAAATAATGGATATTCTTGGTCAATTTTTCCACGATTTAGAACAGCTAGCTTGTTACAAAAATCAAGACCAGCTTGAGTACCCATTCCACCTAAAATTCCAATCATATTTTAGTTTAATTTTAATTATATATTTAACAATTATGTCTAAAGGTTGTTTTGATTAATTAGGTATTGGCTGAAAATTAAATCAATATATTTAAAATTAATATTTTCAGCCAACAGGAAGTGTGAAATTATGCAGTTTTTAAGTTAACTGCTGAAGGACCTTTAGGACCATCTTCAACATCGAAAGTCAAAGCTTGACCCTCATCTAAACCGTTCATACCAGCATCTCTTACTGCTGAAACATGTACAAACACATCTTTTTCTTTATCTTCTCTTTCAATAAAACCAAAACCTTTGGTTGGATTGAACCACTTTACTTTTCCTTGTAGACTCATATTTATCTTCTTACTTTTTGTTATGTTTTAATATTACTTATATTTAAGTAATATTGGCTTTGTTTAGATTTTATTGGGTTTTGTCAACAAAATAGATCAATGTTTAAAGATAATTTATTAAATATCTTCAATAAGCTTAGTTAAATAAACAGAATTAATATCCTCTTTATAGTGCGCAAAAGGTTCGCATACAGTAAATCCAGTTTTATTAAAAAGTTTTCTTGCTGGAACAAAAAAAGTGCCTGCACCTGTCTCAATACTTATTCTTTTAATTTTAAGTTTTTTTGCTTCATTTATTAAGTGATTTATTACATTCATTCCTTGGCCTTGCTTTCTAAAATCATCATGAATTCTAATAGATTTAAATTCTCCATGTTCTTTATCTAAAAATTTTAAAGCACCACATCCTATTAATTTTTTTTGATTCCACAAACTCCAAAATTTAATCGATGGTACTTTTAACCCGGGAATATCCAGTACATGCGCACTTCCTTCTGGGGATGCAGCTCTTAGTTCAATAAAGTGCTTTGTAAGAAGCTCATTAACTTCTGGGTTATCAAAATTACCTTCTATTGATTTTAACATTTATACTAAAGTTGTAATATGACCCATTTTCCTTTTTTCTTTTATATCTTTTTTAAGATAATCAAAGAAAAATTCATTGTCGTTAAACTTTTGCATTTTTCTATAGTGTGTAATTTGCTCTCCAAGCAGATTCATCATTTTAGCATTTGATATTTTTTTTAATGGAATTTGTTCTAAGCCACACACAGCCCTTACATGATTTTCAAATTGACTAACATTAAACGCATTTATAGTTAAATGACCTGAGTTGTGCACTCTTGGAGCAATCTCATTAACATAAAGATTATCATTTCTATCAATAAAAAATTCTATACACAAGGTTCCAACATATTTTAGCTCCTCAGCTATTAGCGTCGCCCAATCTTTTGATTGATAAAAAATTTTCTCATTTATTTCTGCAGGAATCTTTGAATGTTTTAAAATTTGATCTTCATGTGTATTCTCAATTGGTTCATATATTTCATATTTGTTATTACTAAATCTTGTGATTATAATTGAAATCTCTTTTTTTAATTTAACAAGTTTTTCAAGAACATATCCTTTTGAAAAATCTATATTTAATGAACTAAGTTCATCTTTTGAATTAATTGGGTATTGACCTTTGCCATCATATCCTAATGTAGTTGTTTTTAGAATACCAGGTAGAAAATCCTCCAAAGCATCTATATCAGATTTTTTTTCAATAGAGACATATCTGGTTGTTCTTATATTTAGCTTATTAACAAAATCTTTTTCAGCTAATCGATGTTGAATCAATCTATTAACAGAAGGCTTTGGCAAAACAGGTTTAAATCTATTAATTTCATTTAGTGTTTCAAATGGAATATTTTCAAATTCATAAGTTACTAAATTAACTTGATTTATAAATTCCGATATTTTTTCTTTATTGTCATAACTTCCTGTAACAAAATGATTACAAAAATTTTGAGCTGGCGCATCCACATCATCGCAAAAAATAACAGTTTTAATATTTAATTTTTTAGCTGCTATTGCGAGCATACTTCCAAGTTGCCCACCCCCAATGATACCAAGAGTAATTTCTGACATTTTATTTTGGAGTTTGTTTTACAGATTTAGTTTGCGACGTTCTAAAATTTTTAAGTTTTTTTCGAACATTCGGATTGTGATTAGCAATTATCGCTGCAGCTAATAAAGCTGCATTAATGGCACCATCCTCACCTATAGCAAGTGTTCCAACAGGTATTCCTTTCGGCATTTGTGCTATTGATAGTAAGCTATCTAATCCTTTAAGTTTTTTGCTTTCAACAGGAACACCAAGTACAGGCACATGTGTAATAGCTGATATCATACCTGGGAGGTGTGCAGATCCTCCAGCACCTGCAATTATTACTCCTATATAATTTTGCTCAACTTTTTTAGCATATTCATACATTCTTTGTGGAGTTCTGTGAGCAGATATAATTTTTGTTTCAAACGATACTCCAATTTTTTTTAAGGTTTTTTCTGTTAGTTTCATTATTTTATAGTCAGATTGGCTTCCCATGACGATTGAAACTTTTAATTTAGTATTTTTTTTCATGAAAATTGATAAATCTGGTTATTTCAAAGTTAAGTTAAAATTTCAATAAAATTAATAGTATTTAAAATACATATTGATTAGAGTTAAGGATACTATGAATTATAAAATCGACAATCTTCAATACTGTAATTGGTCCAGAAAAATCTTTGAGATTAACAGATCCGCTGGCTTAGATGCTGTTCATGTTACGATTGTATATCATGAAGATTTCGATGAATTACAACTTGAAATTAAAAAATGGGAAAAATTATTCCAAGAAAACTCTGACTTAATTTTTCCTGGTAAGAATTTTAAAGATATTGATAAAGCCAATAAAGAAAATAGAACTGCAATATTCTTTGGTTTTCAAAATTGTTCACCAATTGAAGATGATATAAGGCTTGTTGAAAAGGTTTATGAATTGGGATGTAGATTTATGCAGTTGACTTATAACAATCAATCTTTATTAGCAACAGGTTGTTATGAAAAAATAGATAGTGGTGTCACAAATTTTGGTCGTGAGGTAATAAGGGAAATGAATAGGGTTGGTCTTGTAGTAGATATGTCTCATTCTGCAGAAAAAAGTACCCTAGATGCAATTGATTTGAGTGAAAAACCAATCGCAATAACTCATGCAAATCCATCTTTTTGGCATGCAGCTAAAAGAAATAAATCTTCAGATTTATTAAAAATTTTAAGTGATAGTGGTGGTATTTTAGGTTTGTCATTATACCCTCATCATCTAAAAAATAACACAAATTGCACTCTTGAAAGTTTTTGTGAAATGGTTGCTAAGACTGCTGAAATAATGGATGTGAACAAAATTGGAATAGGTTCTGACCTATGTTTAGATCATCCAGACACTGTTGTTGAATGGATGAGAAATGGTTCTTGGTCAAAAAGTAAAAATTTTGGTGAGGGGTCAAAAAATAAACCAGGTTTTCCAAAGCAACCTGATTGGTTTCTTGATGCAAGAGGGTTTTCAAATATTGAGAAAGGTCTTAAAAAAGTGGGATTTTCAGATACCGAGACATATGGAATACTTGGCAATAACTGGTACAATTTTTATAAATCTGTTTAATTATGAAAGTCGAACTTAGAGATCCAAATAAGATAATGAAATTATCAAGGCTTGGATCTTTTCATCAATCTAAATTGTCTTTTTTAAGAAGTTTTTTAAATGAATTTAAAGAGTGGGAGTATAACAGAGATTTATTCGAATTAAATGAAAATGGTTTTGGAGTAGCTGTTTACTCATTTAAAAAAAATAAAAGAGTTTATTCCTTAGTATGTTTTGCAAACGAAATTAAAGATGAAGAAAGATCAGATAGGGTTATTGCTACAAAATGGGATGCTGCTTTTACATTACACGATGGAGTTCCAACAAAAAAAGACATTGAAAGACTAAAAAACGAAGTTCCAAAACAAGAAGTTGGTAGACTTTCTTATAAGGAATTAACTTTATCAAGAGCAAATAAATCGCTAAGAATTTATAATCATGTTGTTGAAAAATTAAGCAAAGGGAATCAACCAGATCTAAATTTATTATCAAAAGTTGGCTATTTATATAGGACAACTGCTGTATATGGATCAGGTAAATTTGGACTTGCTGATCGATTTAGAATTAAAAACCGTGAAGAAATTAATGGGCCATTTAGATTAGAAATGATGCTGGTTTATTTAGTAAGACAATTTACTTTTGATCAAGTTAATCATGTTGCTTATAATATAAATCCGAAAATAGCTGTTAAATTAGACGATAATATTTGTAAAAACTTGGGAATAGGTAATTCTACAGGCTTGGGTATGGCTCCATTTATAGTCAATCACCCAACTCTTTTAAATAATTGGATTTTAAGTAGAGAAAAAGCACTGAAAAAAATTAGAGAAATTAAATATGTCGAAAGTCAAGATAGTGATTTATTTTTAGATTGTGTAAAAAAATCATTAAAAAATGTTACAAGTTGGAATACAGATAGTGAATACCAACAAAAAAAAATCACATCTTTACTAAAAGATGTAGAAAAATTTTTAAACTTTATAAACAAAGATTTTAATTTTGAGAACGAATATCCTTTTAACAAAATATATCAATGGTTGGAGAATAATACTTGCGAGGAATGCATTGAATACATTGTTTCAATAATGATGGAACCTTACAACAATATTGTAAATCCTTTAGTAAAAGAAATGAGCTCTGATGAAGAAAAATATTTTAATATTCCAACTAATAGAAAAGTTGAAGAATTACGAAATATCATCGAAGCAAAGTATCCAAACATTTTAGATATTAATTTTGAAGAAAAAGAAAATAACCAAAACTTTTGGTTTATTTCAAAAAATAAAGAAGAGCCAAGATTAGCTGATCGTTTTGAGGAGCATGGATCAGAATTAGAACAACCTTTGGCTATAGCAAGAGATATAAAAAAACTTTATAAAAAATTATTAGACTCCAAAAATAGTTTAACTATTGCTGAGTTTTTAAGATCAAATTCTGACTTAAGACATGTTGTGAGAAGAGCATTTATTGTAGAAAAATTTCCTTATTCAGAAATACAAGATAATACAATTGGCAAAGATTTAATGCCTATTGATATGCTAAGACTAAAATTATCTTTTTTTGGAGCATTAAAATTTGATCCACGATCTGACAAATGGTTAAGAATTTGCATGTTCCAAGGAGCTCCACTTCCAAATGAGTTAAAAAATTATGACGAGCAGTGGGTATATAAAACCAATATCTAATAATGAAATCACTGAGTGAAATTGAAACTACTGTAAAAAGAGCTTCAAAAGCGGCAGGATATTCTTGGGGAGTTTCAGAGGAAACAGGAAAAAGCATAAGGTTATTAGAATTATTTGGTTTACCAGGTATTAAGCACCTTAATGAATATTTTAACCAAAAAAATAAAAGTAAATTTGAAAATTTAAATTTAATTAGTGAAAATAACTCTTCATCAAACAATCCTTACTGTCCAATAAATTTAGGTGTTAGTTTTTTAGATCAAATAAGTGTTTTAGAAAATTTAAAAAAAATTGAATTCAAAAACGTTGCTTATCCAATAATTTTTATTTCCTTCATAAGTCGTTCTTCAGAAATTATTGGAAAAAAATTTTATGTAAAAATAGATGAAAAAAAAATTTTACTAAATCTAAATGTAAATATTATTTCAAATTTTATTGATCAAGAATTTCCAAAGATAGCGAATACAATTAAGGTCAATCTACTTGAAAATGAAGATAATTTTACAGACGATGAATGGAATAATTTATACAAGTTATCCGAAGAAACTTTTGTTGAAGAGAGTGACAGATTAAAAGAGGGTGCTGCAGGTGCTGGTTTGACAGATAATGATTGATAAAATTGACGAAAAAAATCTAAACGTAGATACTGAAGAATTAAACAATATTTGTGATGAATGCAAAGAGGAAGACGAGAGTGTTACTCAAAATTTAATTCTTACTGGGTTTAAACTATGTAAATCTTGTAGAGTATCTAAGACTATATTTCCACTTTAACTGATTTGACTAACTGGAAGCATATTCATTCTACTCATCACAAATGAGATAGATAAAAATGCAATAATTAAAAAGGATAAAAGTATAATCCCAAAAGATTTAAAGTTAGATTTTAAACTCAATATTTGTTTAGTTGAAATTATTAAACCTGCAAAAATCCAGAACTGAGTGAGAAAAATTATTGGTATCATTAAATCTGGCGTGACCGCAAAAAATCTTAATAAACCAGGTGCATGTGCAAATCCAACAGCTGTTAAAACTTTTTTGAAGGAAACTTTGGTTTGCTTATCTGGAAATAATTTAACTCCAATTACAAAAATAAAAATTGCCCATATTAGCCAAGTAACTATTGCAGTTAGACCAGACATTGCAATAGCTGTTTTAATAATGGTATTGGCTGCTACTGCTCCAGCGATACCATCTAGGATCATTATAATACCAGCAAAGTATATTGATGCTTCTCCAAAATTTTTATTATCTGAATAAAGAGTTTTGTCTAATTTTATTGACTTAAAAATTATATTTAAAAATTCACCAAACATTAATTTTTTTTATTTTTATTTTTTTGAGCCTTATATGAAACAATTAATGGAAATATTATTAAAGCAATAGCAATAATAATGCAAACTGCTATTAGAAAACTTTTTGTCATTAGATTTAAAAAGGGGAGCTGAAATTAGCTCCCCCTTAGTAAATTTTAGCCTTTTACAACTTCTCTTGTATTTGCGTTGAAAGATTCTTTGAATGGAATATCCACCAAAACAGCATCTACAGGTGTTCCTGGAGTTTCTGAATATTGTTCTGGTAGATGAACTTTATATTTAGTTCCCACTTTTCCTTTTGGAAAACCATTTGCATTTAACGTTCCATCGAAAGGCACATACCCCATAGCAATATTTGTTTTCTTCTCAGGATGCCACCAAGGTGAAGTTAAAAATCCCACTGGATCTCCGCCACTTTCTGGAGAAACTAACCAAAAGTCAGGTGCATAATTATCAATAGGTTTGCCGCCCAATTCCATACCAACTAATTGAAGTTTGTAAGGTTTTTTTCCTGCTTTTAACTCTTCTTTCATTTTTTCTAGTGCAGCCTTACCAACATAATCAGCAGCTTTGTTCCATTCACCTTTTCCAGATAAAGAAACTTGATAACCTAAATTACATTGGAATGGATTATGTTGTTGATCCATGTCTTGTCCCCATGAAAGTATACCTGCTTGGATTCTTCTATGATGAGCAGGAGCAATAACCATCAAGCTATGTTTTTTTCCAGCCGCAAGTACAGCATTCCACATATCTTCAGCGTACAAAGTTGAATTTCTTAAATAAATCTCATAACCAGCTTCACCTGAGAAACCAGACTGAGAAATAACAACATCTCTTCCTCCAACCTTAGCTGCTGCTAAGCCGTAGAAAGGCATATTATCGAAATCAACTTGATCGCCACATAGATCTTTCATTAATGCTTTTGATTTAGGTCCTTGTATTTGAACTGGACTGACATCAATTTCTTCAATAGTACAATTGAATCTTCCATCAGCATTAACACCTTGTAAATACATGCCAATATCAGAGTCTGATAATGAAAACCAAAACTCATCTTCTGAAATTCTTAAAAGAATTGGATCATTTAAAACTCCGCCATAAGCGTTACATAAAATAACGTATCTTGCTCTCATTGGAGAAATTTTAGTTGCATCTCTTGTGATCACATAGTTAGTAAATTTCTCTGCATCTGGACCCTTAACTCTTATTTGTCTCTCAACAGCAACGTTCCACATTGTTACATGATTTACGATAGCGTCATATTCAACCATAGCTCCACCATCTTCAGGTTTTACGTAACCTCTTGGGTGATAAATACGATTGTATACAGTTGCTCTCCAACAACCTGCCTGCATTGATAAATGCCAATAGGGTGACTTTCTTACCCTTGTTGAAATTAACATTTCAACTTTTGTTGGCCCACTTTGTCTTAAATTGTACGGTACTTCTCTATCTGACTGATCTACAGAAGTAACATGTTTTAATTTAGTATAGTCAAATTCATTAGACATAACTATTCTCCCTCAACCACTTGTTAGTTTCCTTCAAGCCGCCGAATGTATAAATGTGGAAGTTATCAGTGTGCGATTTAACTTTCCCAATTAAATCATTAGGGTCTTTAGGTTTCAATAAATCTAATGCCTTAGTAAAATTAGATTTAAGAAAGTTTAAGGAATTTTTTGCCCCAACAATATTAGCAAACTTGATTAAGCTAGATATTTTTAATGGCCCAGTAATTCCCACATGCACTGGTACGCTTTGCTTAGAAATAAAATCTATAATAGGCTGAGGATCTAGTAACCACTGTGTTACAATATAATCAGCATAAGGCTTTTTATCTATCATAGCTTTTTCTAAATCTGAATCGGATATATCAGGACTCCCCTCGGGATGTCCAGCAATTCCTATTTTCATTTTTTCAAAATAACCAGTCTCTAAAATTTGAAAAGAACTATCAAACTTACCTGCTGGTTCTCTTCCGCCTCCAATAATTAAGGCTTGCTTTACGCCTCCATCTTTGCATCTAGAGACATAATCTTTAAGTTCTTTTTCATCATGTATTGACCTAGCAGGAAAATGAGGCACAGGGTTGAATCCTTTTTTTACAAGCTCTACCGCTTTATCAGCAGTCTCTCTGTAATCACCTCCAGGTAGCATGGTAATGTAAACATCAGACAATGCTGGAACTGTATCAACTTCTGTTTTAGGACCTATTTCCAATGAAAAATTCATAGAGAAGATCTTTATTTATTTTGAAATATGAGTCTAGAAAATTCGATGCATCAAAGTATCAACTATTTTATCTGACCTCTATGCTTTTGGATCCTTCTTCCATATTCTTGAGTTACTCTATCAAAGACGATTGCGAGAGCAACTATTGCTAATCCATTCATCATCCCAAGAGCTAAATATTGGTTAGAAACAGCTCTTAATATTGGTACACCAAGGCCTTTTACGCCTATCATAGAGGCAATAACTACCATAGCTAGAGCCATCATTATAGTTTGATTTACCCCAGCAAAAACAGTTGGTAAAGCAAGTGGAATTTGAACAGATTTTAGTTTTTGAGCTGTGGTTGCCCCAAAAGCTTCGCTCGCTTCCAAAGTTTCTTTATCTACCTCTCTTATCCCTAGATTAGTTAATCTGATTATTGGAGGAACTGCATATACACATACAGCAATTAATCCTGGTACTTTACCGATACCTAACAACATTAATATTGGAATTAAATAAACAAAACTTGGAATTGTTTGCATCATATCTAATACAGGAAGTATGGCCTTTTCAGCTCTACTTGATCTTGCCATTATAATTCCTATTGGTATTCCAACAACAATACAAATAATTGTACAAACAGTAATAATAGCAACAGTTGCCATGCAATCTTCCCACATGCCAAAATACCCTATTAATAAAAAAGCAATCGCACTTCCCACTACTAATTTCCAACTTCGTGAACCTAACCAGGCCAATCCGCAAATTACTCCAATAATTATTATCCAAGGTGTAGATAGTAATAATTTTTCTAAAGATACTAAAAAAAATAATAATGGATCAAAAAATGCTTCTATATTGTCTCCATACTCTCTTGAAAAATTTCTAAAAGCTAAGTCTATACCTTTCCTTAGCTCCATTTGGGATCTTCTTCCCAGTTCTGGAAATTCAGTAAAAAATTCCATAATTATATTTATTACGAGCCTATATTAAATAGACTCGTAATTTAAAGTTAATTATAAACTTTTTTTGATTTTTTTTGCAGCACTAGAAGATACCCACTTAGTCCAAATATCCTCATGCTTAATTAAAAACTCAACTGCAGCATCAGAACCTTTTGCTTGATTATCAGCCATATATACTAACATTCCATTCATAACTGTTCCTGGATAAGTTCGTTTTTCAACATAGCTAAGAACATCTTTTCCACCAGTTTTAGCAAAGTTAGCACTTACAATTGAATTAACCTCAGATTTTGTCCATGCAGTTGGTTTTGGATTTGCACAATCTTGCTCAGCAAGAGTAATGCAATTATCCCAATTATCTCTTCCCGCAAAAGGAACACCAAAGTCTACTGGTTGTAAATTATATTTACCAACCATTGATGTAGGGTTCCAGTAATAACCAAACCATGGTTCACCAGAGTCAGATGCTTTTGCAATAGAGCCGTCTAAACCTGCAGCTGAACCTGGATCAATTAGTTTCCAACCTTTTTTCTCCATTTCAAATGCTCTGTAAAGATTTGCATTTGCTAATTGACATCCCCAACCTGCTGGGCATCCCATAAATGCACCTTTTGATGGATCTTCTTTATCTGGAAATAAATCAGGTCGCTCAAGAATTTGCATTGCTGTCATACCTTTAAGCTCTGGGTGCTTTTTTAAAGCTGCTGGGTTTAACCACCATCCTTCTCCTAAGCCTGTAATTGGAGCTTTATTAGCAATAATTAATCTTTTTTCACTTACTGCTTTTTTTAAAGGAGTGTAAACTGCATTAGCCCATTGTTCAGGGTTCATGTCAGGAGTTCCTTTATCATTCATTGATGTAAATGTTGGCATAGTAGCACCAGGTACTAATTCAACATCACAACCATATCCTTCTTCAAGGATGATTTTGTCAACGTTTGCCATCAACTCAGCTGACGCCCAGTTTTGCTCGGCAATTACTAATTTTCCACAAGCATTAGCAACATTGTTAAATGCTGTCATTCCAAACGCTAGAACTGCAGAAAGTAGTATACTATTTAGTTTTTTCATTATTACTCCGTAAGTTTAATTTCTAATAATTCACTAGAACATATGAAGTCAAATATTGCAAATATCTTTCAACTGTTAGTTGAAGCCAAATTGTCTTTAAAAGTCGCTTTTTTAAAGCTAAAGTTTTGAAATGAAATTTTATTCAAATTTCTTTTTTAAAGAGTTTGTATTTTTATTAAATTGTAAAACTGTTTTTCAACAAATTATTATCAAAGAGTCGTAATATTTAACTTTTCTTAATTAATCTCAATATTGAAAGGAGGTTTAATGGAGGTTGAAACTAGAAAGTTGTCTCAAATAATTGACTTAAATAAAATCAAAGTCGTTAATAGACCCATTGCAAAAGCTCATGGCTTACCTAATGAATGTTATACAAATAAGGATTATTTATTTTTTGAAAGAAAAAAAATTTTTGAAAATAAATGGGTTGTAATCGGTGTTGGTAGCTCAATTCCAAATATTGGTGATGCAAAGCCTTTTGATCTTCTTGGAATTCCTTTAATAATTTTGAGAGATAAAAATAATAATATTAGAGTTTATCACAATGTTTGTAGTCATCGAGGTTACAAAATTTTACAAGAAGAATGTAAATTAAAAAATGTAATTCGTTGTCCCTATCATTCATGGTCATATGATATGAATGGGAAGCTAGTTGCCACTCCTCATATTGGTGGAATGAATAAACATAGTTGTAGTAACTTTAATAAATCGGGAAGTTCCCTTAAAGAAGTAAAGTCATATGTATGGTTAGATTTAATATTTATTAATTTAAATAATAACGAAATTGAATTTGAAAAATATATAAAACCCTTAAGTGATAGGTGGGCTAAATTCTGGCCAGAGAAAGATAGAGATTTAATGGTTTATTCTAATGATTATGGATATTTTAATTTAAACGCAAAATGTAATTGGAAATTTGCAATCGAAAATTACTGTGAAAGTTACCATTTACCTTGGGTACATCCAGGACTTAATTCTTATTCAAAACTTGATGATCACTACCATATACAAGGTTTACCAAATAGATTTGCAGGTCAAGGAACCTTAGTTTATAATCCTAGATTTAAAAGTAAGCTTAACTTTCCTTGCTTTCCAAGTTGGCCTAAAGATAAAGAAAATATTGCAGAGTATGTAGCTTTATTTCCTAATGTAATGCTTGGAATTCATAAAGATCATTTTTATGCCTATTGGTTAGAACCAGTTAGCAATGAATATACAAAAGAACATATGGAAATTTATTATGTTGGTAATGAAGCTGCAAATTCAAAAAAATTTAAATCATTAAGAAGACAAAATTTTGAGCTTTGGAAAGGAGTTCAGAGTGAGGATTTAAATATTATTGAGGGTATGCAAGAGGGTAGAAACTCTCCATCTTATAATGGAGGAAATTTTTCTCCTAAAATGGATAATCCTACTCACCATTTTCATAAATGGGTTGCAAGTAACTTAATGAAATGAAAGGATAAATAATGAAAAAAGACCTGATTACAAGATTAAATGAGGGGCCCATAATGTGTGCAGAGGGATATCTTTTTGCAATGGAAAGAAGAGGCTATCTTTCAGCAGGACCTTTCGTGCCCGAAGTTGTTTTAGAACATCCAGAGGTGGTTTCACAATTACATAGAGAGTTTATACGAGCAGGATCAGATGTTGTTCAAGCATTTACATATTATGGTCATAGAGAAAAACTGAGAATTATTGGTAAAGAAGATATGCTAGAACCACTTCAAAAAAATGCTCTTAAAATTGCTAAAGATGCAGCAAGCGAATTTAAAGATTTAGATCTAATGGTTTGTGGAGATGTAGCTAATACAAATATTTTTGATCCTGGAGACAAAAGTACTCATAAAGAATGTCAAAAAATGTATGAGGAGCAGATTGGTTGGGCAAAAGAAGCTGGAGTAGATTTCGTAATAGCGGAAACAATCAATTGGACAGAGGAAATGAAAATTGCACTAAAAGCAATTAAAGATGCAGGTCTAATAGCTGTTTGTAATTTTGCAATACCAAGAGGAGACAAAACTAGAGAAGGACATAGTGCTGAAGATGCTTGCAAAATGATGGAAGATTTAGGTGCTGATGTTGTTGGTTTAAATTGTTACAGAGGTCCAAATATGACTATGAAGCTATTAAAAAAAGTAAGAGATAAAGTTTCTTGTCATGTTGCTGGTCTTCCCGTCCCTTACAGAACAACTGAAGAAGAGCCAGGTTTTTTAAATATTTCTGATAGTGGGTGCAATTGCATTCCTGGAGGAAATGCATTCCCTGTTGCTTTAGATAATTTATTTTGCAATCGATTTGAAATGGCAGAATTTGCTAAAGATTGTGTTTCAAAAAAAATTAATTTTATTGGTATTTGCTGTGGGGCCGAAGCTCATCATGTGAGAGAGATGTCAGTCGCAATTGGAAAGAAACCAATATCAATGAAATATATGCCAGATATGAGTAAACACTTTCATCATGGAACAGATAAATCTTTAAAAAAAGTTAATAAGGAAATTAAATATTAATGGAAAAAAATGCTAAAGTAGTTGTTATAGGAGGAGGAGTAGTTGGCTGCTCAATTCTATATCATCTATCAAAGTTTGGTTTAAAAGATTGTATTTTGCTTGAAAGAAATGAACTTACATCGGGTTCATCCTGGCACGCTGCTGGAAATGTTCATGTTATTTCTTCAGACCCAAATATCTCTAGAATGATGGCCTATACTATTGGTCTCTATAAAGAAATTGAAAAAGAGTCAGGTCATTCAGTTGGATTTAAACCAAGTGGTGGATTTTATTTAGCTTCAAATGAAGTTTGGGCAGATTATCTGAAAAGAGAAAGATCTAAAGCTAGATACATGGGTCTTGATCAAGAATTTATTTCTCTTGAGGAGGTAAAGAAGAAACATCCTCTCATAGATCCATCTCGGTACTTATTAGCACTTTGGGATCCAATTGATGGAGAAGTTGACCCATCTGGTGTAACCTACGCTTTTGCAAAAGCTGCCAAAGTACATGGCGGTAAGTATTATACACACACAGTTGTTAAAGATACTAAACAGAAAAAAAATGGTACATGGGATGTATATACAGACAAAGGTAATATTAATGCTGAAATAGTTATTAATGCTGGAGGACTTTGGGCAAGAGAAGTTGGTCAACTTGCAGGATTACATCTGCCCGTTCAGCCAATGGAACACCATTATTTAATTACAGAGCCTATTCCAGAAATTGAGGAAATGGGTGATCAAAGGCTACCAATTGGAACTGATTTTGAGGGAAATATTTATTTTAGGCAAGAAGGAAAAGGGATGCTTCTAGGAACTTATGAACCAAAATCAACCCCCTGGAAAATAGAGGGCACACCAATGAACTTTGGTCATGAATTATTGGATCCTAAATTAGATAACATACAAGACAGGCTAGCAATTGGTTTTGAGCGTATGCCTGCTTTAGAGAAAGCTGGTATAAAAAATATTGTTAATGGACCTTTTACCTTTGGACCAGATGGAAGCCCTTTAATAGGACCAGTTCCTGGAATGAAAAATTATTGGGTTGCAGTTGGTGTCATGGCTGGATTTTGCCAAGGGGGTGGAGTTGGAAAATGTATTGCTGAATGGATTATAGATGGAGAGCCATCTATAGATGTATGGGCAATGGATGTTGCTAGGTTTGGAGATTACGCATCTCCACAGTATGGAACAATAAAATCTTCTGAAAATTATGAAAGAAGATTTATTATGACTTTTCCAAATGAAACTTTACCAAAAGGAAGAAAACAAAAAACTACAGCACTATATGATCGTTTTATTAACCAAGGAGCAGTTATGGGAGACAGTTTTGGTCTGGAAAACGCTTTGTGGTTCGCAAATAATAAGGAAGATGCTTTTGAAGAGCCTACAATAAAGAGATCTAGATCACATGATTATGTTTCAAAAGAAGTTATTAATGTAAGAGAAAATGTCGGATTGATAGAAGTTGCTAACTTTTCAAAGCATGAATTCAAAGGTCCAGATGCTAGAAAATTTTTAGATCATATAATGGCAGGTCGACTTCCAAAACCAGGAAGAATTTCATTATCACCAATGCTATCTTACAGGGGAAAATTATGTGGAGATCTTACTGTAGCAAGTTTTGATGAAAATGAATTTATCGTTTTTGGTTCGGGTGCAGCCCAAGAAATGCATAGACGATGGTTTGAAAGTCATTTAGGAAAATTTAATTTAAATTATACAAATAGATCTGATGAGTTCCATGGATTGTCAATAGCTGGCCCTAACTCTAGAAAGGTTCTTGAAAAAATAGTTAGAGATGATGTTTCAAACGAAAAATTTAAATTTAGAGACTCTAGAAGAATGTTTGTTGGAGGAGTACCAGCAATTATAAATAGAATCTCATTTACTGGAGAACTTGGTTATGAAATTTATGTTTCTCCACATTACCAAATTAAACTATATGAAGAAATAATTGAAGCTGGAAAAGAATTTAATATTAAACCATTTGGTGGAAGAGCTCTTATGTCAATGAGATTAGAAAAAAATTGGGGTGCTTGGACTTTGGATTATAGACCAGATTTTACCGCGAAGGAAACAGGGTTGGATGCTTTTATAAATTGGGATAAAGATTTTATTGGAAAAGAAAATGCTCAAAAAGAAAATGGTTCAAACAAATTAATTCCGTTAATTGTTGAAACTAATGATATAGATGTAACAAATAATGAAGCTGTAATGATTGGTAATCAAAGTATAGGCTACGTTACTTCAGGTGGATTTGCACACTTTGTTAATAAAAGTATGGCTTTTACTTATATAGATGAAAATAAATTAAATTCTGAAAATAAAATTCAAATAGAAATTAACGGAGACTTATTTAATTGTTCAATAATAAAAGAACCACTCTATGATCCTAGTGGACAAAAAATGAGAAGTTAATGGCTCAAAAAGACGTTGGAAATAAAATACCAATTTATAAGCTTAAAACTACAAGCGAAGTAATGAAATACTATGATGAATGGGGTGATAAAGATAAATATAATAAAGATATGGTCGATTGGAATTACACTGGACCAAAAGAAACTGTTGAAATATTTAATAAATATCAAAAAAACAAAAATATTCTTATATTTGATGCTGGTTGTGGAACGGGTTTAGTTGGAATAGAGTTGAAAAAGTATGGTTTTGAAAATTTTCATGGAGCAGATTTGTCACAAACATTACTAGATACCGTTCCAGAAAACCTTTATCAAAAATTAGAAAAAGTTGATCTAAATCAAAAAATTAGTTCTGATGATAATTATTATGATGCAGTAATGTGTGTTGGTACATTTACTTTTGGACATGTAAAACCAAATGCACTAGATGAATTCGTAAGAATTACAAAACCAGGTGGTTTAATATGTTTTACTATTAATGAGGGTATACATGAAGAATATGGCTTTGATAAAAAAATTGAAAATTTAAAAAATAACAAATGGGAAGAACTTGAATTTTTTAAATCAGATTATATTGCAAGCAAGGATGTTAATGCTTGGTTAGGACTGTACAGAGTAAAATGAGATTTAGTAGAAAAATAGCACCTGATATTAAGACTAAACAAAATTTTATAACTAAAAAAAGATTAAGAGAAGATCAAATAAATTTTGAAAAATTAAGGTCATATCGTTTGAGCAGAGTAAGAAAAGAATTAGAGAAAAATAATTTAGAAGCTTGTATTTTATTTGATCCAGTTAATGTACGTTATGCATTAGATAGTCTTAATATGAGTGTTTATAATATGCATAATTTGACTAGATATTGTTTTGTTCCAGTAAATGGACCAACAATTCTTTATGAATATTTTAATTGCGAAAATTTGTCTTCACATTTAAATTTAATTGATGAAATCAGACCAGCAATTACTTGGGATTATTTTAGCAATGGCAATCAAGCATCTAACGAATTAAGAAAATGGATTAATGAAATAAAAGATTTATCAAATAAATATTTTAAATCAAAAAAAGTGGCAGTAGATGTTTTAAATGGACCTGCTGTATCAGCTTTAAACAAAGAGGGTATTGAGGTAGTAGATGCAAAACTAATTCTTGAACAAGCTAGAGTTATAAAATCACCTGACGAATTAATTTGTATGAAAGCTGCTATTGAAGTTGCCGAAATGGGTGTATCAAAAATGCGTTCTGAACTAAAAGCAGGAATGACAGAGGATGAGTTATGGTCAATTTTGCATAAGACAAATATTGAAAATGGAGGAGAATGGATTGACTGTAGAATTTTATCATCTGGGCAGAGAACAAATCCATGGATGCAAGAAAGTAGTAATAAAGTTATCCAACATGGAGAACTAGTAGCATTTGATACTGATATGGTAGGACCTTATGGATATTGTGCAGATATCTCCAGAGCTTTTGTTGTTGGTAACAAATTTAGTGATGAACAAAAAAAATTGTATCAAATGGCTCGAGAACAAATTAATCATAATTCAAGATTAATTAAAGATGGTGTGTCTTTTCAGGAATTTACTGAAAAATCTTGGGTATTACCTGAGGACTATTATCCAAACAGATATTCAGTAATGGTACATGGAATCGGAATGTGTGACGAATGGCCTGCAATAAGATATCCTACAGATGGAGGAGAACGAAGTGGCATTTTCTCAAAAAATATGACTATTACCGTAGAAAGTTACATTGGTAAGGTAGGTGGTAAAGAGGGAGTTAAACTTGAACAACAATATTTGATAGGTGAAAATGGACTTGAATTGATGTCCCATCATCCTTTAGAAGATATTTAATGAAAATAATATTAGTAATGGGTTTGCCAGGAGCGGGCAAAACCACATTAGCAGATGAAATGGCTCCACTCTTAAATTCCAAGCGGTTAAATGCCGACGAAGTTAGAACTGCAGCGAATGATTGGGACTTTTCAGAAGAAGGCAGAGTAAGACAAGCAAAACGAATGGCAGATTTAGCAATAAAATTAAAAAACGAGGGTAATTACGTTATTGCAGATTTTGTAGCACCAACACCAGCGGCTAGAAAGTTATTTCCTGCAGATTTTATAGTATGGGTAGATACAATTAAAAAGGGAAGATTTGAAGATACAAATCAAATGTTTGTAAATCCAGAAAATTTTGATTTTCAAGTAACAACTCAAGACGCAAAAAAATGGGCACCAAAAATAGTAGAGGAGATAAAAAAGTGACTTATCAATGGGACAATAAAAAACCAACAGCTCAAATGCTTGGAAGATGGCAACCTTTTCATGATGGGCACTATAAGTTATTTAAGGAAATAATAAAGAAAACGGGTCAAGTTTGTATCCAAATTAGAGATGTACAGGGTGTAGATGACAATCCTTTTGATTTTGAAACAGTAAAAAAAAATATAGAAGAGAGATTAAATCCAGAATTTGAGGGTCAATTTAAAATAATGATGGTACCTAATATCACAAATATTTGTTACGGTAGAGGTGTTGGATATAAAATTGAAGAAATTGTTTTAGATGAAGAAACACAAAAAATATCAGCTACAAAGATCAGAGCAAAAATGAGAGAAGAGGGAAAGTTAAAATAAACTTAAATGAACGATAGACTGAAGACTATTGTAGATTTAGAAAAATATCCAATACACGATTTAAATTCGCAAATAATTAAAAATCTAGTTAAACAATGTAAAGAGGAGCTTGATCAGTATAGTTGCTCAACAATTCCAAATTTTATTTTACCTAAATCACTTAAGGTAATGAATTCTGAGTTAGAAAAACAATTAGACGAAGTTTATATGTCTAAAGAAAGTATTAATGCTTACTTGTATGCAAAGGACGATCCTTCATTGCCAAAAGATCATCCAAAAAGAACTTTTATGAATAGATATAATGGATATTTAAATTCAGATTGTTTCCCAAAAGATTCTGAAATGAAATATCTCTATGAAACTGAAGAGCTTTTAAAATTTGTTTCTGCTTGTTTAGGCGTTTCGCCTATTTACAGATGGGCAGATCCTTTAGCATGTCATGCTTATAATGTTATGAAACCAGAAGGAGTACTCCCTTGGCATTTTGATAGTTGTGAATTCACACTTAGTTTAATGATTCAAAAACCTGAGAAGGGAGGTGTATTTGAGTACTGTCCAAATATAAGAGAGCCTGGAAATGAAAATTTCGATGAAGTTCAAAAAGTTATATCAGGAGATAGATCAAGAGTAAGACAATTGAAGTTAGAGCCAGGAGATTTACAAATATTTAAAGGCAGATTTACTTTGCACAGGGTAACAAAAGTTGAAGGGCTAAAATCAAGATATATGTGTATTCCAGCTTATGTCTTAGATCCGTGGAGAGTAAACACTCCAGAACATTCAAAAGCTATTTATGGCAAAGTTTTACCAATTCATATAGAAAGAAATCAGGCTAGATCCGATGGATTAACTGATTAAATGATTAGTAATATTAAAATTAAAAAAATAAACAATGAAGTTGCATCGATTATCATTGATGAACCAAAAACTTATAACTCCTTATCATTCAAAAATCTCTACGATTTATTAAAGACTTTAAAAAAGCTAGATACTGATAAAAAAGTTAAAGTAATAATATTAGAGGGTGCTGGTAAAGGATTTAGTGCTGGACACAATTTAAAAGAAGTTAGAGGTCTTAAAAAGAGAGATAAATATTTAACATTATTTAATCTTTGTTCAAAAGTAATGCTTCAGATCGTTGAGGGTAGAAAGCCTGTAATAGCCAAAGTTCATGGTGCTGCATTTGCTGCTGGATGCCAATTGGTTGCTAGTTGTGATTTAGCATACAGTACAAAAGACGCACTATTTGCTACACCAGGGGTCAACATAGGTTTATTTTGTAGTACACCTATGGTTGCTGTGAGTAGAAAGATAAATCGAAAACCAATGATGAAAATGTTGTTAACTGGAGAACCTATCACTGCAAATTATGCAAAAGAAATAGGGCTTATAAATGATAATTTTTCAAAAGCCAAATTAAACATTGAAGTGTTAAAAGTAGCAAATAAAATTGCTTCTAAATCTAATTTAACAATAAAAATTGGAAAGCAAGCTTTTTACAAACAATTAGAAATGCCATTAAGTAAAGCTTATGCTTATACAAGTAAAATGATGACTCTTAACATGATGGCAATGGATGCAAAAGAAGGAATTTCTGCTTTCCTAGAAAAAAGAAAACCTAATTGGAAAAATAAATGAAAATTAAAAATATTTTAATAATTATTTTTATTATTGTAGGGCTTTATATTGTTCTAGATTTTAGAGATCATAATTTTCAAAGAGCTATAGACGCATGTGTTGCAGGTAGTCAAAAATTAGAAAAACCAATGACCATTGAAGAAGCAAAAGAATTTTGTAAGAAAAAAATTTTATTAAAAGACAAGTAAATCATATGAGTGAAATAAAAAATATTCTCTCTAAATATAAATCTATTGCAATGGTAGGAGTTAGTAAGGATCTTAAAAAAACATCAAATATTGTTATGAGATATATGCAAGATTATGGTTTTAAAGTTTACCCGGTAAACCCAAGCGCAAAAGGGGATAAAATATTAGGTGAAAAAGTTTATGCTAAAGTTACAGATATTAATAAAAATATAGATATAGTAGATGTATTTAGACCATCTAGTGAAGCATATGGGATTGCAGAAGATGCAGTAAAAATAGGTGCGAAAGTCTTATGGCTTCAACTTGGTATTCGAGATCAAAAGGCAAAAAAATTAGTTGAAGAAAATAAAATGGAATATGTTGAAAACAAATGTACTAAAATGGAATATCAAAAATATTTTTTAAAAGTAAGACAAGCATTCCCAGTTCTAAGTGATTAAATGAATAAAATAATTAAATTTTTAGATAATACTTTTTTAGATTTAGGTCGTCAGTTTAAATGGACTTATCTACCTCCATTAATGGTTTATATGGCTGCTGGGATTTCTGGATTAACAGGAATAGTTGGAACTTTTTTTGTTAAGGATTATTTAAATTTGTCTGCTGCTTTTCTTGCGGGATTGGGTTTTTGGGCAGGAATTCCATGGGCTTTGAAAATGCCATTAGGTCATTTAGTTGATCTGATTTGGGAAAGAAAAAATTACATGGTTTACTTTGGAGCATCTTTAATAGCTCTAAGCTTATTAATTATGTATGGGCTGATTATTCACACTGAAGATATGGCTCAAATTTTTTCAGTAGAAACTTGGTTTGTTATTAGCGTGATTTTAGCCCCTGTGGGTTATGTTGTTCAGGATGTTGTGGCAGATGCCATGACCGTCGAAGCTGTTCCTTTAGTTGATGAAACTGGGAATGAATATACTAAAGATCAAATAAAAATAATGCATACAACAATGCAGACACTTGGAAGGTTTGCTATTATTGGTGGTACGGTACTTGTTGCATTAGTTAACGTAGTTTTATTTAGAGACGTGGAAAGCTTAGAGCAAGCTGATAAGATAAATTTATACGGAACCATTTATATTTATGCTCTTGTAATACCTTTGGTTTCAATTTTAGGTGTAATTTTAGCAAATTATTTAAGACTAAAGAAAATACAAAACTTACAATCTAAGGGTTTAGAATTTAAAGAAGAAAGAGGTGACGAAAAAACAAAAGTTAATTGGTGGATTTTAGGTGGAAGTTTAGTTTTTGTAATTTTTACGTTATCAGTAGGTTCGTTCAAAGTACCTTTTGCACAAGAAATTGTATTTATAGGATCAGTCATTATCATTTTGTTTTTAATGTTTAAACTTATTAAGGAATTACCCAAGGAATTACGATTAACAATTGTAGGTACAGCTGTAATAATATTTATATTTAGAGCCATGCCAGGTCCTGGTCCTGGTTTAACATGGTTCGAAATTGATGAACTAGGATTCAATGAGCAATTTTTTTCTATCCTATCTCTGCTTGCATCTATTTTAACATTAGCTGGCATTGTTTTGTTAAGACCATTTATGGCCAAAAATTCAATTGCTAAAATAATAGTTGTTTTAAGTATTGCTGGTGCAATTTTATTTTTACCAAGTGTTGGAATGTATTATGGTTTTCATAATTGGACAGCTTCGTTAACAGGTGGAGTAGTTGATGCTAAGTTTATTGCATTAATTAATACCGCGTTAGAGTCTCCTCTTGGTCAAGTATCAATGATACCTTTATTAGCTTGGATAGCAAAAAATGCTCCAGCACATTTAAAAGCAACTTTTTTTGCAGTTTTCGCATCTTTTACAAATCTTGCTTTATCTGCAAGTGCATTAGGCACTAAATATTTAAATGAAATATTTACTGTGACTAGAGAGGTTAAAGATAAAGTTTCTGGTGAAATTCAAACTACAGCAGATTATTCTGAACTTGGAGTTTTATTAATTGTTGTAACGATATTAACCTTAGTTTTGCCAATTCTTTTCGTATTTATTATTAATAATAGTAAGTACAAAACTTCAGAATAGTACCTATATATATAATAAAAAAAAAATGTATGAAAAAAATTTTTATTGTTTATGGACATTATGATGAAAATTCTTTTAATGCTGCAATTCGAGATACATTTATAAAATGTGTTGAGAAAAATGGTCATTCTGTAGATTTAATTGATTTATATAAAGATAAATTTGATCCGGTATTCTCAGGTGAAAAACCAGATGAAAAAGTATTAAATCATAGAAAAAGAATAGATGACTCAGATGTAATAGTTATTATTGCACCAATTTGGAATTTTAGAATGCCTGCAATAGTAGAAGGTTGGATTGATAAAGTTTTAGCACCTCCTTGGGCATTTAAATTTAAAAAACTTTTTGGAAATTATGGTTATCCAATAGGAAACTTAAAAGGAAAAAAAGCAGTTGTATTTTGTACATATGGATCACCTCAATTTGCGGTGAGAACTTTTTTTCTTAATATGCCGACAAAAAGATTAAGAAGAGGAGTGTTTAACATATGCGGCATCACGGATATTATATATAGGCGATACTTTGCTGTACCATTTGTTGAAGATAAAAAAAGAATAAAATTTTTAAAAGATGTTGAAAACACTGCAAACAAAATTTGAGATTATATTAATTTTACTAATATTTACTTCAATTTCAAAAGCCGATTTACTAAAGCCTAATAAAGATATTTTGCCTTCTGAAGTTGTTAAAATTCAACTTATAGGTCTTCAGAATAATGACTCAGATTTTAAAGATGGTGGTATAGAGCAAACTTGGAATTTTGCACACCCCAATAATAAAAGAGTAACAGGACCATTAAGCAATTTTAAAATGATGATAAAAAGTGATTCTTATGGAATGATGATTAACCACCTAAGCCATACGATAACTGAACTTGGAAGCAGTGACAAATGGGCTCAATTTGAAGTTATCATTCTTGATAAAGAAAAGATTTATCATAAATTCAATTGGCAAGTTGAAAAGTACACCTTGGACGGAATTTTAAAGGACTGTTGGTTAACTACAATGGTATCCAGCCCTATACCCCTTGGAAGCTCAATTTGATTATTTTAGATACATTTTTGTTTCGTTATAATTAAAAATTTAGTAGGAATTGCAGAATGAAAACAAAAACTAAAGTTGTAGTAGTTGGTGGAGGAGTTGTAGGAGTTAGCGCTCTTTATCATTTAGCAAAAAAGGGATGGTCCGATGTTGTCTTAGTTGAAAGAAAAGAATTAACTTCAGGATCTACTTGGCATGCTGCTGGTTTATTACCTTTATTTAATATGAGTTATTCAGTAGGGCAACTTCATAAGTATGCAGTTAATCTTTACAAAACCTTAGAAGAGGAAACTGGAAAAAATGTTGGCTTTAGTGTTGTTTCAAATATTCGTTTAGCAAGTACAAAAGATAGAATGGATGAATACCATCAATACGCAGGTGTTGCTCGAACTATTGGAGTAGATGTTAAATTTTTAAAACCAGAACAAGTAAAAGAAATTTGGCCATTATGTCATACAGATGATTTAGTTGGCGCAATACAACACCCTGAAGATGGATATATTCAACCAGCAGATTTAACGCAAGCATTAGCAACAGGTGCAAGAAACAGAGGAGCAGAAATTTATAGAAATACAACTGTCCTATCAATGAGACAAACTACAGAAGGATGGGTTGTAGAAACAGATAAAGGATCAATAGAGTGTGAACATGTTATTTCATGTTCAGGAAATTTTGCACGACAGACAGGTGAAATGGTAGGATTAGATATTCCAGTAATTCCTGTTGAACATCAGTATATTGTTACAGAACCCCACCCTGAAATCCAAAAAAGAAAAAAAGATGGATTACCAGAAATGGGCGTTTTAAGAGATAGTGATAGTAGATGGTATATGAGAGAAGAAGCTGGAGGATTAATTTTAGGTCCTTATGAAGATGGTGCACCAGCTTGTTATGTAGAGGGACCCTCCAAAAATTCTGAATATGAATTATTTCAAGAAGACTTAGATAGATTAGCTCCACACATTGAAGGAGCAATTCATAGAGTTCCTGCATTTGGAGAGGTTGGAGTTAAAAAAGTTTATAACGGAGCAATCTGTTATACACCTGATGGAAATCCAATTGTTGGACCTGCTTGGGGACTTAAAAATTTTTGGATTAATGAAGGACATAGTTTTGGAATAACAGCAGCAGGTGGTGCTGGCTGGCAATTAGCAGAGTGGATCGTTGATGGTGAGCCTACGATTGACATGTTGGGCGTTGAACCAAGACGTTACGGAAACTATGCAACCAAATCTTATTTGAAAGCAAAAAATGAAGAGGCATACAGCCATGTATTTATTGTGCACTATCCAGATGAAGAGAGGCCAGCAGCAAGACCGTTAAGAACAGCTCCTTGTTACGAAAGAATGAAAAATTTAGGCGCAGTATTTGGTCAGAAATTTGGATGGGAAAGACCTAATTTTTTCGCAACTGATGGAATGGAACAAAAAGATGATTGGTCATTTAGAAGATCAAAATGGTTCGATGCAATTAAAAAAGAATGTCAAAATGTAAAAGAAAACGTGGGTCTTTTAGATATGACTGCGTTTGCAAAATGCAGAATTAAAGGACCAAAGGCAGAGGAATTTTTAGATTATTTGGTTGCTAATAAGCTTCCAAAAAAAATTGGAAGGATAAACCTATGTCATGCTTTAAATACTAAAGGAGGAGTGCATTCTGAATTTACGATAATGAAAGAAGCGGAGAATAGTTATTATTTAGTCTCAGCTGGAGCGAATTTAAGATTAGATCATGACTGGATACAAAAATGGATGCCAAATGATGGATCAGTAATATTTGAAGATCTAACAAATAGCACAGGGGTTTTAGTAGTAGCAGGTCCTAAGGCTAGACAATTAATGCAAAAGGTTTCAACAGATGATTTTTCTAATGAGAATTTTAAATGGTTAACTGCTAAAAATGTAAATGTTGGATATGCTCCAGTAAATGCAATGAGAGTAAACTTTGTTGGTGAACTTGGTTGGGAATTACATCATCCAATCGAATATCAAAACCATATTTTTGATAAATTAATGGAAGCAGGTAAAGATCTAGGAATAAAACCTTTTGGAATACGTGCTATGAATAGTTTAAGGGTTGAAAAATCTTATAAATTAGTAGGTACCGAATTATCAATTGAATATTCACCTTACGAATCTGGCCTAGATCGATTTGTTCACCCAAATAAAGGAAACTTTATCGGCTTAGATGCATTAAATAAGTGGAGAGAGAAAGGTTTCGACAATAAATTAGTTACTTTGGAGGTACACAATACAAAGGACGCTGATGTACTGGGAAATAACCCCATTTTTAAAGATGGAAAGGTAGTTGGAAGAGCAACTGGAGGAGAATTTGGGTTTAGATTAGATAAATCAATAGCACTAGCTATGGTAAAACCGGATTGTTCTAATGTAGGCGACAAATTACAAGTTGATATATTAGGAGAAATGTACGACGCTACAGTATTAGATGAGAGTCCGTACGATTCAGAAAATAATTTATTGAGAGCTTAATGAAAATTTTAGTCGCTGTAAAAAGAGTTATTGATTACAATGTTCAAATTCGAGTGAAAGAGGATGGAACTGGTGTAGTTACAGACAATGTGAAAATGTCAACTAATCCTCCAGATGATAATGCAATTGAAGAGGCTGTAAAAATTAAAGAGGCAGGTAAAGCAACTGAAGTGGTTGCTGTAACAGTAGGGGAAGAAAAAGCTCAAGAAACAGTTAGAAAAGCTCTAGCTGTTGGTGCAGATAGAGGCATTCATATAAAAGTAGATGGAATACTAGAACCACTTGCTGTTTCAAAAATTTTGCAAAAAGTAGTTGATAAAGAAAAACCTGATTTAGTATTTATGGGCAAACAAGCAATTGATGATGATTGTAATCAAACAGGTCAAATGTTGAGCGCTTTATTAAACTGGCCACAAGCTACATTTGCATCAAAGGTTGAAGTTAAAGATAATAAATTAGAAGTTACAAGAGAAATAGACGAGGGCCTTGAAACAATTGAAATAAATGTTCCAGCAATTGTAACTTGTGATCTTAGACTGAATGAACCTAGATATGCCTCATTACCAAATATTATGAAAGCTAAGAAAAAACCGATTGAAGAAATTGTAGCTTCTGATTTAGGTATAGATGTATCGCCAAGATTAGAACAATTGAAAGTGGAAGAGCCTCCAAAAAGAAAAGCAGGAATAAAAGTAGCAAATGTTGCAGAATTAGTTCAAAAATTAAAAAATGAAGCAAAGGTAATATAATGGCAGTTTTACTTATAGCAGAACATAATAATAAAGAATTAAGACCATTCACTTTAAATGCGGCTACTGCAGCATCTCAAATAGATAAAGATGTTCACGCTGTTATCATTGGTCAGAATAGTGCAGAAGCAGCAAAACAATTATCTGAACTTCCAGTAGTTAAAAAAGTTCTAAGTGTTGAAGCAGCTCATTATGAAAACTTTACTGCAGAAAATTTTGCTCCTGTAATTATTAAACTTGCAGAAAATTATTCACATATTGTTTGCTCAGCAAATACATTTGGAAAAAATTTAATGCCAAGAATTGCTGCTCATCTTGATACTTCACAGGTAAGTGACATTATCAAGGTAATATCACCAGATACTTTTTTAAGACCAATTTATGCTGGAAACGCTTTTGCAACAATTAAAAGTAATGATGCGAAAAAATGCGTAACTATAAGACCTACTTCTTTTGATCCATGTGATAGTTCCGGAGGATCAGCCCCAATTGAGAAAGTAGAGGCAAGTGAAGAATTTTCAAACACAAAATTTGTAAAAAGAGAAGAAATTAAATCTGATCGACCTGAACTAGGAACAGCAAGAATTGTCGTATCGGGTGGAAGAGGAATGCAAAGTGGAGATAATTTTAAATTAATTACGAAGGTTGCAGATAAACTTGGTGCAGCAATAGGTGCATCTAGAGCAGCAGTTGATGCTGGTTATATTAGTAATGATCATCAAGTCGGTCAAACAGGAAAAGTTGTTGTACCAGATCTATATATTGCAATTGGAATTTCAGGTGCAATTCAGCATTTAGCTGGCATGAAAGAAAGTAAAATTATCGTCGCAATTAATAAAGACGGAGAAGCCCCAATTTTTAGTGTTGCAGATTACGGTTTAGAAGCAGATTTATTTGAAGCTATACCTCAGTTCATGGAAGAATTGAACAAATTAAACACTATACAAAAATAATCCTTACAGTTAAAAACTAGAGTATGTCTAGAGAATCCATGGAATATGATGTTGTTATAGTTGGTGGTGGTCCATCAGGTTTATCAACCGCAATTAAATTAAAACAATTAGATCCAAATATTAATGTTTGTTTATTAGAGAAGGCATCAGAAATTGGTGCACATATTTTGAGTGGTAATGTTTTTGAAACTCGTGCATTAGATGAATTATTACCAAATTGGAAAGAATTAAATTCCCCAATTAAAACAAAAGTTAAAAAAGAAAAATTTTTATTTTTAGGAAAAACAAAATCATTAAGTTGGCCAACATGGCTTTTGCCTGAAGTTCAACAAAATCATAAAAACTATATAATTAGTTTAGCAAATTTATGCAGATGGTTAGCAGAGCAAGCTGAGGCTTTAGGCGTAGAAATTTTTCCAGGATTTCCTGCAAGTGAAATTTTATACAATGAAAATGGATCTGTAAAAGGTGTAGCAACTCAAGATATGGGAGTAGATAAACAAGGAAATAAAAAAGATAGTTTCGAACCAGGAATTGAACTTTTAGGAAAGGTGACTGTTTTTGCTGAAGGTTGTAGAGGTCACCTAGGAAAACAACTAATACAAAATTTTGAATTGAATAAAGGAAAAGATCCTCAACAGTATGGAATTGGTTTCAAAGAAATATGGGAAATTGACAATAAAAATCATGAAGAGGGTTTAGTTATGCATACAGCTGGATGGCCACTAGATAACAGTACATATGGAGGAAGCTTTATGTATCATGCAGAGAATAAACAAATATTTTTAGGGTATGTAATTGGTTTGGATTATAAAAATCCTCATTTGTCTCCATATGATGAATTTCAAAGATTTAAAACTCACCCAGCAATAAAAAAAATTATTGAGGGAGGAAAAAGGATTTCTTACGGTGCTAGAGCTTTAATTGAAGGCGGATTTCAAAGCTTACCAAAAATGTTTATGCCTGGTGCTTTGCTGGTTGGATGTGATGCAGGTACTTTAAATATGCCAAAAATAAAAGGCTCTCACACAGCGATGAAGAGTGGAATTATTGCAGCCGAAACTATTAATGAACATTTAAAAGAAAATAAAGATTTGTCGATTTTTGAAGATAAATTTAAAAATAGCTGGTTATATAAAGAGTTATACGAGGCTCGGAATGTTAAACCTAGTTTTAGTTGGGGTTTAATATTAGGAATCATATTTACAGGGATTGATCAAATACTTTTTAGAGGAAAACTCCCTTTCACGCTTAAACATAAGCATGCTGATCATGAAACTTTAAAACCAGCGAATGAAATGCCTAAAATAAATTATCCGAAATATGATAATGTTATAACTTTTGATAAAACAAGCTCCGTATATTTAACTGGTACAAATCATGCTGACAATCAACCTATTCATCTAAAATTAAAAGATCCAGATTTACCAATTAATTATACTTTAGAAAAATTTAATGAACCTGCTCAATTATATTGTCCAGCAGGTGTGTATGAAGTCCAAAGAGAAAATGATATAAATAAATTTGTTATTAATTCACAAAACTGCATTCATTGTAAAACTTGTGATATTAAAGAACCATCTCAAAATATAACTTGGGTAACACCAGAAGGTAGTGGTGGACCGAGATATGGAAATATGTAATTAAGATAAATCTATTGCAAACTTCTTCAATGTTTCAATAGGAAGATGTTTTAAAGTATTTTTATGAGTTCTTTTTAAAAATATTGGACAACCTTTGCCTGCTTCTACAGCTTTAGCATACCAACTAGCACAAACACACCAACCATCACCATCTTTTAAACCTGGAAATCCAAATTCTGGATGAGGGGTAATTAAATCATTTCCTGCTTCTTTTAGCCATTCCAAAAATTCTGTAGTTACTTTTGCACAAACAGTATGAACACCATGGTCATTTTCATCTGTATTACAACAACCATCACGAAACCAGCCTGTTAAAGGTTCATTTGAACATTCTTCAAGGTCTTCACCTAGAACATTTTTTTGCTTTTCGCTCATTTAAATTTTAGTTGGGTTTGGTTGACCTTTATAAACTTCTTCAGGATCAAATTTTTTTTCATCCTCCAGAAATTCCATCTCAATTTTTCTTCCGTTTTCTATCTTACCTAAAGGAATAGATCTATAAAAACATGATCTATAACCGACATGACAGCTAGCTCCATCACCAATATCAACTGTTAAACATATGGAGTCTTGATCATCATCAATTTTTATCTCAGTTACTTTTTGGGTAAATCCACTTGTTTTACCTTTATGCCAAATTGCTTTTCTAGATCTACTAAAATAGTGTGCTTCTTTGGTTTCAATTGTCTTTTTGAGAGCTTCAACATTCATATATCCGTGCATTAAAACATCTTTAGTTTTTGAACACATGGTAATTACAGGAATCAGCCCATCATTATCAAATTTAGGCGAAAGAAGATTTCCCTCCTCAATATCATAGATATTTTCTCTTTTTTTGAACATACGGGGTGATTATGTAGCACATATCTAAATATATTAAATATTTTTAAATTAAGGTATTTACTGTATAAAAAGCGCAATGAAATTAGTAAAAGACACAGAAGATAAAAATCTAGATGCTAAAAAGGTTTCTGACAAAGAAGCTGAAGAAGCTATCAGAACAATATTATCTTGGATGGGAGAAGATCCTAAAAGAGAGGGGTTGTTAGAAACACCTAAAAGAGTTGTAAAAGCATTCAAGGAATATTTTCAAGGTTACAGTGAAGATGCAAAAAAAGTATTAGATAAAACTTTTGGCGATGTTGAAGGTTACAGTGACATGGTTGTTCAAAAAAATATATCAGTGCAAAGCCACTGCGAACATCATATGGCTCCAATTATAGGAAAAGCCCACGTTGCCTATATTCCAAACGAAAGAGTTGTTGGATTAAGTAAAATTGCAAGAGTAGTTGAAATATTTTCAAAAAGGTTACAAACACAAGAAAGATTAACTGTTCAGATAGCAAATAGTTTAATGGAAGCTTTAGATGCAAAAGGTGTAGCAGTTACAATAGATTCAACTCACCAGTGTATGACAATGAGAGGGATTAAAAAAGAACAAGCAACAACAGTTACTAATTTTTACTTAGGTCAGTTTAAAGAAGATTTAAGTTATCAAAATAGATATTTACGATTTATCAGCACTACGTTAAAAGACTAGTGTGTCTGACCAATTTAAAGCATTAATTCTTAATCACGAAGGTGAAAGTTTTACTCGTGATATCAAATCTATTGATAAAAGTTTCTTAAAGCATGGAAATGTAACAGTAAAAGTTGAGTACTCTGGTCTTAATTATAAAGATGCTTTGATTTTAAAAAATGGTGCAAGACTTGTAAAGGAATTCCCACACATACCAGGTATAGATTTTTCAGGCACAGTTGAGGACAGTCAAAGCGATCAGTTCAAACCAGGTGATGAAGTTATTTTAACAGGATGGCGGGTTGGTGAAATTTATTATGGTGGTTATTCTCAATATGCAAAAGTAGATAGTAAATTTTTAGTAAAAAAACCAAAAGAGTTAACATTAAAACAAACAATGATAATGGGAACAGCCGGTTTTACAGCATTACAAAGTGCGTTTGTAACTAAATTGACAAGAGAAGAATTACTATTAGGAGAAAAAGTTAATGATGTAATAGTGAGTGGAGCTTCTGGCGGTGTTGGAAGCATCGCAGTTATGGTTTTAAGTAAATTAGGATGCAATGTTACTGCAGTGACTGGAAAAAATAATAATATTGAATATTTGAAATCGCTTGGTGCAAAAAACGTTATAAATACTAGTGAATTAACCAAAGATTCTCGACCTTTAGACAAAGGGCTTTGGGATGGTGCTGTTGATACTGTTGGAGGTAAAGTTTTAGAAAATATACTTTCTCAAACAAAAGATGCAGGCATAGTTGCATCTTGTGGAAACGCCGCTGATGTAAAATTAAATACTACTGTTATGCCTTTTATTATTAGAGGAGTTAAACTTTGGGGGATTAATTCTGTTACAGCATCTAATGTAAGGAGGAAATTTTTGTGGAGCGAGGTGTCAAAGTTAGTTGATTTTGAGCTACTAAATAAATCAATCAAAGAAATAAGTTTGGAAGAAGTAAGTGATGTTTATTTGAAAATGCTAAAAGGAGAGACATCTGGAAGATATATAATAAATTTAAAAAAATAATGGACTGGGATAAGTTAAAAATTTTTCATACCGTAGCAGAAGCTGGAAGCTTTACAAATGCTACTGTAAATTTAAATCTCAGTCAATCAGCAATAAGTAGACAGATCCAATCATTAGAACAAGATTTAAAAGTACAACTATTTGAAAGACACGCAAGAGGTCTAACTCTAACAGAAAATGGTGAATATGTTTTTAAAACAGCTCATGAAGTTATTAGTAAATTAAAAGAAGTAGAAACATCTTTAGGGGATCAAAAAAATAAGCCAACAGGAAAATTAACTATAACCACAGTAAGAAGCTTTGGAACACACTGGTTAACTCCAAGAATTCAAGAATTTATGAGATTAAACCCAGAGATAGAGATAGAGTTGGTTTTTGATGATAAAGAGTTAGATTTAAGTACAAGACAAGCTGATATTGGAATTTTCATGAGAAGACCTAAGCAATTAAATTATATTCAAAAAAAATTAGTTGATATTAAATATTTTATTTATGGATCAAATAAATATTTAGAGAAAAATGGAATGCCTAAAACAATAGGTGACTTAAACAAACATAAATTTATTTCTTTTGGAAAAGGTGCTCCATCACCAGTTTATAATCCTGATTGGGCACTGAAAATTGGCATGCATGATGGAAAAAAAAGAAAAACAATCATGAAGGTAAATAGTGTTATGGGACTGTTGTTAGCGGTTGAGTCTGGAGTAGGATTAGCGGCACTTCCAGAATATTTAGTTTCAAATTCAAACAATGTAATTAAAGTACTACCTAAAGTAGAAGGGCCAATAACAGAGGCACATTTTGTCTATCCTCAATCATTAAAGAACACAGCAAGAGTTCAAGCTTTTAGAAATTTCCTTTTTAGCAAAATTGGCGACTGGAAATAGAGACCATTTAAACTGCTGTAAATATTAGCATAAATTAAATATGCGACATTATTGCGATTGATAATCATTCTCATTGCGAATAATTCTCATTCTCAAAATAACGTTAATTTTAAGGATAAATATGAAAAAAATATCAATTTTAGCATTGATAATTTCTTTATTTGCTTCAGCTTTTGCAGTTGCAAACGAGGTTAATGTATTCAATGCAAGACACTATAAAGCTGATGCTGAAATGTATGGAAAATTTACAGCAGCTACAGGAATTAAAGTAAATTTAATTAATGGTAAATCAGGAGCTTTAGAAAAAAGAATAGCGGAAGAAGGAGCAGATTCTTCAGCTGATCTTTATATCACCGCGGATGCTGGAAGATGTGGCGCAATGGATGCTAAAGGTTTGCTTCAAGGTGGATTATCATCTGAAACAATCAAAGCATCTGTTCCAAAAAACTTTAGAACTAACAAATGGGTTGGAGTAGCAAAAAGAGCAAGAATTATTTATTACTCTCCTGAAAGAGTTAGTGGTGCTGAGTTGTCTGGTTTAACTTATGAAGGTTTAGCCGATCCAAAATGGAAAGGTAGATTGGTTATTAGAAAATCTAGCAACATTTATAATAAGTCACTTGTAGCTTCATTAATTGCAAATAATGGAAAAAAAGCTACAGCTGAATGGGCAAAAGGTGTTGTATCTAATATGGCAAGAGCACCAAAAGGAAACGATAGAGCTCAAATCATGGCAGTAGCAGCTGGTGAAGCTGATATTGCTGTAGCTAACACTTATTATTTAGCACTTATGCTTTCAGGTAAAAAAGGTGCTGAACAACAAGAAGCTGCAAAAAAAGTAAAAGCGTTTTTCCCTAATCAACAAGGTAGAGGTACACACATGAACATTAGTTGTGCTGCCCTTGTTAAAGGTGCGCCTAACAAAGCAAATGCTATTGCACTTGTTGACTTTTTATTATCAGCGGAATCTCAAGAACATTTTACAAATAATACATTTGAGTTTCCAATGATAGGTGGTGTTTCTCCAAATCCATTAGTAGTAAATAATTTAGGGTTAGATTTTAAACAAGATTTAGCAACTAAAGTTTCAACTTATGGAAAAAATCAAGCTGCTGCATTAGAGGTAATGACAGCTGCTGGTTGGAAGTAACAAATGGTAAAAAAGAATTTATTTAACTCTGGTTTAAATAATTCTTCTGATACGAGTGGCTCACTTGAGGGTCAGATAACATGTGGGCCTTGCTCGTTAGAGGTTGAAAAAATGCAGAGTAAAATAAATAATAGAAAATTATCAGAGATTGTAAAAGACGAGGCTCTAGACATCCTCACTCCTTTTAAATAATGATATATTTCTTTTTAGACGTGCCCACGTCACTCTCCTCTAGGATTTTTACCCTTTCCTAGAAATTGTCGTGGGCATTTAAGTTTTCTTATCTGCTTAATATCACTTTAATTTTAGATAATTTATTTATTTTATATATAATAAGCCTAGAATGTTAAAAAACTTTAATATTTGGGTTATATCATCTTTATTAATTTCTATTGGTGTATTAATTCCAATAATAACAGTTTTTTTTAGTTTTTTTGAAGAAACTTCTAACTATTACCAATTATTAAAAGATACTTTTTTATTAGAGTATATTTTTAATTCATTCACATTATTAGTATGTGTTTTGCTTCTTACTTTTCTAATAGGAACCTCTTGTGCATATTTAGTATCATTTTATAAATTTCCATTTAGTGATTTCTTCAAATGGGCACTTATACTCTCGTTTGCAGTTCCTCCATATATCTATGCATATTCTTTAACAGCTTTCTTTGAAAATTATGGTACAGCATTTACAATTTTATCTAATTTGTTTGGAGATGGGGAATATAACAAATATATCCCAAAGTTTGACGGTCGTTTGGGTGCAGTATTATCACTTTCATTTTCTTTATATGCTTACGTTTACATACTTTCTCGTGCCTCTTTTTTATATCAATCTCAAAATTTAATTGATTTAGGAAGAAGTTTAGGTTTTTCAAAATTTAAGTCATTATACTCTTTAATAATACCAGCTGCTAGACCAGCTATTGTTGCAGGCTTATCTCTTGTTGCAATGGAAACACTAGCTGAATTTGGAGCAGTTGATTTTTTCTCAATAAATACTTTAACAACTGGTATTTATAATTCTTGGATAACATTTGATGATTTAGCTTTTTCAAATCGATTATCATTTTTTTTACTAATATTTATATTTACTTGTTTTATAATAGAAAATTTTTCAAGAAAAAAAGCTAGATATCATTTTAATTCGAAAGGTGGATTTAAACAAAAAGAAAAAATTATTTTAACAGGAAAGCAATCATTTTATGCATTTAGTTTTTGTTTAATTATTTTCTTTTTAAGTTTTTTATTCCCTTTGAGCCAGATGTTATATTGGACAATAAAATTTCCTGAAAATCTTTATGATATTGATATAATCTCACTTAGTTTGAATACTGTTTATTTGGTTATTTTATCTAGTTTAGTCCTAATTATATTTTCTCTAATTTCAAATTATGGAAATAGAGTTTCTAAAAATAAATTTTTAAATTTTTTGTCGACAATATCAATTTCAGGCTATGCTATCCCAGGGGTAATTTTAGCAGTTGCATTTATCACTTTTGTTGCTTGGTTTGATAATAATATAGTTAAAACACTTGGTTTTTTATCTATCAAAAAAATTTTTATTGGTTCAGTTCTTGGCTTAGTTTTGGTTTACTTTGTAAGATTTTACTCTTTAGCTTTTAATGGAATAAAGTCCGGCTATGAAAAGATTAATATTTCTGTTGACGAAAGTTCTTATCTTCTTGGTTATTCTAAGAAAAAAACTTTTTTAAATATTCATATGCCCCTTTTAAGAAATTCATTGTTGTTTGTAGCGATACTAATTTCTATAGAAATTGTAAGAGAATTGCCTATAACTCTTATTTTAAGACCTTTCAATTTTGAGACATTTGCGACAACAGCCTATATATCTGCTTCTGAGGATCTGTTAGAAGCTGCTGCTGTTCCCTCACTTTTTTTGATTTTAATTGCAGCAATTTTTATTATGTTTACATCTAAATATATTTTAAGAGAAAAATGAAAAAAAAATTTTTAGAAATTAATAGTGTTAATTTTCAAATTGGTGGAAAAACAAAGGTTAAAAATGCTACATTTTATATTGAAAATGAGGGAGAAACTTTGTGTATATTGGGCCCCTCAGGAATTGGAAAAACAACAATATTAAGAACAATAGCTGGTTTAGAAAAAGTTAACAAAGGTTCGATTATTTTAAATGGTGAATTATTATCTACTAAAAATAAACATATTGAACCCGAGTATCGAAATATATCTCTAGCATTTCAAGATAATAGTTTATTTCCACATTTCACTGTTGAGAAAAATATATTATTAGGCTCTGAAAGAAATAAAAAATTAAAAAGAAAAAAAAAACTTAGTTTTAAAGAAATTATAAATTTACTTGATATTTCAAAGATACTTAAAAAGTACCCTCATGAAATAAGTGCAGGTGAAGCTCAAAGAGCCTCTCTAGCAAGATCATTGTTAACACAACCTGATCTTTTATTGTTAGACGAACCATTATCAAATGTTGATCAAAGTTTTAAAGAGGAAATTCAAGAAAGATTAAAAAAAATATTAAGTAAATTAAAAATAACGACCATAATAGTAACGCACGATTCTTATGAAGCTTTTTATTTAGGTAATAAGTGTGCAATTATTTTAGATGGTCAATTAAAGCAATTTGATGATCCTTATAATGTATATCATTTTCCAAATTCAATTGAGGTTGTTAATTTCTTAAATAGAGGAATTTTGATACCAGCAAAAGTAACTGGTGAAAATTCACTCGAAAACGATGATTTAGGATTAATAGAAGGAAAATTTATTAAACATTATGCTAAAGGTTCAAAGGTTCAATTGTTGCTACAACCAGAAGATTTAGAGCATGATGACAATAGTAATTTGAAGTTAGAGGTTGTAGATAGAAAATTTAGAGGCACGAATTTTATTTATACACTAAAAACGTTGAGTAAAAAATTTATCCCAGTTCTTGTTAATACACACCACCACGAAATACATGAAATTAACGACAAGTTCGGAATAAAAAGACCTATTCGACTTGAGCATATAGTGTGCTTTTAGTAAAAGAAAAAAATGCTTTCCAAAAAACAATTACTAACCAGAGGTATGTTCGATATTTCTCCACATATGCTTTCAGTAATTCCTTTTGGAATTATTTGTGGAGCAATTGGAGTTGAGCTAGGATTTAATCCATATTTAGTTTACGCAATGTCTTTCATCATTTTTGGTGGAGCCTCGCAAATAGTTTTTTTACAATTGTTATCAGGCGGTGCTTCAAGTTTAGTCGCTGTTGCGTCTGTTGGAATAATAAATTCTCGACATTTATTATATGGAGCAGTTTTATCTGAATATTTAGAAAAATTATCTTTTATAAAAAAACTATTAATTTCTTATATTGTTGTTGATCAAGGTTTTGCTGAATCAAATAAATTTTTTAAAGAAAACAGAAATGAAGAATATTTACATTATCACTTAATTGGTTCAGGTTGTACATTGTGGGTATGTTGGCAGATTGCAACTTTATCAGGTATTATTTTAGGATCATTTGTTCCTGAAGAACTTGGGTTAAAATTTGCTATACCACTAACATTTATTGCAATTGTTGTTCAGGATTTAAAAAAGTTAGATCATGTAATTGTTATGATTACCTGTGGTTTTAGTTCTTTATTATTTTTTGATGCTCCATTTAAGTCTTATATAATTATTTCACCAATAGTTGCTTTATTTGTAGCCGCACTATTAATGAGGTTAAAATAATGACATTAACATCGATAATATTTGCTGGAATATTAACTTACTTAACAAGAATGACCATGATTGCTTTAATTAGTAGAGATATGTTAGGAGATAATATTAAAGCAGTACTTGAATATGTTCCTTCCGCTGTGTTCCCTGCAATTATATTTCCTGGAATATTTATCAATGATTTTGGAACTTTTATAGATATAAATGATCCAAAGATTTATGGAGCAATAGTTGCGATTATTGTTGGTTATTTTTCAAAAAATATTATTGCAACTATTTTAGCTGGTTTGATTTCTTATTGGTTTTTAATATTTATAGTATTTAGTTAGCGCCTAATTTTATATTTTTACTTACATTAATATCTATTAATTTTGGTTTTGCTAAATTGAGGCTCGACATGAGTTCAACATACTCATCAGAATCTTTGACTTGCAATCTTGGATTAAATTTTTTTTCATAACCTATTGTACTTGATTTTTTACCGTTATAATCATGACCTGGATACAAAATTGTATTCTCAGGTAATTTTAATAATCTATTAAATATTGAATTATATGCCTCTTTTGAATTTCCATTTTGAAAATCTGTTCTACCTGTACCATTAATTAAAAGAGTATCTCCTGAAAATAAATAATTATCCATTAAGAAACTGTAACTATCAGAGGTGTGCCCAGGGGTATATATTGCTTTAATTTCTAATTTATCGATTTTTATAGTTTCTTGATCTTTTAATTTTATATCGACAGCTTCTGCAGGAGTATTTTCACCCATTACAGTCGCACAACTTGTTTTAATTTTTAAGTCTGATGCACCAGTTACATGATCAGCATGGATATGTGTATCTATTACTTTAACTAGTTTTAAATCTAATTCGTTTAGTAATCTTATATAGACATTTACATTTTCTATCACTGGATCGATTATGACTGCCTCGCGACCTTTTGCCGAAGCAATTATATAAGTATAAGTTGAAGATTTATTATCAAAAACTTGTCTAAAAATCATATATAATTAATATCAAATTATAATGAATACCTCTACATATCATTGGTCTTGCAGACACACGTGGAAAAGAAGTGCAAAAAATACAGCTTGGTGCGTAATCGGTTGTGCAATCGGTGATTTTGGAACAATATTATTTTTTCAATTAACTAAAATGCCTTTTCCAGTTTTAGGAATAATGATTTTAGCAATTATAAATGGGTTGATTACAAGTATTATTTTGGAAACTATAATTTTGATGATACAAAAATTTAACCTTATAAACGCTTTAAAAACTGCTTTTGGTATGAGCTTAATTTCGATGATAAGCATGGAAATTATGATGAATTTAACCGATTATATTTTAACTGGAGGCGCAATATTAACTTGGTGGGTGGTGCCTATAATGCTTATTGTGGGTTTTTTAACTCCATGGCCATATAATTATTGGAGATTGAAAAAATTTGGAATTGCTTGTCATTAAATTAAAGCATTTTTTTTAATAAATTATCTTTAAAAAATAACCGGTGAATAATTACAGCCATTAAATGAATTGCAATTAAAAATATGATCAAATAATTTGATAAAATATGAATGTTATAAAATTGATCTGCAAGTTCAAAGTTATCTTTTATTTGAATTTCTTTAAAGAATATAATTAAAGTTTCCCCATTAAATAATTTCTTTAATATCCCTGAAATTGTTATAGATAAAATTGCTAAATATAAAAGTATATGATTCATTTTAGCTAAAAATACTTGACCTTTAAAAATACTTGGATCTAATTTTGGAGCAGGATTAAGTATTTTGTTTGTAAGTCTTATAATAACAATGTAAAAAATTGTTAAACCTAAGATTACATGAATATTTTCAATATTTATTCTTTCCTCTCCAAAATCTAAGTCAACTAGATAAAAACCCAAAGGAATTTGAATCAAAAGTAAAATAGCACTTAGCCAATGTAATACCTTTGAAATTAAACCATATTCTGTTAGGCTATTTAATAGATGCATTATTTATTAAATCATATTATTAAATTTATTAAAATTACTTTATTATTATTTTTTAGTGTTTTTTTTGTATCTCCTGTTAATGCAGAGTTAACTGTAGAAGATATTATTAAAAGCAGAAAAGCATTATTTAGCAAAAACTATAGTACAGCCAAAAGAGTACAAGCTTTTTCTACAAAAGGAGATTTTGAAAAAGCAAAAAAATTAATGATTGAAATGAGTGAAAATTATAAAGTTTTATTGGATCTTTTTCCTGAAAATACTCAAGAAGGATTTAAAACTGAGGCTTTATTAATAATATGGGAAGAAAAAGATACTTATAATGCATTAATGCAAAAAGCATCTGATGACATAATAAAACTAACCTCACTAATTGATAATACAAATGATATCAGGGGTACTTTGCAGCAACTTATGTGGAGTAACTGTAAAGCTTGTCATAGCAAATATCGAATGCCGCATTAATATTTTTTTAAAAAAAATGATACCCAAGAAAGTAAAAGAATATATTGAAGAATATATTAGTCAGGAAGTGTATCTCCAAATAGCTATAATTAAGGGAAAAGAAAAGGTTTCAATAGATAGAGCTATAGATAAGTATTTTAATACAAATCATTTTAGAGATTTTTCAGAGGGAAAACCTTTGTTTCATTTTATTGATGGTTTAAGAGATAAATGTCTCGGTAAACTAAAGAATTCACCAATGAGACATAAAAAAACTGATGATAAGATTATTAAATTATTACAGAAAAAACTTAATGATTTAAATGATCATGATCTTGAAAATACTTATTGGGAAATAGAAACAGGAGAATTTTTTTCTGGAGAACAAATAAAAGAATTGGAAAATAATTGTGATGAATTAATTGAAACACTTAACCTTTCAAATAAAAATAGAACTGAAGTCCAAAATAGAATTATAAGTTTTTGTGAAAACTACGAGAGGTTGTGTAAAAAAAAATACCCAGAAGCACCACTTCCACTAGAAATATTAAAATCTAAAAATTAAGTTTTTTTAAGGGTTCGCTCTTTAAGATTACACCTAAAGAGCTCCCTTATTTAGCCTCTTTGGCATTTAAATCCAAGTGGATTTATTATATTTATTAAGTTTTCTGGTATTTAAATTATTCAGCTAAGTATCAGGTGGTGAAAGTATTAACATAAACCTCCTTATTTAAAAAAGGTAATTAAAATTTATGTAATTTCAATAAATTTATTATTATTTTGTGTAAATAAATTAATTGAATACAACTTAGCTCTTTAGTAGATTCCCGATAACTTAATTAAAGTAATAAAATTATTTTTTTTTAATCAATTCACTTATAAAATTTTCACCATAACCATCATCTACAGCTTTTTGAAAATATTTTTTGTTTACATCAGCAACTTTTTCAGCATCAGGAAAATCTATTAATAAATCTTGAATATAAGTTAAATCTTTTACTGAATTTTTCGCTGTAAATTTAAAACCAGTAAAATCTCCTTTCAATAAATTATCAAAAACTCTATTTAGAGCTGCAGAATTTCCTGAACCAAGTTTAGCAACATCAAATATTTTTTTTAAATCCAGACCTAACCCTGTAGCACTTTTTGCTAAATGATTAATTAATGCAGCATTTCCAAGGGATAAAAAATTATTTAAAAGCTTTGATTTTGCACCCATTCCTACAGGTCCAAAGTGAAAATATTCTTTACAGAAAAAATTAAAGTATGGTTCAGCAATTTTAAAATTTTTATCTGACGCCCCAACAATTCCTCCTAATATACCTTCCTCTGCTTGAACAGGACCCCCCATTACAGGACATTCAACATAATTTATTTTTTTTGCATTGAATATTCTCTCTGTCTCTATTGAGCCAGTTTTATTGTGAGTAGTGATATCAATAATTAAAGTCTTACTATCCAAAATTTTAGAAATTTTTTCTGATATTGATTTTGCTATGGGAGTATTAGTAACACACATGAACATCACATTTAAATTTTTACTTGAAAAATCTTCAAAAGATTTTACCTCTTCAGCTCCATCTTCAACAATTTTTTCGATTGGTTTTCTATTTTTATTAGCAATGACAAAAAGATTATTTTTATGTTTTAAGATATTTTTGGCTATCCCGTATCCCATATAACCAACACCAATAAATCCAATATTTTTCATAAATTCTCTACCAAGTCAAAAATACATGAATTTTTAATTCAATTTTGTTATAAATAAAAATTTATCAAAAATTAATTTCATAATTTTTATTTAAATTATTAGATTATTTATAAAAATATTATATAACTCTATTTTCAAACAAACCATTAGAATTATTTATGCCTAAAAAAAGAAAAAAAATCTTTAGAAGTCAAAATTGGTTCAATAATCCAAAAAATCCAGATATGACAGCTTTGTATTTGGAAAGATATCTTAATTATGGTCTTACTAGAAAAGAGTTGCAATCTGGGAAACCAATTATAGGAATAGCACAGTCAGGAAGTGATCTTTCTCCGTGTAATAGGCATTTTTTATCTTTAAGTAAAAGAATTAAAGATGGGATAACAAAATCAGGTGGAATCCCAATGGAATTTCCAACCCACCCAATTCAGGAAACAGGCAAAAGACCAACTGCTATGCTAGATAGAAATCTATCATATCTGTCATTAGTTGAAGTTTTGTATGGATATCCAATTGATGGAGTTATTTTAACAACAGGATGTGATAAAACAACACCAGCGGCTTTAATGGCAGCTGCAACAGTAAATATTCCTGCAATAGTTTTGTCAGGTGGGCCAATGCTAGATGGAATTTATAAGGGAAAATTAGCTGGATCAGGAATGATTGTATGGGAAGCAAGAAAAATGTTGGCAAAAGGTGAAATAAATTATGAGGAATTCATGGACATGGTTGCATCTTCCTCACCAAGTGCAGGTCATTGTAACACTATGGGCACAGCATCTTCTATGAATTCTGTTGCTGAAGCTCTAGGGATGTCTTTACCTGGAGGTGCTGTTATACCAGCACCTTATAAAGAAAGAGAACAGATTTCATATGAAACAGGTAAAAGAATTGTTGGAATGGTTTATGAGGATTTAACCCCATCAAAAATTATGACACGTAAAGCATTTGAAAATGCTGTAGTTGTTGCAAGTGCAATTGGAGGCTCTAGTAACTGTACAACGCACTTGAGTGCAATTGCAAAACATTTGGGAATCAAATTTGATTTATCTGATTGGCAAAAATTAGGTCACAACATTCCCTTACTTGTTAATTGTCAGCCAGCAGGTGAATATCTCATGGAAAGTTTTCATAGAGCAGGAGCAATTCCAGCTGTAATGAAAGAATTAATTAAAAATAAGAAAATACATACTAATATAAAAACAGTTACAGGAAAAACTGTTGGTCAAAATTTAAGAAAAAAAGTTGATGTTGATCCAAAGGTTATTAAATCATTTAAAACTTCATTAGCGGAAAAAGCTGGATTTTTAGTTATGAGAAGTAATTTTTTTTCATCTGCAATTATGAAAACATCAGTTATAAGTAATGAATTTAGAGCTAGATATTTATCTGATCCTAAACATCCAAATGTATTTAATGGAAAAGCAGTTGTATTTGAAGGACCTGAAGATTATCATAAGAGATTAAATAGTAAAAAATTAAAAATTGACGAAAAATCAATTTTAATTATCAGGGGCTGTGGACCTGTAGGATATCCTGGATCTGCGGAAGTTGTAAATATGCAACCACCCGATAGGTTATTAAAAAAGGGTGTTAGACATTTGCCAACACTTGGTGACGGAAGACAGAGTGGAACTTCAGAAAGCCCCTCAATACTTCATGTATCACCTGAATCTGCAGTAGGTGGAGATTTAGGAATTGTTAAAACAGGTGATAAGATGAAAATTGACTTAAACAAAAGGAGAGTTGATTTATTGATTACAAAATCTGAATTCAAAAAAAGAAGAAAAAATAAAAAGAAGTTTAAAGTGATTAACCAAACACCTTGGCAAGAAATTTTTAGAAATACTGTTGGTCAATTAGATGATGGTGCTTGTGTTAATTCAATTGATAAATATTTCGATATATCTCATACAAAAGGTATACCTAGGGACTCACATTAAAAATGAAGAAAGTTGCTTTTATTGGAACTGGCCTAATGGGTTTTCCAATGGCAAGTAATTTATTAAAGGCAGGAATTAAGTTACAAGTATTTAATCGATCAATTAGTAAGGCAGAACCTTTAAAAGAGTTTGGAGCAGAAATATCAAATACTTTAAGTAGTGTTGTTAGAGATACTGATTTTATAATTACAATGTTAACAGATGATGGCGCCGTAGAAGCTATAATGAGTCATCCTGATTTTTTAAATAATTTACATTCAGGATCAACAGTCATTGATATGAGTTCGATAAAACCAAATACAGCAATAAAATACGGAAATATTTTTAAATCAAAAGATATCAACTATTTGGATGCACCTGTTTCAGGAGGCACTATTGGAGCAGAAGAAGGCTCTCTAGCCATAATGGTTGGTGGAGAACAAAGTGTTTTTGATAAATCTGTAAATATTTTAAAAGCAATGGGAAATCCAACTTTAGTAGGTCCTATTGGAAGTGGTCAAGTTTCAAAATTAGCAAATCAAATAGTAGTAGGAGTTACAATAGGGGCTGTTGCTGAAGCAATAACATTATGTGAAAAAGCAGGTGCTAATCCAGTAAAACTAATTAAAGCTCTTTCTGGAGGTTGGGCAGATAGTAAAATTTTACAAACTCATGGAAAAAGAATGATTAATAAAGATTTTAGTCCAAAAGGTAAAACTTCTACTCATTTAAAAGATATGAATAACATTTTAGAGTGTGCAAATTCATATAATACACATTTACCTATTTCTAATTTAGTGAAAGAAATGTATAAAACCTTAGTCGATAATGGTCATGGAAACACTGATCATAGCTCACTTTATAATGAAATCGAAAGGATAAATAAAAAATGAGTGTAAGATTAGGAGGTAAACAAATTCTTGTAACAGCTGCAGGTCAAGGGATTGGAAAAGCAACGGCAATAGCATTTCATAAAGAAGGTGCTCATGTTACTGCAACTGATTTAAATGATAAAACTCTAGCTGAATTAAATAAAGAATATCCCAAGATTAAGGTGCAAAAGCTAGATTCAACAGATAACAGTGCAATTTTAGAATTTACTAAAACTTTAGATAGAGTTGATGTTTTGTTTAATGCTGTTGGATTTGTTCATCATGGAACAATATTGGAATGTGATGAAAAAGATTGGGATTTTTCCTCTAATGTAAATGTTAAGTCGATGTACTTTATGTGCAAAGCTATTTTACCATTAATGGTTAAACAGAATAGTGGAAGCATTATTAATGTTTCCTCTTGTGCATCTAGCTTAAAAGGTTTTCCTAACAGATTTGTATACGGAACTACAAAAGGTGCAGTTATCGGTTTAACTAAAGCAATCGCAGCAGATTTTGTCAAAAAAAATATAAGATGCAATTCAATTGCACCAGGAACAGTATTTTCACCTTCCTGGCAAGATAGGGTTAATCAAAGTCCAGATCCAGTCCAAGCAAAAAAAGATTTTATCGCAAGACAACCTATGGGGAGATTGGGAACCGCTGAGGAAATAGCAGCTGTGGCTGTTTATTTAGCAAGTGATGATGCAACATTTACAACAGGAACCACAATTTCTGTAGATGGTGGAATTTCAATATAATTAAATAACAAAAGGATAAATATGAAATTATTAAGAGTAGGAAAAAAAGGAAACGAAAAACCTGGTGTTATAGATAAAAACGGTAAAATTAGAGATATTAGCTCTTATGTTAAAGATTTAAATCCAGATTTTTTAAATTTTGGGACTATTTCTAAATTACAAAGTGCTGATTTATTCTCTTTACCAGAACTATCTGTAAATGAGAGAATTGGATCTTGCATTACTAAGCCAGGTAAATTTGTTGCAATTGGATTAAATTATTCTGATCATGCTGCTGAAACAGGTGCCAAGGTTCCATCTGAACCAATTACTTTTATGAAAGCCACGAGTTCAATTAATGGGCCAAATGATGATATTGAAATAGTTTCAGGATCAAAAAAACTTGATTGGGAAGTTGAATTAGGAATTGTTATAGGAAAAGAAACAAAACATATTTCTGAAAACCAATCACAAGATCATATATTAGGTTATTGTTTAGTTAACGATATAAGTGAAAGAGAATGGCAAATCGAAAAAATGGGTCAATGGGTTAAAGGTAAATCACACGACACATATGGACCAATTGGACCCTATTTAGTCACAAAAGATGAAGTTGCAGATGTTAACAATTTAAAAATGACTTTAGATGTAAATGGCACAAGAATGCAAACAGGTAATACAAGTACAATGATATTTAATGTTGATGTTATTGTATCTTATTTGAGTAAGTTTATGTCTCTTCAAGCAGGTGACATTATTACAACTGGAACTCCCCCAGGTGTTGGTATGGGAATGAAACCTCAACAGTTCTTAAAAGCTGGTGATACTATGAAGTTGTCAATTGAAAACTTGGGAGAACAAAACTCTAAAGTAATTGCTATATAATTTTAAAAAAAGTGCTTTAAAATTTAAATAGTTGTATACAAGATGCTATTATTTTTATTACCATATAATTTATAATGTTTAAAATTAAAACACATGAACCCAAAATTCTTTGGAAAGTAAGATGTGTTTTAGGTGAAGGAACATTATGGGTAAAAGAACATAACTCAATTTATTTCACAGATATAAAAAAAAAGAAAATTTATTCATTAAACACTAAGACAAAAAAAAAGAATATTTATAAAGTAAATAAAGAAATAGGTTTTTTAGCACATATTAGAGATCATATTTTTGTATTAGGTCTTAAAGGAGAATTAAGAATACAAAATCTAAAATCAAAAAAAATATTAGAAAAAATTTTTCTAGAACAAGATTTAAAACATAATAGAATTAATGATGGAAAGACTGATCCCGCTGGAAATCTTTGGTTTGGCACTATGGATAATTTGGAGAGAAAGATTGCAAAAGGATCTTTGTATAAATTAGATAAAAACTTAAAATTAACAAAAGTAGATAAAAATTATTTAATTACAAATGGACCAGCTTTTATTGATCAGTATAATTTTTATCACACAGATAGTTCAAAAAAAAAAATTTATAAAATAAGAATTAATAAAAAAAATAAATTAGTCAGTAAAAAAATATTTAAAAAACTATCACCTAAAGAAGGATCGCCAGATGGAATGACTCTGGATAAAAATAAAAATTTATGGGTAGCACATTTTCATGGTGCATGTATTTCAGTTTTTAACAAAAATGCAAAATTGATACACAGAATTCAATTTCCAGCAAAAAATATTACTAATTGTGCATTTGGTGGACAAAGGAATAGTGAGCTTTTTGTCACGACTGCTAGGAAAGGTATGACCAAATCAGATATTCGAAAATTTAGTTATTCAGGTTACTTATTTAGTGTAAAAACTAATACTGAAGGGATTTTGCAAAAAAAATTTTTACTTAAAAATGAAAAAAAAAGATCTTTACTATGAAAGGATACCTACAAAACTTTTAAGAGAAGATATTAGGTATCTCGGAAATATTTTAGGTAGAGTTATTAAGAAACAAGAGGGTGAAAATTTTTTTAATTTAGTTGAAAAAATAAGAAAATTATCAAAGGCAAATAAAGCCAATAATAAATCTAAACATTCTTACAATAGAATTATAAGAGAAATTAAAAAATTAAACCCAAAGAGTACTCTAAAACTCACAAGAGCTTTTACTCATTTTATGAACTTTATTAATTTAGCGGAGTCAATTGATGCCTCTCGAAGCCTAAATATTTACGAAAATGATAAAAAAAATATTTCTAATAAAAATATCTTTATCGAGGAAATTTTTGAGGAGCTTTTTGCAAATAAAAAAATACCAGACTCCAAAATTTATAATCTTGCAAAAAATCTAAATATAGGAATTGTGCTAACTGCGCATCCAACAGAAGTTAAACGAAGAACTTTAATTCAAAAATATCATACGATTACAGAAATACTTGAGCAGAGAGAACTCTTAAAGAATTTTCCCACCAAATTAAAATCACTTGATAAAAAACTTTTTGATGAATTTACTATTATTTGGAATACTGATGATCTTAAAAGAGTGAGACCAACTCCATTTGATGAAGCAAGGTGGGGTCTTGCAATTATAGAGGATAGCCTGTGGGATACAATTCCAAAAGTCTATCGAAGACTAAACTCTATATTCGTTCAAAACATGGGAAAAGGATTACCAAGAAATTTTAATCCAATTGAGTTTGGTTCATGGATGGGTGGAGACAGAGACGGTAATCCATTTGTAACATCTAAAGTTACTAAAGAAGTTATACTTCTATCTAGATGGGAGGCCGCAAAACTCTATGAAAAATCTCTAACTAAAATTATTAGGTCGTATTCAATGCAAAATTGTTCAAAAAAAATTCTTAGTAAAGTTGGGGATACCTTTGAACCTTATAGAGTTTTTTTAAGACCTTTAAGAGATAAAATGAGAAACACACACAGGTTAATTGAGCAACATTTAATTCATGATATGCCTTTAGATCAGAATAAGCTACTGAACACTAAAGAAGAAATCTTAAAACCTCTTAGAATAGTAAGAGAATCCTTAGAGGAAAATCAAAATGAAAATATTGCAGGTGGCGAACTACTTGATTTAATGAGAAGAGCAAAATGTTTTGGTATTAATTTAGCTAGGTTGGATATTAGACAAGAGTCTTCTAGACACACACAGTTAATGAATGAAATAATAAAAAGAAAATTTAATAAAAATTATAATCAATTATCAGAAGATAAAAAAGTTCATCTTCTAAAATCATTAATATTATCTAAAAAAAATATTATTAATAAATATAATTTTAATAATAAAGAAAATAAGGAAGTTTGGTCTACCTTTCAGACCTTGGCTGATGAGCCCGCTGAATGTTTGGGAGCATACGTAATTTCTATGACTACATCAGCGTCAGATATTTTAACGATTTCTTTTTTACAAAAAGAAGCAAAAATAAAAGAAAAGTTAAGAGTAGTTCCTTTATTTGAAACTTTAAATGATCTAATTAATGCTAAGTCAATAATGGAGAGTTTATTCTCAAAACCTTGGTATAGAAAACTTATTAAAAATCAACAAGAAGTAATGATTGGTTACTCAGATTCAAGTAAAGACGCAGGAAAAATTTGTGCAAGTTGGCACCAGTATAAAGCTCAGGAAGAAATTGTTAAATTAGCAAAAAAATATGGAATTCAAGTTGTTTTTTTTCATGGAAGAGGTGGCTCAGCTGGAAGGGGTGGAGGACCTATTCAAGCTACTTTAAGATCACAACCTCCTAACTCTGTTAACGGAAAAATTAGAATCACAGATCAAGGAGAGGTAATTCAACAAAAATATGGGTATGAACCATTGGCCAAATATAATTTGTGCAGTTATATTGGCGCTGTAACAGAAGCAACATTAAATCCACCACCTGTTCCAAGAAATAACTGGCGAACATTAATTGAAAAAATGTCAGATATTTCAAAAAGTTCTTACAGAAAGAATATAAATCAAAGCTCTGAATTTATTAAGTATTTTAAAACTGTTACTCCACATGTGGCTCTTGGGAAACTATCTATAGGTTCAAGACCATCAAAGAGAAAAAACGTCGATAATATTAGAAGTTTAAGAGCAATACCTTGGGTTTTTGCTTGGACACAAATACGATTAATGTTACCAGCTTGGTTAGGAAGTGCTGAAGCATTAAGATATGCAAATATAAAACAATTTAGAAAAACTCTTTATGATATGGAAAAAAATTGGCCATTTTTTAATTCAATGCTTGATATGTTGGATATGGTAATTTCAAAAGCCGATCCAGATATATCTAAAATTTATGAAGAATATTTGGCAGATGAAAAATTAAAAAGAGTTGGTCAAAAACTTAGATTTCAATTTAAAGTTATAAAAGAGCTTAATAAAAAAATTACTCCCAAAGAAATTACAAAGTTAAGAAAAGAATTTAGAACTTCAATAATTGTGAGAAATATTTATTCAGAGGTACTTAACATTATTCAACCAATAGTAATTAGTAAAATTAAAAAAAATAAAAATATAAATAATAAAAAATATTTGAACGACGCTCTTCTTACATCAATTGCAGGCATTTCTGCTGCTATGAAAAATACTGGTTAGATGTTAGAATTTTTAATTGCTTTTGGGGCAGGGCTAATTAGTTTTTTATCTCCATGCGTACTACCTTTAATACCTGGTTACATTTCTTATATTTCGGGTCAGTCCTTGCAAAATATATTACAGTCTAAAAAAATTAATCTTTTTTCTTTAATTCTTTTTTGTTTGGGGTTTTCAAGTGTATTTGTGATTTTAGGAGCTTCAGCATCTTTCTTAGGAAAAACACTTTTGCAAAATTCAGAGTTTTTAAGAATAGTAGCAGGTTGTATAATAATTATATTTTCACTTCAATTAATTGGATTAATAAACATTCCCTACTTAAATTTTGAAAAAAGATTTGATGCAAAAGAGTCTAGAAACATATTATTTCCGTACATAATTGGATTAGCTTTTGGATTTGGCTGGACACCATGTATTGGTCCAATTTTAGGATCTATATTGGCTTTAGCATCGATTGAAGAAACATTAACAAGAGCAATATTATTATTAATATTTTATTCATTAGGATTAGCTATTCCTTTCGTTTTATCTGGATATTTAATCCAAAGATTTTTACTATTTTCAAAAAATTTTAAAAAAAATATTAATTTAATTTCGAGAATTGGTGGAGTAATCCTTTTAATTACTGGTTTTTTAATTTTAACTAATCAATTACAAGCTATTGGGTTTTATATAATCGAAATCTTTCCCTTTATGCAAAAATTCGGATAAAACTTAGAAATGAAAATTTATCAAATAGACTCTAGCGCTCGAAAAAAAGGCTCCACATCTAGAGCTTTAGCAAAAAAACTTTTAAATAAGATTAAAAAGCCAGAGGATGAGGTAATTTATAGAGATTTAGATGATGAGATGCTTTTTGTTAGTGGACTAACCGAATCAGGTATGAAAATAGATGAAAAAGATCAAACAAAAGAACATAAAAAAATGTTCGAGCTTTCCAATAAGCTCGTAAAAGAATTGAAGGAGAGTGATATAATAATAATTTCAGCTCCAATTTACAACTATGGTCCTCCAGCAACTCTTAAAGCCTGGTCAGATTTGGCTGCCAGAATTGGCGAAACTTTTAAATTCAAACCAAACGGTAGAAGAGAAGGTTTATTAAAAAACAAACAAGCTTATCTGGTAATAACTTCTGGAGGAACAAAGTTAAATAGCTCAGAGGATTTTTTAACTCCTTGGTTAAAATTTATTCTTAATTTTTTTGGAATAGAAAAAGTAGATATAATTAGTGCAGATCAAATGGCACTAGACTACGAGAAGTCAATTAAAGACGCTGAAACACAAATAGAAAATTTATTTAAAGATTAAATTTTCTTTTTAGGTGTCTAAGTTTCCCCTCGGTACTATCATAATCAATATAACAGCCTTGTAGAAATCTTTCACCTTCCTTTGTCTCATAAGCTGTTCTTCCATGAAGCAATCTATGATTATCCATCATCATTAGGTCTTTTGGTTCTAGTTTAAATTCAATTCTATATTTATCTGAATTATACATTTCAGATAGTTTTTTTCTTGCTTGATAATAAATATCTAATTTTTCTCTATCTAAAATTGGAACGTAATCTAGTCTAGGACTAAATCTAACTTGTTTAAAACTTTTATCCTCATTAATTTCAATTAAGGGCGAAATTGTCTCTAAAATAACTTCTTTATCAATAAATCTAAATCTAACTTTTACTTCAGTTAAAATTTTATAAAATTCAGGATAATGATACTTTAAATCTTCTGTAACTGTATAGCCATCTACCAAAGTTGACAATCCACCAGAAACTTTACTTTCAATACAGTGTAAAAGTTGAATGCAAGGGACAGGATTTCTATATGGGTTATCTGTATGAGGTGCTAAAGCAAGTGATGTATAAGCAAGATCATTTGGATCAGGCTTAGATTTAACATCAAAATATTCACCAAAGTTTGTTCTTCGAACACTTCCAATAGAATTTGCAAATTCAACAATATAGTTTTTTGTTGTTGGAATATTTTTAATTATTACAAATCCATATTTGTAAAAAGAAACAAGTAAATCATGCATCTCTTTACTTTCATAAAAATTTTCTTGATATTCAAAATTTTTAATATTTTCTAGGCTAGAATCCCATTTAGTTTTTTCTATAGAATTAATTACAATATCTTCTTTAGAAAATTCTGAAAAAATTTTATCAATTTCAAGTTTTGAATACGCACCATCGTTAAAATCAACTTCTAAAAATTTCTCATTAATATTGACTTTATTGATTGAAATATCACTTTTTAAGAAGGTTGGATCAAAAAGTCTTTGTTGAGTTCCTTTGTCTAAAAATTTCTCACCATTAACTCTTTCACGTAGCCAGAATGGGTGAATTTCTTTTTTTTCAGACCCATTATTGAAAAAAACTTTATTCTGAATAAGCTCGATTTTCATATTAAATACTTAGAATTATTTAAAAATTAACTTTAATCAATATAAATTAAATAGTAAGAATTCTTTGTGAAAAATTTTGATATAAAAAAATATCCAATATTTGCTAGCTTTTTAAATAAATTAGCAAAAGATTTAACAGGTTTTTATAACACTGCGTTAAAAAAACCTTTTAAGATATCTAATAAGATGAAAGGCAAAGGTTACGACCCAGTTACAACATCAGATAGAGCATTTGAAAAATTTATAAGATCAAAAATTTCTAAAAAATTTCCAAGTCATCAAATTATCGGTGAAGAATTTGGCCATAAAAATACTATGAGTGAATTTTCTTGGGTAATTGATCCGATTGATGGGACCAGATCTTATGTTGTGGGTAATCCTAGTTGGAGTAATTTAATTTCACTTAACTATAATGGAGAGCCTATTTTAGGATTAGCTAATTTTCCACAAATGAAAAAATATTATTTAAATATAAATAAGAATTTAGCTTACGTTTTTGAAAATAATAAAAAAAAAAAATTAACAGTTAATAAAAAAGTAAATTTCGTAAATGCAAAATTAGCTGCTGCATTTCATCATCACTTATCATTAAAACAACAATTAAAAATTTCTAAATTTATAAAACGTATGCAATTTCCATGTTTTGATGCTTTAACATATTGTCAAATGGCCGAAGGTAGAATAGAGATTGTTGCTCAATGTGCAAATAAAATTTGGGATATTCATCCATTGATACCAATAATAAGAGCAGCAGGAGGCATTATAACTACATGGGATAATAAAAATCCTGTGTTAGGAGGGAATATAGTTGTTTCTAATAATAAACAAAATCATCAAAAAGTATTAAAATTATTAAAACCAGTTGCTAAATGATATCAGAGAGAGCACAATTAATTCTAGACTTCTGGTTTAAAGAAACACCTTCAGAAATGCGATTTAAAAAAAATGATGAGTTAGATCAAAAAATTAGAAATAATTTTTCAAATGATTATGAGCTTGCATGCCAAAATGAGTATGATGATTGGCAAGATAATCCAATGAGTTGTTTAGCATTGGTAATTTTGTTTGATCAGTTTTCAAGAAACATGTTTAGAAACGATAAAAAGGCTTTTGCTCAAGATCATAAAACTAGATTGATTGTAAATGATGCAGTTTATTCCGGTTATCTCGAGGCTATGAATGAAAATCAAAGATTTTTTATGTTGTTGCCATTAATTCATAGTGAGGAAATTAGTGACCATGAGATGGCTTATTATTTATTGAACAAATATTTAAGAGAACATGAGGGATATAATAAAATCAAAAAGTTTTGGCAAGATCATACAAAAGTAATAAGATTGTTTCATAGATATCCACATAGAAATCAAATTTTAGGTCGAGAGTCCACTGATGAAGAGATAGAATTCTTAAAAGGTTCAGGTTCTTCTTGGTAATATGAATCTAGAATTTATTTTCAAAATTATAGATAAAAAAGAATGGCAAGAATCTAAACAATCAGGAACTTACGAAGGGTCTAAAAAAGATATTACAGATGGTTACATTCATTTTTCAGAAGAGGATCAAGTAGAGGAAACTCTTAAAAAACACTATCCAAAAGTTGAAAATTTACTTTTACTGAAAGTAAATGCTTTTAAACTTGAACATTTACTTTGGGAACAGGCATCAAATGGAGATATGTATCCTCACTTATACTCTACTTTAGATGTTAACTATGTCGTAGATGAATTTGAACTACCTTTAGATGATGAAGGAATTCATGAGTTACCAGAAATTTTAAAAAATTATCAGTTTAGTCGACCAAGATAATTAACCATTACTACACCAATAATAATAAGGATAATTCCAATAGTTCCAAAAATATTAGGTACTTGATTAAATTTTAACACAGCAAAAAGCACAACTCCTGTAACTGTTAAACCACTGTATGTGGAATAGGCAAATCCAACCGGAAGAGCTGACATCGCTTTTGCAATTGAAAACATTGTAATACACATAAATAAAATACATAAAATAGAAGGTGTTAGTTTGGTAAATCCATCAGATATTTTAGCAAAACTATTTGAGGCAATACCAAACACTATTCCATTGGCTAAAAACAAATATCCTAATAATGGTTTCATGTTTATTCTTTTGATGCAATTTTGTTGACTAATGGTCTCATTAAAGGCGCTAAAGTAAATGCAGCTATTAAAGCAATTGGATACGCAAACATTATAGAATATCCCCATCTAAAAAAGAAACCATCCGAGACCCCTGTATTCACAGCTACAACCACACCACTCATAATAATACTCATACCTAAGGACATTAAAATCATAAATAATGGTTGAGCATATTTTTTATTAATCATAATTAATTATTACCAAGCAGGTTGACCATTAAAACACCAACAATAATAAAAGCTAAACCAATTAATGAGTATAAATTAGGCACTTGATTAAATCGAATTATACCCACAACAACAGTTGCTATAATTGTTAAACCTGCAAAGGAAGCATAAGTTATTCCCATTGGAATATTTTTCATTACCAATGAAAGAGCATACATACATAATACAATAGTGATTGCTGTAATTATACTTGGAAAAAGAAGAGTAAATCCCTCAGCACTTTTTGCAAAGCTATTTGAAGTAACACCCAAAAAAACTGCAATACCTAAAAATAAATACGAAGTAGCAAGACTCATGCAAAGACTTTAAATGAATTTATTCAGAATTTATATAATTATTTAAGTGACCAATTAATAGCATCTTCCATTCTATCATCACCCCAAAAGAGTTCATTTTTCGTAACAAAAGATGGACTACCAAATATTTTATTTTCACGAGCTGAGTTTGTATTTTCGTTATATGTTGTCTCTATATCTGAGGATTTTGCTTCAGAGATGATTTTATTTTTATCTAAGTTTAATTCTGAACAAACTTCAGAAATACTTGGTTCAATCGCTGGTTCTTTACCTTCCTGAAACCATTTTTTATAAGTAATAGTAACAAATTTTTCACCCCAACCTTTTTCAAAACCAAGTATGGCAATTTGGTTTGCTAAATCAAATTCTGATAATGGATAGGGTACTGGTGTTTTAGCAAAAAAACCGTAACCTTCAGCTCTTCTTTCAATATCTCTCCACATGTAATTGACTTTATTCATTTTATCCTTTGGAAAAGGGATATTATTCATCTCTTTCATGATTGCTCTTACTGAAAAAGGTTTCCAATTGAATTTTACTTGATGTTGCTTTTCAACATCAAGTATTCTAGTTACGGATAGATATGTGTAAGTGCTTCCTATCGAAAAATAAAAATCAATTTCACTCACTTATTTTGGCATTGGAGTAGCGCCAGTTTCTAAACTTATGATTTTTCCGTTATCATATTTATAAACTGCCATTACTGCCTCAACATTTCCATCATCAAAAGTCACTAACGAATGATGAACACCAACTTCATCATTTTCGTAGACAATTCTAACCTTATCTTGATTAATGTCACCACTCATTGCCCATTTTATAACATCACCTTTATTTAGAACATTCCCTGACTTATGCATTGTGAATTTAAAATCATCATGCAAAAGATCATTCATTACTGCTTCATCTTTATTTTTTAAAGCAGCACTATATTTTTCTAATATAGACATATTATTCCTTTCTATTTATTCACCTGGTTTTTTAAAATTTTTTCCAGCGTCCGCAGCTTTGTTAAAAGATTTATTATAATCAAAAACTTCATGAATCATAATATCTTCCATTAAACCTGCATTCATAATTGCAACTTTCATTCCAAGAACACTTTCGTAATCTCCTTCAATTACATTGATTACATCAAATCTTCCTCTAACCCATTCGTAACTATGAAATTTAACTCCAACAGTTTCACAAATAGCTTTTATAGCTGCACCTCTATCTGCGTCCGGGTCGCTTTGCATTCTTTTTGCTAAGTCACGACTAATTTTGCCAATAATATAAAATTTAGACACTATTCACCCCACATTCCATGAAACTCATATGCAACTGCTGGCTCATCTCCAACAACCCATCCATCATGTCCAGGTTGAATTGAATATGCATCTCCAGCTTTATAAGTTTTTTCAGTTCCATCATTATGTTTTGCACAAACTGCACCAGAAATAATTATACCAAGATGTGTTGCCTGACAACTATCACCACCGACTGTAGGCTTTATATCTTTTGACCATTGCCAACCAGGTTGTAAGGTGAGTCTCATCACCCTTTGATTTCCAACTTTCACTGCCTCAATTTTAGCGTTTTTAAAGTTATTATTTACCTCATCTGCATTATTAAAGCTTTTTACTTCTACTCCAGCCATTATATCCTCCTGTTTATAATTTATCCTGATGAGTTAATCATAAAATTTTCACTCATTACAGTTATTTTAGACTTTTGATAACTCATAAATTTCATAACTTTCCATAACTTCATCAAATATAGGTTTTGAAACAGGGTTTGATCCATCCATAAAGGAGTGTAGTGCGTTCATGTCATGCACAACAATTTTAAACATTACTGTACTTTTATCAGGCGATACGCTTGCTATTGTTTTAGAAACATCAGCAACCTTTTTTCTTTCAGCCATACCCTCATCTGATTGCATAAAACCCATAAATTTTTCAAATTTTCCTTCTTTTAATTTTCCTACTACCAATATATCTTTCATTTTTCCTCCTTATATTAATCAGAACAAACAGCCATTACTGTTGTCTCTTGTTTATGTCCAGATTGTTCAATTACTTTTGCATTCTCTGGATCTTGCATAAATTTTTGCATTGTATCTGTTGAAGGTGTTTCCATAACAATATGAACTTTGTTGGGATTTTCTATTTCATTTCCTACATAAATTGTTTTAATCCCCGCAGCTTCTCTTTGTCCAGAATGTCCATCAAACATTTTCTTCCAGTGAGCCCAATCATTAACGTCAAATGATCCAACTATTTTTACCATTTTTTCTCCTTATTTTATTTTTTTAGTATATCCCAGATTTTACTAGTTTATCAATCTCACTTTCTGAATTAGGTATTAACTTATAAATAAAACTATCACATTCTTTTGTAATATTCTCGTCGTATGGTTTTCCATAACGTTCATCAACAACTTTTATTAATTCTTTATTAAGATTATCTTCATTAACACCTTCATTTACTAAATATGTGCTTAAAAATTTTTTGGCAGCAAAAGAATGAACAATTTTTTCTAATTCAAGTTCTCCTTGGGGAATCATGCTATTAGAATAGTAAATTCCAGTACATTTAATTGTTCTCTTTTTATTGTCATCACTCATACCTGCATACGCAGATGTTAGAAACAGAACACTAATTAAAGTTAGTATTATTTTTTTCATTTTCTTCCTGTTGTTAAGAGTTCTTATTAAACTATAGTCGTAAATTAATTATATATGTTATTATTAGCTTCTTAGCGTGACAGATATGCACTTTTTTAAAAAATAAGTAAAATATGTGTTTTGAGATGTATCAATTATATTTATAAATTGATAATATCCACTTATGATTGAAAAATTTGGAAGTATTCTTTATTTAATAATTTTCATTGTTCATTTTCTAATTTTTGCTGTTTACGCCTATCAATGCGTATTCGCTACTAAACAATTTTTAGAAAAATTTCAGATAGATGATACTGGCGCAGGTATGACTAGATTTTTTGGCTCTTTATTCATTGGTGCAACTTTTATGGCTATATGGATAGGTTTTATAAGACCCGAAGGTTTACAGGGAACTTGGGGTTTTTTTAATTTAGTATTTGCTCAAAACATTTGTGCATTCTTAGTTGGAATTTATACAATTAAAATTAATAAATTGGGTCATACAGAAAAAACTTCAAATGAGGGGATAATCGCCCCAGGTGTTTTAACACTTCTTAGTGGAATACTTTGTTACGGTTTAGCAGATAAAATTTATTAAAACCAATTAGGTATTGGTAAACCCTTTTCTTCTAGGAATTTTTTGTTAAACATTTTTGTTGCGTATTTATCACTTCTATCACAAAGAATTGTAACTATTGTTTTTCCTGGTCCTAGTTCTTTACCCATTCTTATAGCTCCTGCAATATTAATACCACAACTAGTTCCAAGACTTAATCCCTCATTTTGTATTAAGTCATATAAAATTGGTAGAGCTTCATGATCATCAATTGAATACGCATCATCTATTTTTGCTTTTTCAAAATTTGCAGTAACTCTACTTGATCCAATTCCTTCAGTAATAGAACCTCCATCAGATTTTAGTTCACCGTTCTTAATATAATTATAAAGCGCAGATCCTTTTGGATCAGATAAATAAATTTTTATATCTTTATTCTTTTCTTTGAGAGCATTGCTGACACCAGAAATTGTTCCACCAGTTCCAGAAGAACAAACAAATCCATCTACTTTACCATCGGTTTGTTCCCAAATTTCTTGACCTGTACCTTCGTAATGACCTTTTGCATTGGCTGTATTGTCAAACTGATTGGCCCAAATAACACCATTGTTATTTGTTGGTCTTAGTTCTTCGGCTAATCTCGCTGCTACTTTTACAAAATTATTATCGTCTTTATATGGTTTTGGTGGAACTAATTTTAGTTCAGCTCCAAGATTTCTTAGTAAATCCTTTTTCTCTTGAGTTTGGTTATCGTTCATTACAATAATAGTTTTGTAACCTAGAGAATTACCTAGCAGACCAAGCCCTATACCAGTATTACCCGCTGTTCCCTCAACAACTGTTCCACCTTTAGTAATTAATTTTTTTTCTTGAGCATCTTTTATTAGAGCAAGTGCCGCTCTATCTTTTACAGATCCACCTGGATTTAAAAATTCTGCTTTTCCATAAACATTACATCCTGTAATTTCTGAAGCTGCTCTTAATTTAATTAAAGGCGTATTACCTATTCCAGATATAAAATCATTTTGTATGTTATTCATTAATCTGATTTTTTATCACTATCAGGCGTAATACCATAAGGTTTAAATTCACTGTCAGCAATTCCAACACTTCTAGCAGGTATTCCAACCATTACTGAATTTTCAGCAACGTCTTTTGTAATTACTGCGTTGGCTCCAATTCTTGCGCCTCTACCAACAATAACAGGACCTAATACCTGTGCACCAGATCCGATTACGACATCCTCTCTTATAGTGGGATGTCTTTTTATGTTACGTTGATTATCTGAATTTATGCTCGGTGCAATTCCACCCAAAGTAACCATATGATAGATAGTAACATTATCGCCAATATCCGATGTTTCTCCAATGACAACACCCATTCCATGATCAATAAATAGATTTTTGCCAATTTTTGCATTTGGATGAATTTCAATACCAGTTAAAAATCTTGAAAGTTGAGATATGATTCTTGCTAAAAGATGAAATTTAGCTGTACTAAAAAAATTTGCTATTCTATGAAAGAAAACAGCTTTTACACCCGGGTAAGTTAAGATTAGACTCAGCTTAGATTTTGCGGCTGGATCTCTATCAATTATTGATTGTAAAAAATCACTCATTTTTTTAAGTTTTTTGTGCCTGTTGATTAAAAAATAATATGCTTTATATAGTAAGTAATTACTCAAATTAAAGAGGTTTGAATGTATAAAAATACCAACTGTTTTCATTTAGCTATACCATGTGGTGATCTGGAGCTTGCAAAAAAGTTTTATAGCGAAACTCTAGGATGTAGACTTGATAATTCAGCTCAAGAATGGGCTGATGTTGATTTTTGGGGCAATGAGCTTACGCTTCATAAAAGTGAGCATAAATTAGATAGTGAAAGGCATGATGTTGATATGGGTAATGTTTCAGTACCTCATTTTGGTGTGCATTTATCAAGAAAAGACTTTGATGCTTTAAAACAAAGATTAAAAGATAGCGGCACCAAATATTATGATGAGCCGTATTTAAGATTTAAAGGTACAAAATATGAGCAAGAGACTTTTTTTGTAAAAGATCCAAACGAAAATATTCTTGAAATAAAAACTCTTACATCAAATCCAGATTAATTAAAAAATTAAATGGAATTCCTGGTATTAGGTTTCTTTACTGGGCTTAGTTTGATCCTAGCAATAGGAGCTCAAAATATTTTTGTAATAGAGCAGGGATTAAAAAAACAATATATCTTTTTAGTTTGTTTAATTTGTTCAATTTCAGATTTAATCTTAATATTTTTAGGAATATTTTTATTTCACTATTTTTATCAATTTTTCAATTCTATAATTGAATTAATTTTTAATATTTTATTAATTATTTTTTTAATTTATTTTATCTACACAAAAATAAAATCTTTTGATATCGAAGTAAGTTTTAATAGCAATATTGAAGGTACATCAAAATTTAAAATCATTCTTAAAACATTAGCTTTTACATACCTGAATCCACATGTTTATTCTGACACAGTATTTTTTTTAGGAAATTTTTCAAAAAATTATCAACTAGATCAAAAAATTTCGTTTGGCATAGGTGCGTCTATAGCATCATTTTTATTTTTTTTTACTTTAGGGTATCTATCCAATTACTTATCAAAATATGCTAAAAATAAAAATATTTGGAAAATAATAAATATTTTCATCATTAGTTTTATGAGTGTTTTGATTTTATTTATTATTAATGAAATGTTTAGTTAATGAAGAATAAAGACATTTATATTGATGACATAGGAAAAGGCTATCCTTTTGTATTCATTCATGGATACCTTGGATCTTCTGAAATGTGGCGTTATCAAAAAGAATTTTTTTCAAAAATTTGTCGAGTAATTGTACCTGCCTTGCCTGGTTTTGGAGAAAGCTATAAATCTAAATCGCTTAGTTCAATAAATGATATGGCTAAAAAAGTAATAGAAACCCTTGATCAAAAAAAAATTGAAAAATTTAATTTAATTGGTCATTCAATGGGCGGAATGATTGTCCAAGAAATAACAAAACTAGTTGGTAACAGAGTAAACAAATTAATCTGTTTTGCTACAGGTTCAATTGGAGAAATTCCAGGAAGATTTGAAACTATAGATGAAACAAGAGAAAAACTAAAAAAAGATGGAACAGCTATTTCATTTTCACGTGTTCCTAAAAAATGGTTCGTAAAAGGGGATCAAGACAAAAATTATTTCCTCTGCTTAAATGCAGTTAAAAATGTTTCACTAGAAACAGCTGACAATGCATTGCTGGCAATGAAAAATTGGAGAGGAATAGAGAATTTAGAATATATAAAAAATGCCACACTTATTATTTGGGGAGACAAAGACACTTCATATAATTTTGAACAAGTTGATACTTTGAACAAAAATATAAAAAATAGTCGTTTAGTGATATTTAAGGATTGTAGCCATAATGTACATTTAGAGCAAAGTGATAAATTTAATCAAATTATAAAAGATTTTATTTCCTCATAATTTTTATATTTAGGTTAAACACTTTTTTGTATGCTCTTAGAAACTTTTTACCTGAATGAAATTTCCCAGGGAAAATTAAACATTTTATTTTTGCTTTAAATGCAGCATCTAGGCTCTCTTGTGAATCTTCTATAGCTATGCATTCTTCAGGTTTTAGTTTTAATTTTTTTAGAGCAAATAAATATATATCTGGATTTGGTTTATTTTTTTTAACTAGACTCGAATTTCCTATAAAATTAAAATAACTTTTTTTAATTGAACTCCTTAAACAATAAAAAATTGAATTAATATTATTTAATGAGGTTGACGATACAAAACCTAATTTAATTTTATTTTTTATACAAAAATTAATTAAATCTTTCACTCCTGGCCTTAATTTAAGTTCTTTTTTCTTTAAATAAATATTAAATATTTTTGTTTTAAGACTTCTTATTTTTTTGGCATTAACTCTAATATTACTTTGTTTAGCGTATCTTGAGACTCGATCTTCACCTCCAGATTTATTTAAAAGTTTCTTGTATTCTTTTTTAGTCCAATACCAATTTAAATCTGATTTTATAAAAGCTTGATTAAATGATTTTCTTTGTAAATCTGAAGTTTCAACAATTGATCCAATTGAACCAAAAAAAAGTGCTTTGTAATATTTCAACCTTTTACTGCTCCTGCAGTTAAGCCACTAATAACTTGTCTTTGGAAAAACATAACTAACATAAAAAGAGGCGCAGTAGCAGACACAACCGCTGAAACTGCCCACATTAAGTTTCCTTCATGTTGGTTTGTACCCAAATAACTTTGAATTTTTGGAACCATTGTATGATTTTCTTGATTAAGAAGTAATGCTGTTACAGTAAAGTCATTGTAAGCTAGCATTAAACTAAATAAACCTGCAGTAATTACACCTGGCCACATCACAGGCATAATTATATGTCTAAAAGCTTGAAAATATGAACAACCATCAATTAATGCACTTTCATCAAGCTCTTTTGGCACCGTTTTAAAAAATGAGTAAAGCAACCAAAGTGTAAATGGCTGATTAATTGCCACCAATACAACAATTGTGGTTGGAAGAATTCCCCAAATCTGTAATTCAAAAAAAGGAAACAAATATCCTGATACTAGAGTTATATGCGGCATAGCTCTAAAAATTAAAGCTATCATTAAAATCCAAAATGCATATTTTTCAGTTGATCTTGAAAGAGCATACGCACCTAAAGTTCCTAAAAATAAAGAAATACTAACAACAAATACTGTTACAATGATTGTATTTTTTGATGCTTTCCAAAATTCACCTTCAGTCCACGCTTCTGTGTAGGCATTGTTTGTAAATTTTCCACCTGTTTCAACTAAAGTATTAAATGCAGATATCGCGTACCACCAATCAGATCTGGAAAAGAAGTCTGCTCTTACCTTAAAAGATCCCCAAAAAGTCCAAATAAATGGAAAACAAGCAATTAACAACCAAGTAATAATAAAAATAGTATTGAATGTTTTTAAGCGAGTTGATTTTGTATCTAATCCATAATCCATAATTATCTCGCTGTTTTAAATTCTTTCCAAGTTCTTATCAAAACTGGTGCTAGAAGAATTGCAATACCAATAATAGTCATCATCGAAGTTGCTGCGGCAGAACCAAATAATATCACTTCCTCGTTGACTAAATTATCATATATTAACCATGAAAGAGATTGTGCGCTTCCTTCAGCACTAAATCCAATTATAGGCTCGAAAACTCTGAAATTATCCATTAATGAAATTAAAGCCACAAAAGTAACCACTGGATAAATATGAGGTAAAACAATATGTTTAATTCTTTGAAATCTAGACGCACCATCAATAATTGCTGCTTCAATAGGTTCTTGAGGCACCGTTTGAAGTGCTGCATAGAAAACAACAAAAGCGAATGGGGAATGATGCCAGATTCCATAAATTATGATGGTTATCCAAGTCAATGTTTTAGAGGATTTTAGTGATAAATAGGGATCATTCATCAAGTTTTGGATGTTTGCACCAATTATACCCTGAGAATCAATCATCCAAAATAATACTAACGATCCTACCAATGGTGTCACAATCATTGGTAAAATTGTACCAAAGATTAGAGGTCCTCTAATTTTTCTAGCAACTGCATTTAAACTTAATGCAATAATAAATCCAAGTAACAGTACATTTGGAGTAACAAATAAGCAGTATGTTAAAGTAAATATTAGAGCTTTGTAAAAAGGTAGATTAGTTACTTGATCCACAAAAGCCCCAAAACTCTCAGTTTCATTCCAAAATTTTTTTATTTCATCAACTGCTAGATGATTTCTGTCTGTGTAAGTTCCAAATCCATTAAACTTTCCAAGAGGTTTTGCATCTCTGATTTTTGTAGTTTCCTCATTATCAACCACAATTGAAACAGTGCATCCAAAAGGATCACACTTTTTAACTTCTTTTACAACTTGATCATGTTGTGCGTAAAAAGATTGTATTCCAGTTGATATGATCGGTAGCCCAATAAAAAGGATCATGGCCAAACCTGTAGGTAAAAAAAACCAGAAAAAAGTTTTATTAGGCATTTGAAATTTAATTAAGTGGGGAATAAATCCCCACTTATAAAGTTTTAGATTTTATAGAAAGCCTTGTTCTTTAGCTTTACTAATGTAAGCAGCCTCAACATCTTTCAATGCTTGTTCAGCTGACTCTTTACCTTGTAAAAACTCAACAATTTCACTTCCCAATGCACCATGCATTAAACCCATTTGTGGTAACATAGGATATGGTTTTGCTCCCATTTTTACAGCTTCGATTACACCAATAGATTTTGGCCCTGGTACAAATCCTTCTACTAACCAAACAGCTTGGTCAGCAGCGTCAGCAACCATTTTCTTATTTGAGGCTGCATGTGCTAAAGCTCTAAATGTTGCTTCAGCGTCAGCGTCCGATCTATTTTTTGCAAGTGTAAAACCATCCCACCATAAAGTTGCAGCTGGAATGTTTCCACCACCAACTGTTGCAGGACCAGTTAATTTTGTTGCAGCAGTAATTTTGGCATCTCCTTCATCATCTAAAAGAGTACCAGATCTTGAAGCCCATAATGTCATCAAAGCAACATTACCTGACTCCCATTCAACTTTAATTGCTTCGCTATCATGAGTTAAATAATCTGGATTACTTAGTTCAGATAATTTTTTTAACATGTTCAAAGTAGCAACGCCCTTTGAATTGTTAATATTAGGTTGTGCACTTCCAGCTTTAAAGAATTCTCCTCCATGGCCAATAAACATGTTTACAAATTCCTCTGCTAAGTTCCAACCAGCTTTATATGCAGCTGCATAAGGGTATTTCATTTTTCCAGAAGCTCTAATTTTTTCAGACGCCGCAACAACTTCTTCGTATGTTTTTGGTACAGCAATACCCATATCTTTTAAGACATCTTCTCTATAGTACAAGTGTTGAGTATTAGCCATAAATGCTACAGCCATTACTTTTCCATCTATTGTAATTAATTGAGAGTCTTGTATTCCTTTTCCATATTTTTTAACAAGATCATCTAATGGTCTTATTAAATCTTGGTTCATTAAAGGAACAATTGAACTATTTGCTGCAATTCTAGCTGAGAATTCAGAAGGGTTTGCAGTTAGTGCTGGCACTGCGATTTTATTGTGCTCTGATGAGTGTGTCACTTTAAAATCAGCACTTCCTTTACATTGTTTAGAAGTTTCAACGAAAGTTCTTAATGCAGGAAAATCATTAGCCAAAATATTTATTGATCCACTTTTAATATTGCAATCTGCATATGCAGAAGTACCAAAAAGTAGAAACAATAAAGTAACTAGTATTTTTCTCATATTTTATCTCTCTATATTTGTTTGTTAAATTATAATTTAAGTTTGAAAACTATATCTAGTACTGGAGTGAATTCAAAGTGATAATTAAATCACTTTTGACGCAATTTCCGCCCCTGCTACAAGAGCTTCAAGCTTTTTATAAACGATGTTTTCGTCTACATTTCCAAAACCAGCAAAGGTACTAAATCCACAATCAGTACCAGCCATTAACTGATCTTTATTGATTACATTTGAATATGTTATAATTCTTTGTTTTACAACTTCTGGATGTTCAACAAAATTAGTTGTGGAATCTATTACTCCTGGTGCAATTATTTTATCTGATGGAATTTTTAAATTTTCAAAAATTTGCCATTCATGAGAGTGTCGCGGGTTAGATGATTCAATTAAATAAGTTTGTACGTTTGCCTTAAGAGCAATTGGCATAATTTTTTCAAGAGAAATATCATATAGATGAGGCCCTTCATAATTACCCCAGCATATGTGCATTCTTATTTTAGAACTATCTATATTTTGAATTGCATTATTAAGACACTCAATCTGTTTCTCTGCTCTTTTAAGAAATTCTTTTTCTGAAAGATCTTTAAATGTCATATGTCTCGCTAAAGCGAGATCAGGACAATCTAATTGTAATTGAATATCGTTAGAGGTTATTTCCTCGTATTCATCTTTCATTAAGTTAGACAAATTTTCTAAATATTCATCGTCAGTTTTATAAAATTTATTTGGTAAGAATGCTGATATTACTCCAGGTGATGCTGCGTTCATAAATCCACCTGAATGATTATTAGCATTCAAAGAGTCTCTAAAATTGTTTATATCTTTTGTAAGAGAAGTCTTATCTTTAATTTTAAGCTCACTAGTACAACAAGGTCTTGTATAAGTTGGTGTACCACCAGTTCTTGCTATTCTTTCTTTAAAAGAGGGAAAGTCGTCTAAATCTTTTGGTGCTTTTCTCTCGCTCTCTCCTGAAAATCCATCAAGTCTATCCTTAACATAAGTTGCATAACTTATTTTTGACATTTCTCCATCACTGACAAAATCAATACCAATATCAATTTGTTTTTTTACAATATTATTTACATCTCTTTTTACTATTTCATCAAATGCAGCAGAGTCTATTTCTTCCTTTTTATCTTTTTTAAATAATAGTTCGGATAAATCATTTGATCTTGGTAAGCTTCCAACGTGTGTTGTTTTAATTTTACTCATTTTATTATTTCATTAATAATTGCTTCCAAATAGCAACTTCATCAAATAACACCCATTCTCTAATTATATTTCCATCAACAATTTCAGCATGATTAATTCCCATGATAAAAATATTTTTATTAGTTGCTTGCTCATATTCATTGGTATTATTAGCGTGCATTCCATTTAAAAACCATCTTATTGATACCTTACTATTTTTACCTTCTTCCTCTAACCAACCAACATGCTCAATAGAAAAATTAATATTTTTAAGTGCATTTTTTATAGAATTCCAAAATTTTGAGATTTCCTCTCTTCCGTGGCCTATTTTATTACCTGGCCAGAAAACACTTGCAGCTCTTGCATAATCAGTAAATTTATAATTTTCTGAAAAAATATTTTTTAAAATTTGAGAATATTTTTCACCTATACTATCTTTTTCAAAACTAAATGGCGTATATTCAGATTTCATATCGGAACTTAAATCAAATACTTTTTTTGCTGTAGTTTCTCCACCTTCTTTTTCTATTATCTGTTTAGCAAATTCTTTTGGAGTGTATCCAAGCTGTCTAACCATTGCACCTTGATCTCTTACGATCCATTCATCATAAACTTGATTGTTTTTACAAGCACAATCTGCAATTACCCTATAGTAAATATCCTTTTTGGTTGGCTTTCCGTAAAAGCCATCTCCTAAGTGAGTACCTTTACTTAGTATTCTGTGAGACGAATGATAACCTTCTTCATCATTTCCATTCCAAATGACTTCTTCTCCTAAAAGTTGACGATTTGGAAATTCTTTTAGTGTTGCAAAAGTTGCTTCTATTACTGGTTTGTTTCCATAAGTTACTCCAAATGGAGATCTTACAGGTATATCTTTAGAGTAAAATTCCGATATTGAGTTAACATCCTTTCCCTCCCAAATTTGCTTTGTAATTTTTAGAATGTAATCTGGAAAGTCCCTATATTTATTATCAAATCCCTTCATTAAATTTGAGACACACAATTTAAAAAACAATCTTGCTGTTCATCAATTTTTATACTTAAGTTTGAATTTATAGGTACTGAAAAAGTATCTTTTGGTTTTAAATATATTTCAGTATTATTTATTCTCACTTTCCAATCTCCAGTTTGTGAAAATAATATTGTAGGTTTATCAAATTTTATATTTTCAACATTACAATTTTTTGCCTTTAATAAACTTAAATTAAAACCAGTATTTTGATTAATTATTGGTTTAAAATTTTGATTATTAAAGCTATTTCCAAGCACTTGAACTAAAAATAATCCTGGCGTGATTTCTTGTTCAAAATTTTTTCTATTTTCAAATTTACAAATAAATTTTGAAAGTTCATCCAATCTATAATCATCAAACTTTTTAATTTCCTCTAAGTCTATTGGTTTTAAAAGTTCTTTACCATCAGGTATTTTTTCATTAGATAAATCAATTAAAGAATTGTCATCAAGTAAAGCCATTCCAGTTTCTTTTGCTTTTTCCAAAACACTAGGCACCCAAGTAATTATTCCCGGATCATCACCTCCGAGCACGACAAACATTAATCCCTCTTTATCACCTGCATTTTCAAATCCTCTGAACATATTTGTTGGCATCGAAATTATATCTCCAGCACTTAATATGGTTTGATCTTTTCCATTCGCACCCCAATAAAATTTCCATTTTCCAGAATAAACTAAAAATACTTCTGCGGTAGTATGACTGTGCAATCCTGATCCATTTTTTGGCTTTGCAGAAACTGCACCTAAATTAAAACTATGTGGCATTGCTATTTTGACAGACTGTCCTGAATCCTCTGCAACACCAGGACCTACGATTGAATAATTTTTTCTATCTTTGTGACCCTCAAGCTTACCTTCTACAAATGGTAGGGTGCTTGGGACTAGATCTTCAAATTTTGCTAAACGATTATTCATATTTTTTTACACTATATTTTGTGATACTAGATTTAAACAATTAATTATATATGCAAATAGAGCAATTTGATACAGGTCTTAAAGGACAGGAGAATGTAAAAAAATTAATTATTTCTCCTGAGGAAAATTTTAAAAATAAGCTTGAAGTAAGAGGTTATTTAAAACAAATATTTAAAAATGGAATTTCTAAAATTGATGAGAATTTGGAAAATGCATTTTCTAACAATATTAAAGTAAATTGTTTTTATCCACTTAACGAATTTTCTGGCCTGAATGAATTTAAAGAAAAATTTTGGAAACCTTTATTTAATTCTTTTCCAGATATTGAGAGAAGAGAACAAATTGTAATTGGAGGAACATTTAGGGATAAAATACAAGTTGGCTCTATATCAACTTTATCTGGCAGTTTTAAGAAATCATGGTTAGGGATATCCCCAAATAATAAAATGATAAATCTTAAATGTTGTGAGATTCACGAGCTCAAAAATAATAAAATTATTGAAAGCCATATATTAATTGATCTTTTGGATTTGATGTTACAATGTGGACAGTATCCATTGAACAAATCCCGAGGTGCAGAAGGAAACTGGCTTCAGCCAATTAATAGAGATGGTGTTAATTTTTTTGAAAAAAATTTTGAAATTTCACAAGCTAGTTTAGAACAATCATTAATAATGCAGAGAAGTTTAAATATTAAACCGGAACTTGAATGTAAATCAGATGATGAGCTTAGAGAGAAATTGAAAAATCATCCACAATCAGATTACTGGCATGATAAAATGATTTGGTATGGTCCAAGTGGCATTGGTACAGCGAGATCTTTAGAAGGTTTTATTAATAATCATCAAATGCCTTTTAGAAAAACATTCAAAGAAAGAAATTATTGGAAACTTGGACATTACTGTGAATTAGGAGATGGAAAATTTTCATTAACAGCTGGTTGGAATAGTATACAAGCTGTTTATGGATCAGATCATTGGTTGGGATATAAATCTAACAATCAAAATGTAACGATGAGAGTAATGGATTTTTATCACCATGATGAGGGAAAGATCAGAGAAAACTGGGTGCCAATTGATATAATTCATATACTAAAACAAATTGACATAGATGTATTCGAGTTAATAAAATAATTTATGGCTAATATAAAATTTTCAAACGTTCATAAATCTTTTGGCACAAATAAAATTATAACTGATTTTAATCTTCAAGGAAATGATGATGAATTTTTAGTTCTTGTAGGGCCATCTGGTTGTGGAAAATCAACATTGCTAAGAATGATAGCTGGTTTAGAAAAAATTGATGAAGGAGATATTTATATTAATGATCAATTAATTAATACGCTTCATCCATCAAAAAGACAAACCGCAATGGTCTTTCAATCATATGCATTATATCCACATATGAATGTTTACGAAAATATGTCTTTTGGTTTAAAAATTGAAAAAAAACCAAAAGAGGAAATTGAAACAAAAGTAATGCAGGCAGCAAAAATATTAAAGATTGAGGAATTATTAGAGAGAAAACCAAAACAATTATCAGGTGGACAAAGACAAAGGGTTGCTATTGGTAGAGCAATTACTAGAAATCCTAAAATATTTTTGTTCGATGAACCACTTTCAAACCTAGATGCTGCTTTACGAGCAGAGATGAGAGTTGAAATTTCAAAATTACATAAACAGATTAAAACTAATATGATTTATGTAACTCATGATCAAGTAGAGGCAATGACTTTAGCTGATAGAATTGTTATTCTAAATCATGGAAATATAGAACAGGTTGGTTCTCCAGAAGAAATATATAATGATCCAGCTAATGTTTTTGTTGCTCAATTTATTGGTACACCAAAAATGAATATTTTAGAGGTGTCTCATGAAAATGTTTTATCAAGTAATCAAATTAAGTTTTTAGACAACACGGTGACAATACCTGACGTTAAATTAGAGAAAAAAAATTACTTAATTGGGATCAGACCTGAACATTTTAATGTATCTAGAGAAAGTGAATTTATATTTGAGCCAAAAATTGATCTTGTTGAAAACTTAGGTAATGAAAAAATAGCATATATTAAAATAGATAATCACGAGATTAGTGCAAAAATTTCGAGCCAAAATAAAATAGAAAATATAATTGGATTTAACTCTAAGGATATTTTTCTTTTTGATGAAAATGGAAAAAGAATTAAATCTTAGCTTGTAAAATAAAGCTTTTTTAAGGACAATTTTAGCGCATAGTAATTTTTTATACTGTAGTTATCTATACTCATATGAGTGATTTAAATAAACATTTTGAACCCAAAAATTTTAGTGACAAGATTGCTTTATTGTTTACTAAATTTTTAAGGCTTTTGGCTGATACTTTTTTTAAAAAAAGATATGGTCATAGAGCAGTTGTACTCGAAACTGTTGCTGCAGTACCAGGAATGGTAGCTGGAATGCTTTTGCACTTAAAATCTCTAAGAAAAATGGAAGATGATAAAGGTTGGATTAAAATACTTTTAGACGAAGCTGCAAACGAAAGAATGCATCTTATGACTTTTATTGAGATTGCCAAACCAACATTTTTAGAGAGATTAATTATAATGATAGCTCAATTTATTTTTATAATTATGTACATGATTATTTTTATAATCTCTCAAAGAACTGCTCACAGAATTGTGGGATATTTTGAGGAGGAGGCAGTAATTAGTTATTCGGAATATCTTAATGAGTTAGAAAATGGTAAAATACAGGATCAAGCAGCTCCTGAAATTGCAATTAACTATTGGAATTTACCACTTCACTCAACACTAAAAGATGTTGTAAAAGTAATAAGAGATGATGAGGCTGGTCATAGAGATGTTAATCATAGTTTCGCATCAATATTAGATGGAAGAAAAATCAACAATCAAAATAAAAATTATAAAATTTCAAATCATAATAAAAAAAAATTTTTAAATGAGTAATGAAAAAAATTTCAAAACATTTTCTGAATTTAAGTATGAAAAAATAGTTGCCTTATTCGTACACCTATTAACTGGTTTTGGAGCATTGGCTGGTTTTTTTGCTTTAATCTCGGTTATGAATAATAATCAATCAAATGCATTTCTTTGGTTGGGTTTAGCTTTTTTGATAGATAGTGTTGATGGAACACTTGCTAGAAAGTTTAATGTGAAAAAAAACTTTCCTAATATTGATGGCAAGATGCTTGATAGCATTATTGATTTTTTTAATTATGTAATAGTACCAGCAATTACAATTTATTGGTTTAAATTAGTACCAGATAACTTCTTAATACTTATTCCCTCAATTTTAATTCTCGTTTCTATTTATTCTTATGTAAATTTGAACGTTATGACTAGTGACAATTATTATAATGGGTTTCCAGCAATTTGGAATGTGGTTGTTCTTTATTTTTATATTTTTGGAAGTAGCCAATTTTCAAATCTAATTATATTGATCTTGTTAATAATTCTTAAATTTTCACCTTTAAAATGTATTCACCCATTGAGAGTAAAAAAGTTAAGAATTATTTCAATATTTTTTACAATAGTTTGGTTTACAACGTCAGCGCTTCTTATTCTTTCAATGCAAACAAAAATTAATCCAATATATGAACTATCATTTATGTTTGCTTGGGTAACAAGTAACTTTTATTTTATAGCTGTAAGTCTTTACAAAAGTCTTATAAATAAAAATTTTTAATTAGTTTGAAAATCCATATTTTCTTAATCTTACATCACCGGTTCTAGCGTGAGCTTCCATACCTTCATATCTAGAAATTCTTGCTGCTGCTGCGCCAACTTCCTTATTAGATTCTTCATTCATTTTTTGGTAAGTTACCGTTTTAATAAATTTTCCAACGTACAAACCACCCGTATATTTTCCAGCACCTTTTGTTGGTAATATATGATTTGGCCCAGAACATTTATCTCCATAAGCAACAGTTGTTTCTTCACCTAAGAAAAGTGATCCATAATTTTTTAAGGTATTTAAATACCAATCTAAATTTTCAGCTTGAACCTCTAAATGCTCGGGAGCATATTCATCACTTACTTTGACCATTTCTTCTTTTGTACTGCATAAAATTACTTCACCATAATCTCTCCACGCAGCATCAGCATTATTTCTGTTATGTTCTGGTAATTCATTAATAATTTCTGGAACTCTTTTCATAACATAATTACAAAGTTCTTTATCTGTTGTGTAAAGCCATGCTGGGGAGTCAGGACCATGTTCAGCTTGCCCCACTAAATCATAAGCTATTATTTCTTTGTCAGCAGTTTTATCTGCTATTATTCCAATTTCTGTTGGCCCAGCAAATAAATCTATTCCAACTTTTCCATAGAGTATTCTTTTTGATTCAGCAACGAACTTATTTCCAGGTCCGACAATCATATCCACTGGTGGATTTTCAAAACAACCATATGCTAAAGCTGCTATTGCACCAATTCCACCAATATTCATTATAACATCCGCTCCACATAAATTAGCTGTATAAATTATTATTGGGTTTGCACCGTTTTCATCTTTAGGAGGACTAGTGACAATAATATTTTTTACTCCAGCAACTTTTGCTGTAGTTACACTCATAATTGCAGAAGCAATATTGTTATAACGACCACCTGGCACATAACACCCTGCAGTATTCACTGGAATTAATTTTTGTCCAGCAATTAATCCAGGCGAAAGTTCAACTTCAGAGTCTTTTCCTAAATTTTCTAATTGATGTTCTGCAAATTTTCTAACTCTGTCGTAAGAAAATTTTATATCATCTTTAATTTTTTGATCTAATGTTTTTGTAATCTGTTCAATTTTATCTTTACTTACAATTATATCACCCTCATAATTATCAAATTTTTTAAGAACCTCTTTAATCCCGTCCTCTCTTGTTTTTTCTAAATCTTTTAATATTGTATTAACTTTATTTCTTGTTTCATCTTCTCCTGTAAATGCTGTTTTTTCTGCTTTTTTTATATATATGATTGTCATGATTTCCCTTTATTAATTAAACCTATTTAAGATATTATTAAGTTTAATTCAACATAAGTTTAATCTAATGCCACAACAGCTGCTGCTATTGAAGCTAACCTAGCTTGAGCTTCATCTGATCTACTTGTTATTACAACAGGTACCTTTCCACCTATGACTACACCTGCGGCACATGCACCACAAAAATAAATAAGCATTTTTACTAAAGCATTTCCAGCTTCAACACTTGGTACTAACAATACATCTGCATTTCCCGCAACTATATTTTTGATACCTTTAATGTTTGCTGATTTTTTTGAAATACTATTATCAAATGCTAAGGGACCAAAAACATCAGCATTTAAATTTTCATTTTTAGCTAATTTAGTAATTTCTGCTGCTTCAATTGAGCTTGGAACACTTTCTAGAACTTCTTCAGTAGCCGATAAAACAGAAACCTTTGGTCTTGATAAACCTATTCTATTAGAAAAATTAATAACATTTTTCAGTATATGCATTTTCGTTTTTATATTTGGTAAAACGTTCAAAGCTCCATCAGTTATAATCAGGGGTCTATCTTCTTTATCAATTGTCATATGCCAAATATGACTAAGTCTAGTTTTTCCTAATAAATTATATTCACGTTTTAGAACTTCTTTCATAAGTACATCTGTATGGATATGACCTTTAACTATTATTTGTACTTTATTCTCGCTAGCTAATTTAGATGCTATTTTTGCAGTATTATTTTCAACAGGTTCATGAATAATTTCATACTTAGAGATATCCCATTTTATGTCTTCTGCACATTTTTGTATTTCAACTTCGTGGCCTATAAATATTGGATCAATTAAGTTTTCATTTACTGCATCTTGAACCGACAACATTGGTAGAGGTTTACCTGCATTTACAATTGCAACTTTAACTCCCTTTTTTTTATGAGCTAGATCTAATAAATTGTTTGGACAGATAATTTCTTTATTTGACAACATTTTTGGTACAATTATGGGAAAAACTGCAACATGTACATAGAAAAAAAAATTTATTAACGTTAAGAAAAAAGTTATATTCATAGTCTATAGAGGGGGAAGAAATTGGAAATTGTAACAAAAATCGCTCCAATTATATTGGCTCTTATCATGCTAGGCCTAGGTCTGGGATTAAAGATAGAAGATTTTACAAGAATAATAAAATCACCAAAAGATTTTATTGTTGGCTTTATCTCTCAATTAATAATTCTTCCAATAGTTGCCTACTTATTAATTATCATTTTAAAAACACCACCAGAAATAGCTATAGGGGTTATGATCATAGCCGCAGCTCCGGGTGGTGTAACATCTAATATTATGACAAAATTTGCCGACGGAGATGTTGCTTTATCAATATCTTTAACAGCTATAATTAGTTTGTTAAGTATAATTACAGTTCCGTTTATAATTTTTACATCTGCAGATATGTTAGGGATAACAGAGGTTTCTCAAAATATTTCAATGACTGGAATAGCGCTAAAAATGTTTTTAGTTGTAACGGTACCTGTAATTTTAGGAATGATTATTAGAAAATTTGCTGAAAATTTTATAGCTTCCAAAGTTGGAATATTTAACAAACTTAACATAGTGTTATTTGCAATTTTCTTTATTGCAGCGTTTTATGAAGAAAGAGAAAATCTTATAAGTTTCATCATGCAAGCTGGTCTAATTGCTTTAATATTAAATATATCAATGCTGGTTATTGCGTACTACATTGCAAAAGCTTTTACTTCAGGAGTTAAACAAATGAGGTGTATTGCCTTAGAATGTGGATTACAAAATGGTACATTAGCTATATTCGTATCTACACAAATATTCGGTACTGATATATTATACGCTATACCAACAGCTGCTTATGCGTTAATTATGTATATAACAGGATTTATTTTTATTTATATTTTAAGAAGATCTAATTAAGAATTTATAATTTTAATTTGGTTAAAAAGTCTGTAGATAAAATTACTTAAGCTTTCAATATTTTTATTTTGTAGACTTGCAGTCGTTTGAAATGTACTTCCTTTAACGTTAAAAGAAATTAATTTTTTTTCATTTATATCCAAGAATTTGTTATCTATTAAAAATTTTAACTTTCTTACAACAGTTGGTCTTGGAATATTTGTTATTTCGGAAATTGACATTGCATTAACACCCCTGGAATCGGATCCCATAAGTTCTTTTCTATAAGCGTTTAAATTTGATTTAGAAGGTTTAAATTCTTTGTTATACATCGCATTTATGATTACAAGCATACCAATACAAAAAGTTTCTAAATCCCTAACTACAACTCTCCATCTGTTTGTATAAATAAATAAAAATTTGTAGAATTGATACCAACAAAAAGAAAAGTTTTCTTTTATTGAATTTGCAATATCGCTGACTTCAAAAATTTCTTTTGCAAATTTATCTTTTTTTAATAATTTGTTAAATTCATGTAATAAATTACTCAATTCTGACAGAGTATTTTTTGCTTGAGCGGCATAGAAGGCAGATCTATCAACAAATATTTTTTTTCCTGTTTTTTTAATAACTCCTTTTTTTTCTAATTCTAAGACTTTTCGTCTAACGCTTTCCTTTGGTATTTGAAGATCTTTAGCGATATCTGATATATTAATCTTTTCTATTTCTAATGTTTTATCTTTATAGAAAGTTTCATAATCAATTTTTATGCCATTTTTTCTAAAAAATATGAGGTCTTTGTTAATTAGATAGATAATAATTATAAATTTATCGATGTCTTTGTAATGCTCGTATGCTCTAATGAGCCAGTTACTTATTAAAGAGTAAAAATAGGGGGCAAGTTGAGCAAAATTTTTTTTTATAACTTTATGAATTATTTGCTCATCAATTTGTGACGAAATACTGGGTAATTTGGCCATAATCTAAAAAACCCAATATGGACAACAGAATTATCAAAGTCAACCCATTTTGGACAATACTGAGGTTTAATTTCAACTCAACCAATGGTTATGTAGGTTATGAGTACAGAAAGCTTAAATAGAACATCCGAAATTTTAGAGACCCCTTCTCAGAATTCTGAAGCTCCAACTAGAGTGAATGTGGATGTTCTTAAGCAAAGACTTTTAGAGGAAAAAAAGAAAGAAAAAGTTAAAAGAACAATAATTTTATCTTCAGTTGTAGTTTCCCTTGGTGCTCTTACTTTTTTAACTTATTAAAGTTTTCAAATCTTTTTTTATTATACTCGTTATAGAAATCTCTTTTTTTAAGTTTTTTTTATATCGATTAAATTTATTTTGCCCAGGATACATTATTTCTTTAATACCTTTAATTTTAGGAAGTTTCTTAATTGTTTTAATATTGTCTTTTATTCTTTGGTTATAATTTTTTTGAAACAAATTTGCTTTAAATGTTATAAATAAATGACCTATATTCTGTGGTCCCGAAAAATCGTCAAAAGGGTCTTTAACTCTACCTGCATGATTTCCACCTGTTAACACTCCACTTAAAATATCAACCATCCAGGCAAGTCCAGAACCTCTAAAACCTGCAATTGGTAATTGAACTCCAGCTAATGCTTTTTTTGCATCAGTGGTTGGTTTACCAAATACATCTAAAGCAACACCTAAAGGAATAGGTTGATTGTTTCTTGCTGCAACTCTAATTTTTCCTCTATTAATCATTGAGATTGAGGTATCTAAAATAAATGGAATTTTAGAACCAGTAGGGGATCCAAAACAAATTGGATTAGTTCCAAACAAAGTTTTTAATGCACCGTGTGGAGCAACTGCTGGGGGTGCATTTGTATAGATCATTGTAATTAAATTTTTCTTTACAGCCTGTTCAGCATAATAACCCGACAAACCATAGTGACCACTATTTTTAACTGCCACCATTCCTATTCCTGTTTTTTTTGCATGTTTAATTGCAGTTTTTATTCCTAAATCTGCAGCAACAAAACCAATACTATTATTTGCATCAATATGAGAAATAGAAGGAGAAATTTTTTTAATTTTAATTGTTGGTTTTGGATTAATTACTTTTTTTGAAATTCGATCACAGTACATTTTAAGTCTTGATAAACCATGTCCATATGCGCCAACCAATTCTGCATTAATTAATGCATTTGCTGAAATTAATGCATGATCTTTACTTAGACCAAACTTTTGAAAAATCTTAATGATTTGTTTTTTTAGTAAAAGTATTTTCAATTATTTGAATATTTTTATATCTTGATTAAAAAAATTTTTAATATCATTTATTAATAAATTTGGAACCTCTAAAGCAGCAAAATGACCACCTTTAGAGAATTTTTTCCATCTTTTAATATTAAATATTCTTTTAACATATGATTTTGGAGGCCATTTAAGCATTTCTTTTGGAAATTCAGCTATCGCTGTTGGAACTTTTATTTTTTTGAAATTTTTTGGAAAAGATCGACCACCTTCTTTTCTTCTACCAAAATATATCCACGCAGCTGTATTAAAACTTTTAGTTATTATGTAGATCATTATATTTGATATTAATTCATCATTTGAATAAGTTTTTTCAATTCTACCTTTTTTTAGATCAGACCAACCGTGGAATTTTTCTAAAATCCATGCTGCGGTTCCAACTGGACTATCTATCATTGCATAAGATAAACTTTGGGGTTTTGTAGCTTGTTGAGTTCTATATCCTTCTTGCATTATTTGATCGAAATTAAATTTTTTTTCCCATTTTTTTTCTTTATTATTTTTTGGACCTTTTGGATTTCTAATCGGCAAGCAATTAATATGAATTCCTTTACAATTTTTGGCACTATCAAGACCAATCCAAGATGCAATAGTTGCTCCCCAATCTCCACCTTGTACAGCATAATTTTTATATCCTAGATTTTTAACCATAAATTTATTTAGTATTTTGCCAATCTTTCTAGGACCTAAAGCCTTTTTAAGTGGTGTTGAAAAACCAAATCCAGGTAAAGATGGAACAATTACATCAAATCCATCTTCAATTTTTCCACCAAATTTTTCAGGATGAGCAAGTCTTGGAATGATATCAAAAAACTCAATTATACTACCTGGCCAACCATGTAAAAGTAATAATGGTCTGGATTTATGGTTGTTACTTTTTTCAATTATAAAATGTAAATTTATACCATCAACATTTGTCTTATAGTTTTTAAAAGAGTTAATTTTGTTCTCAAACTTCTTCCAATTATATTTTGAAACCCAGTATTGAGATATTTTTTTAAGAAAATTATAATTAGTTCCATATTCCCATCCATTTACATTTTCAATCATCTTCCAAGGATAGTTTTTTACTTTTTTATAAATATTATTAAGTGTGCTTTTAGGCACACTTATTTTGAATGGTTTGATCATCAATTAATTATGACTTATCCAGATTGTTTTTGTTTGAAGAAATGAATTTAAAGCTTCTGTACCTTGATCTCTACTTAGTGAACCAGATTGTTTATATCCACCAAATGGAGTTTTGATGTCTCCTTCAGAAAAAGTATTCACTGATACAGTTCCACAAGGTAAACTTTTAGCTAAATGGAATGCTCTATTTATATCTTGAGTAAATACACTTGCATGTAATCCATATTTAGAATTACTAGCAATTTTTAGAGCTTCTTCATCATTTTTAACCGTTAAAACACCAAGCACTGGTCCAAATATTTCTTCTTGAGCGATGGTCATATTTTCTTTTAATCCATCAAATAAAGTTGGTTTTGCATAAAATCCTTTTTGCTTATTATCTGAAACTCCTCCAGATAAAAGTTTTGCCCCTTCATCGATTCCTTTTTGGATGTATCCATCAACAGTTTGTAAATGTCCTTTTGAAATCATTGATCCCATATTCGATTTTAGATCTAATGGATCTCCTACTTTTAATTTTTTAACTTTTTTAAAAATTTTATCTAAAAATTCATCTTTTACTTTTTTATGAACTATCTGTCTCATATTTGCTGAACAGTTCTGTCCACCGTTCCAAAATGCAGAATTCATAGCATTATCAATCAAATCGTCAGTGATTTTAGCATCCTCTAAAACTATAAATGGACTTTTTCCCCCCATCTCTAATGCAACAGGTTTTAAATTACTTTTACTTGCGTATTTTAAAAAATAACCACCGACTTCAGTTGAACCTGTAAACGAAACTGCATCAACATCTTTGTGACGACCTAAAGCTTCACCAACATCACCATAACCTGGAAGTACATTTAAAACTCCATCTGGTATCCCAGCTTCTTTTCCAATTTGAGCAACTCTAATTGCTGTAAGAGGCGTGTCCTCTGCTGGTTTAATTATTACTGAACAACCAGCTGCAAGAGCTGGAGCCATTTTCCAAACTGCCATCATTAAAGGAAAGTTCCAAGGAACAATTCCAGCAACAACTCCGATTGGTTCTTTAACAATTAAACTAGTTATAGATGGTTCTGTTGGACCAACTTTTCCAAATACTTTATCAATTAATTCTCCATACCACTGAAAGTGCATTGGGGCATCATTTGCAACTTCATTAATACAATCCGTGATAAGTTTACCTGTATCAACACTTTCTAAAACTGAATTTTCATCACCATGTTTTCTAAGTAATTCAGCAAATTTTAATAAAACTTCTTTTCTATGTTCAGGTGAGCTTTTAGACCAAACTCCACTATTAAAAGCTTTTCTTGAAACCTTAACTGCTAAGTTAACATCTTTATGATTACATTTTGCAACAGCACATAGTTTCTTACCAGTTGCTGGATTGATTGTTTCAAATTTTTTGCCATCAATAGCATTTACATATTTCCCATTAATAAATGCTCTTCCTTCAAATTTAAGTTTATTGGCTATTATTTTGTATTTATTACCTGAACTCATAAAATTTTTCCTATAAATTGTATTTATTTTATTTCTAAATTTAGTCTAAGATACCTTGAGACTAAAATAAATATATTAACTATCAAATTATTAATACAACTTTAAATTGTAATCCCATTTTGATTCGAGAAGTTTTTTTTTGTGTGTGTACTTGCATTGGAAACTTAATTAGGCTTTAATTAATTTAAATTGATACTTTAAATTAACTAAGAGGAGAGAAAAAAATGTTTATTAAAACAATTAGCAAGACACTTATTAAAGTGGTTGCAATTATTTTCTTCGCACAAGCTGCTTATGCAGAAATAACTCTTAAGCTTGGAACTACTGGAAGATTGGGTATGCCAATTGGTGACGCAATAGATCAGGCGTTGATACCAGCTATGGAAAAAGCATCTGGTGGTAAGATGAAAATTGAGCCACACTATCAAAGAAGCTTATGTGCAGAGCAAAAATGTGGTGAACAAGCTAACCAAGGACTTATAGCTTTATGGACTAGTTCTACTGCAAACTATGGTAACTTTGGGCCTGAATTAGCAATCTTTGATTTGCCCTTTATTTTCAAATCACTAGAGGATGCTAAAAGAATATCTGATGAATGGTTAGCTGAAAGACAGTGTAAACTAGCTCTTGAGAATGCTGGTCACATTTGCCTTTCTGTATATTCAAGTGGAGGATTTAGACAACTTGGAAATGCAACTAAACCTGTACATGAACCAGATGATATGAAAGGACTTAAATGGAGAACTACTAAAAGTCCAGTTGAGTTCATGCTTGTTAAAAATTGGGGTGCAACACCAACACCTTATGACTGGAGTCAATTATATCAAGGTCTTCAATCAGGTGTAGTTGAAGGTCAATATGTTGCTACTCCATGGCAGCATGTAGCAAAACTTCATGAAGTTGCAAAATATTTCACTGAGATCGGTGGAATGTGGTCTGGAAATATTTTAGCGATGGATGCTAAACAGTACAATGCATTGTCTGACCAACAAAGAAAATGGTTACACGAAGCAGCTGATGCTTATGGAGAAAAAGTAAACGAGTTGGATAACGCTTGGATTAAAAATGGTGAAGATGCAATTAAAGCATCTGCTAAAGAGTGGTATGTACCAACAGAAGCGGAAATGACTAAGTGGAGAGCAGGTGCAATCGGTGCTTGGTTAGACGCTAAGGGTACTTTTGAACCAGAAGTAGCTAAGAGAGTACTTCTAGAACAAGGTATGGATGGATTTGTAGCTCAGTTAGAGAAAGCTGGAGCTTTATAAATCTTCAAAGAAAACTATGTGAAGACCATTTAGTTCTATTTTAGAATTAGATGGTCTTTACCAAAAAAAAATCATAACTTATTAATATTTATGGAAAGTATTATTTTACTCGTGGTACTCCTTTTTCTAATTCTATTAGGAGCTCCCATTGGATTTATACTAATACTGATACCATTTGTTTATATTCTATTAACAGATGCTGTTCCTCTTGTTTTAATTCCCAGTCAAATGTTTACCGCTATAGACTCAGTCCCATTGACTGCCATTGCATTTTTTATGTTAACAGGTGAATTAATGACAAGTGCAACAATCACTGACCGTTTAGTTGCTTTGAGTAGGGCATTAATTGGACGTATACGAGGAGGGTTAGCCCAAGTTAATGTTTTGGTGAGTATGTTTTTTGCTGGCATGAACGGTTCTGTTGTAGCAGATACCGCAACAGTCGGAGCACTAGTTTTACCAGCAATGAAAAAAGCAGGTTATCCTGCTGCATTTTCAGCTGCTGTTACAGGAGTAAGTTCCACTATAGGAGGGATTATTCCACCTAGTATCATGATGATTGTTCTTGCTAATGCAACTGAGATTTCGATTGCAGCATTATTTGCAGCTGGAATTATACCAGGGATTTTGATTGGTGTTGTGATAATGGTAATCAACCATTACTTTGCAGTTAAATATAACTTCGAGCGTAGCGATGAACCATTCTCAGTACGTCGAGCTGGTAAAGAATTATATCGTTCTTCATTTGCTCTTTTAATACCATTAGTTTTAGTGGGTTCAGTAATGGGAGGTGTCGCATCCGTTGTTGAGGCAGGAGCCATCACGGCTTTGGTTGCATTGTTTACAGGTGTATTTGTTTATCGAACTATCAAATGGAAAGATTGCACAGGAGCTTTCCGACGAGCATTCCGTAACTCAGCAATGGTTTTTATTATAATAGCTGCTTCAGGACCTTTTAGTTGGTTACTTACTTCTCTAGGAGCAATTGGTGATCTTGAAGCTTGGCTTTTAGGCTTAGCGGATTCTCCAATATTATTTATTTTAGCTTTAATATTATTTATTTTTCTTCTTGGAACGGTAATGGACTCAGCAGTTAACATTATCATTGTTGGTCCAGTGCTTGTAAATGTTATGTCTCAAGCAGGCTTTCCTGAGGTACAAGCGGCTATGGTTGTAATAGTAGGATTTTTGATAGGATCAGTAACACCACCTGTTGGTGTTGCCTACTTTACATCTGCAACAATAGCGCAAGTGCGTCTTG